>JBKQRG010000435.1:0-27141 GCA_052144015.1 Desulfomonilaceae bacterium
TGGAACTCTTGAACATGTACGGGGTCGCTCTGGCCCAGAGCTCAAAATTCACTGAAGCACTAATGGTATTTAAAACCATCTTGAAGCTTGATCCTCTGAACAAAGCGGCGCAGAACAATTTCGATCAGATTAATCAAGAATTGGATAAGAAGGATACTTCACGATGACCGAAACTGCCAAGTCAGGACCTCAAGGAAGGGGTAAGCGCCTTTTTTGAAAAACGCATTCCAGTTTTTCAGGATAAATGACAAAGAACAAGGAGAATCCAAAAAAGTTCACTTTGCGTGCAGCAGCTCCCAGACATGCAATGGCACGACTCGACTAGGCGTGCGGGACTTTTGCGGGAATCAGTTATTGATGGTTATGGATTGTCGCGAATTCTTGCAACGGGCTTCGCCGACAACTACTTGAATTTATATTGATTACCTAAAAATAACCCGACTACGGATCAGAAGGTCGGGAGTTCGGATCTCTTAGGGCGCACCAAAGAAATCATTAAGGATTCAGGGCAAAACCTGGATCCTTTTCTGCTTGAGACTCGGTCTCGCTCTGCGACTATGGGGAGGATGCGCTGGGCTGAGTGAAATCGTCAAGGATCATTGAGTAAAATTGGAAGGAGTATCAATGGCTAGAAAGCAAGAAGAGACTACTGCCCTGATCAAACTAACGAACAGATTCTGAGGTCGGTGAATTTCACGCCAAATCGGGATCTATTTCTTGTCCTTCAATAGGTCCTGAAGATTGGCGAACGGGCGGTACGAGGACGAAGAATCTCGCTCATCTGCCTTGCTCTCGTCCCCATAATTCTCTTCATCAACGTAGCGCTGGTGTTCCATGTCATGGCAATAGATACACAGCAGCTCCCAATTGCTACCGTCCGGCGGATTGTTGTCGTGGTTATGGTCTTTGTGGTGCACAGTCAGCTCACGAAGCCGTCTGCCCGAAAATTCGCGTCCGCATCGACCGCAAATCGGCGGGTAGATCTTCAACGCCCGATCGCGGTAACCTGCTGCGCGTATCTCACGTTCCCGCTGAGCCTCACCAAGAATCCGGTCCAATCCTACTGCGCCTGATTTGGGTTTTTTGGGTCCTCGCATAAGTGAATTTTGTCACTGTCAATACACAGTGTCAACCTCTGTTGGGACAGGAATTTTAAATGACAAACGGGTAACCCCTCAATTATGGGGGCCATGGATTGTCATGCGAGGAGTGAAATCCCGCGTTCCGGGGGAAAGCAATCCCCAAAGCGAGATTGCTTCGCTCCACTCGCAATGACAGGTCTCGGGTTACGCGGTCGTAATGGCAGGCCCCAACTTGTCATTGCGAGGAGTGTGATCCCGCGTTCCGCAGGAAAGTAATCCCGGATTTTGCCAAACACGCATGAGAACAGAGATTGCTTCGCTCCGCTCGCAATGACATTCTTTGACCGCCCGTGACTGGTGGGTTAGAAAAAAGAGACAAAAATATTTGACAGTGATCCGCCAAATGGTATACCAACTAATATACAAAATCGAAAGGGGAGACGAACATGAAACTCAGCAGGAGAGATTTCATCGAACTGACCGGCGCGGGTGTTCTGGCCCTCGGGATCGCCGCCCCTGGTCCTTTGGCTGCCGCCGAAACACCGGGTGCGTCCAAGCCGACCACCGGAGCCGCGGCAGCCCCCGCCAGCAAACTGATCGGCGATACTCATTCGGTCGATACCAAGTACCCCGGCCCGTTTAACGTGAATCTTGAGAAGTGGTTTGCAGACCATCCCATCGAAGCAGGGCAAATGATGAGGATGGAGCCGATGTTTCAGACGCCCCGGATCATAGTACTGGGGGCGATCAACAAAGGAGCGCTGATCGATCTGCATTACCATACCGCTGCAGATGAGATTGTGGTTGCGGTTAAAGGCCAGTGTGAACAGTATGTTGACGGCAAATGGGTAGAGATGAAGCCCGGCGACGTACACTATAATCCTCGGGGAGTCGTCCACGCTACACGGATCGTGGGCAAAGACCCATTCTATGCCATGTCTATTTTCACTGCACCTCCTCCCGGAGGCAATGACCGGGTATTCTTAAATAGCGACATAACCACCGCCAAAGAAGGAGCTGTTGTCGGCAACTGGTCGTTATTGGATACGCAGTACAAGAAGGGGTACGTCTATAACATGGATCAATGGTACGCCGCTCACCCTGTAGAGTCAGGCAAAACCATGCGGAGTGACCCGGTCATGGGAACTTTGCGCAGTCAGTTGATGTTCGCCCAAATGCCCGCCCTGCCGGTTCACTATCATGGCTCGGCAGATGAGATTATCTACACCTATAAAGGTACAGGCGAAATATATATCAACGGGGAGTGGACAAAAATGGATCCCGGCGTTATTCACTTTTGCCCGCGCGGAATGATCCACGGCATTCATCCGGCGGGCAAGGAGTACAAAATATTTGCTGTGTTCGCCCCGCCGCAAGCGAACGGCAGCGATAGGATATTCCGAGAAGATTTGAAGTAAAGGGTTCGCTCCTGGAAAGGGAGGGTGGCTGACCGGACGGGGTGCAAGCGCTGACTTTAGTCTTTCCAGAGATGCAGGCTCCGCAGCGGGTGCTTGTAGCATGCGTTTTAATGCAGTAAAGGGCCTAATGTACCCCTACAATCTCCAAAGGGAAAGAGGAGAATTATGCAAAAAGATTTGTCAACCACTCGAAGAGAATTTATTAAGTCGATAGGGGTGATCGGTGGCGCAGTCGCATTAAGCGGGCTGGGCACTGGTGTATGGGCCACTCCCGAAAGCACGGAGGCCAAAGTTTCTGGTGCATACGGCGATGCGTGCATAGATCGCTCGTTACTCCACACCAAGTTTGATGGAATGGTCGTCAATCTGGATAAATGGTTCGCCAATCATTCGCCGGCACAGGGAACACTCGTGCGGAGCGACGTAATGTTCGAGTCGCCGCGATGCCAGATTGCAGCGGTGAGCAACAAAGGCCAGAATAGGGAGCTGTATTATTGCTCGGACTCGGACGAAGTCGTTTACGTATTCAGAGGTGAAGCCGAACAGTATGTCAACGGCGAGTGGAAGAATGTTCAAGCCGGCCACATGTGTGTGATTCCCCGCGGAGTGGTTCAGGGCACTCGAATTCCAAACGGCAAAGAATTCCTTGTGCTTTCCTTTAGGGCCGCACGGCCAGCCGGAAAGAGCGAGAAAGTGGCTCTAAAAGATGTTGCGCCCGGTACCGTAGTGGGTGACAAGGGTTTGATCGACACAAAGTATGATGGCAGCATGCTCATTAATCTAGCATCATTCTTCGACACTCATCCCTTGGAGCCTGGCAAACAATTGCGACTGGACCCGGTATGCCAATCACCGCGGAGTCTGGTTCTGCTGATAACTAACCCAATTCTTCCGCCTCATTATCATACTTCGGCAGAAGAGGTTGTTATCGCACACAAAGGCTCCGGCACAATGTACATCAACGGGAAATGGACGGAAGTCAAGGAAGGGGATGTTCACATCAATCCGCGGGGGATGATCCATGGAACCAAGGCCCTGGGTCCTGAAGGCATGCAAGTGGCTACTCTTTTTGCGCCGCCGCCTGTCAATGGAAATGACAGGGTATATGTGGAGTTTGCGAAATAGGCGGCAGTTATCAAAGACATCTTTGGACATTTACCGCTGAACGGAGGACGATTTGGTAAACGCAAACTCAAATAATGCAGAGCGCCCCCCCCTGAGTGTGAGTTCAGCCTTGGTGATGCGAGAATTGGAAAATGCCATTCTGTCAGGCTACTTTAAGCCCCGGGAACGCCTCATCGAAAGGGATCTGCTCGCACACTTCGATGTCAGCCGCACGGTGATTAGAGAGGCCCTGAAAATCCTGGAAGGGAGAGGGTTGGTTAAGCACACACCATACCGCGGGGCCATTGTTATGGATCTTACCGCCGAGGAGGTGGAGGAGATCTATTTCCTCCGCACAAAGCTCGAAGCTATTGCAGCGAGTCTCGTCGTCAAGAATATCACCGAGATAGAGATACAACACCTGAAAAAGCTCTGCAAGGAATTGGAAAGGCATCTACGCGATAGAACAGACGAGATGATTGAAAAGGACAATGAGTTTCACCGGGCCTTTTCCCAGGCTTCCAAGAACCGCTACCTCAACAGCATGATCGATTACCTTAGCACAAAAGCGCATATCGTTAAGTTTAATGCCTGGTCCCAGCCGAATCGAATTGAGCAGTCAATAAGTGCGCACAAGGCCATGATCAAGGCAGTTGAGCAGCGGGACGGCGAAGCATTGGAAAAGCTTGTGACGGATCATCTCCTTTTCTCCAAGAACAGCTACCTGGCTCAATTAAGGGGACCGGCCCGGAAAGGAAGATCGAAGGCTGCCACGAACCCGGTCCTAAGGCAAGTATAGAAGTGGAGAAGATGCGCCAAGAGGCAAATATTATGAGTAACCTGCGAATTTATAAAGAGTTGTGTAAGGGTGTCGAGGGGTGTGGTATTTGCCTCTCCGTCTGCCGGCATGAGGTTTTCAAACCGGCACTGATGCTGAACCGGAAGGGCTACCGCCCTCCCGAAATAGCTGAACCGCAATCATGTACCTCGTGTGAGGATTGCATGGTCTTCTGCCCGGACCTTGCCATCGCTGTGACAGGAAAAAGATCAAAAAGAAGTGTGAAGAGATGATTGCGGGAAGAGTTCGAATAGGCCGACACTTTATGATGGGGAATGAAGCCTGCGCGGAAGGTGCGCTGGCCGCCGGCTGCGAATTCGCGGCCGGCTATCCCATAACGCCCGCTACCGAGATCGCGAATAGGCTCGCCCTCAGGCTCCCTGAGGTCGGTGGCGTTTTCCTTCAGATGGAAGACGAAATAAGCTCGATTGCGGCTATAATTGGGGCCTCTTGGACAGGGAAGAAGGTGATGACTGTCACTTCTGGGCCCGGTATTAGCCTCATGTTGGAAAATATCGGTTTTGCCGTGGGAGTTGAGACACCTTGTGTCATCGTGAATGTTCAACGCGGGGCGCCTACTACCGGCATGCCTACTGTGGGGATGCAGGGTGATATGGTGCAGGCAAAGCACGGCTCGCACGGTGATTATGAGATCATCGCCCTTTGTCCTTCCTCTCCTCAGGAGATGTTCAATTATACGATAACTGCGTTTAACTATGCCGAAAAGTATAGGACTCCGGTTTTCATCCTTTCAGATGCCTTTCTGGGGCATATGCGGGAAGAAGTTTTGATACCGGAGCCTCACAAGATTGAAAGGCTGTATCGAAAAACACCGCCGGAGGCCACAGACCCTCAGACCATCAAAGGCTTTCTTGATGAGGACATTGCCCCGATGCCCATTTTCGGGAAAGGCTTCAAGGCGCACGTGACCAGTTCCTGTCATGACGAAGCTGGGAAACGAAATCTCATTGACTACTCTTCTCTCGATCTCTTCGTGCGGCGACTTAGCAACAAGATTCTCAAACACAAAGAAGAGATTACGATTGTGGATAGTAATTACGAAAGAGGAGATGTCGTTTTAGTTTCATACGGGCCTGTTGCTCGTGCTGGCGCAGCGGCAGCTGCTCTGGCGAGGGAAGCCGGCATATCCGCCGGGACGCTTCGTCTGGTCACAGTATGGCCTTTTCCGGATAATGAGATAGAGAAAATGGCTAAAGTAGCAAAGCACGTAATAGTACTGGAAAACAATCTCGGGCAAATGTATCCATACATCAAAGCTGCTGCTGCTCGATTCACTGATGTTTCCTTTCTGCCTCCAAAACTGGTCGGGAAAATACAAGACCCGGAAGACATCCTGAGCAAGATCAAGGAGGTCACCCAATGAAGGAGATCGCCCATCCCCTTCGCAAATTTGTCCGGCCTTCGGTCACCTCCAGCACCAATTGTCCGGGATGCGGCAACGGCATAGTCGTCCAGAGTATTTTACGTGCCATCGATCAACTTGGATTGGACATGGATGACTTCGTTTTTGTTTCAGGAATAGGTTGCGCGGCCTGGATACCGAGCCCATTTTTTAACGCGGACGTCCTTCATTCCATTCACGGACGACCCATTGCTTATGCTTTGGGCATAAAGATGGGCCTGCCGGATAAAAACGTGATGGTTGTTAGCGGAGACGGAGATCTCGTGGCCATCGGCGGCAACCATCTCATCCACAATGCAAGGCGGAATGTGGACATGACCGTTATCTGTGTTAACAACAGAATATACGGCATGACCGGAGGCCAAGCCGGGCCTACTACACCCGCGGGAGTGAGAACCACCACAACGCCTTATGGCAGTTTTGAGAACTCTTTTGATATCTCACGCCTGGTCATCGCTGCGGGAGCCTCTTTTGTCGCCCGTTGGACCACGGTGCATCCCAGAGAGTTGACGAACTCGATTAAGAAAGCCATCCGGAAGAAGGGCTTCGGGTTTATTGAAGTCTACTCTCAATGCCCTGTGCAGTTCGGCCGCAAATCCGGCATGAACGGATCCGTTCAAATGATGGAGGACTATAGGAAAAGATCCATCCGAATTGAAAAGACAACCGGGCTGACTGAAGAGGAGTTGAAAGAACGAATTGTTGTGGGAGAGCTTGTAGATATCGAAAAGCCTGAGATGGTCGAAGAGATACAGACAATGAAGGCTAGAGCCATGGAGAGACCTCGATGAAACGGACGGAAATCATAGTAGGTGGCGTAGGCGGTCAAGGCGTGGTTCTGTCCGGGATACTCCTTGGAACTGCCGCTACGGTTTACGATCAAAAAAAAGCAGTTCAGACCCAATCTTATAGTTCAGAGCTAAGGGGTGGTGCGGCAAGAACCGAAGTAATCATTTCCGAGGAGCCGATTTTAGATCCTCAGGTCAGGAAAGCGGATATTCTGATCGCCTTGGCTGAAGAGGCCCTGCCTCGCGACATTGATAAGTTGAAACCTGGAGGTCTAGTTATCGTTGACTCGGACATGGCGTCAGGCCCAAAGCGAGGAAATTACGAAGTTCTTCGGATTCCTGCGACTAGCATTGCCGAGAATGAAATGAATAATCCAATTGTAACTAATCTCATTCTTTTGGGGGCACTGATCAAAAGAAGCCCGGTTGTCTCAATAGATTCCATGGAAAAGGCGATTCAATTTTCAGTTCCGCCCAAGGCCAAGATGTTGAACATCGCAGCTTTTCGCCGAGGATTTGCAATGGACGTTAGTGTAGAGGAGGCATGTAGTTGAAGACCTTTGAACAATATATAGACAGTTTGAAAAAGTTAAGACCGATAGCCTACATGTTCGGGGAGAAGATAGAGGACCCGCTAAGTAATCCACGAATAAGGGCAGGTATTAACGCGACAGGCGCTACTTATGAATTAGCGAATGAAGAAAAACATCAGGAACTCTTTACGGCCATTTCTCCGATCATAGGAGAACGGATCAACAGATTTACAGTCGTACCTCACTCTATTGAAGACCTGGTGAAAAGAGTTAAAATAAATCGGATACTTGGAGGACATGTAGGAACATGTCATCAGAGGTGTACCGGGCTCGATTGTCTCTGCACGCTTTCCATCGTCACTTACGATATAGATAAGAAGTATGGCACTCACTATTACAATCGTTTCACTGAATTCCTGAAGTACATGCAATTGAACGATCTTACCGGGAATGCAAGCGTCACTGACGTGAAGGGGGATCGCAGTCTGAGTCCTCATGAGCAGGAGGATAAGGACATGTACCTCCGTCTTGTGGACCAAACGAAAGAGGGAATCATCGTAAAAGGAGCAAAAGTCCATCAGACCGGGTCCTTGAGCGCTCATGAAATTATTGTGCTTCCCACCAGGGCGATGCAGAAGGGTGATGAGGATTACGCCCTTGCATTTGCCATCCCCGCGGATACCAAGGGCCTCATTCACGTCGTGGGAAGAAACTCTATGGATACGCGTGAAATCGAGGGGGTCGATTGTGGGAATATTCGTTATAGCAAGTACTGCCCGACTGTAATCTTTGATGAGGTGTTCGTTCCCTGGGAACGTGTCTTCATGTGCAGGGAAGCGGAATTCGCGGTAGAGATGGTGAGCCGATTCTCGGCGTTTCATCGGCAATCCCACGGCGGCTGTAAGTCAGGTAAGATTGACGCCATGACCGGAGCGGCTCTCCTTATGATGGAATACAACGGAACAGCAAAGGTTGGACATCTCAAGGAGAAGGTTGTGGATATGATCCACACAGCGGAAACGCTTTATGGCTGTAGCTTGGCCGCTTCTTACGAAGGCAAGAAAGAACCGTCGGGTACCTTCTTTATAGATCCGGTTCTGGCTAATGCCTCTAAAATCCACGAAAGTAGAGAAATGAGCGAAGTGATGCGGCTCCTCATTGACCTAAGTGGCGGGTTTGTTGCTGATTTGCCTTCTGAAAGGGATTTTGAGAATCCTCAGATCGGTGAGCTACTGAAGAAATACCTCAAGGGAGCAACAGCAATTCCTGTGGAAAAGCGGGTTAAGATGCTGCGACTTGTGGAAAAAATGGTTATGGAAAGTGCGGATACAATCTCCGACATTCATGGAGGGGGTTCACCCGCAGCCCACCGTCTTACGCTCTTAAGGGAATCGGACACTGATTATAAAAAGGGATGCGCAAAGCGGCTGGCTGGAATCGAATAAAATCTGGAGACTAGCCGAAATTGATCCCAAGAAGCAAGCGGCAAGTCTGAGAGACTTTAGGTTTCACATACTTTTGGAAAAGGAGCTGCCATGGCATCCAAGAAACTTAAATATCTTTCCAACACGTGCTTTACGTTAGGTTTCCTGATTCCTTTTTTAGCCTCAAAATTCGTTGGCATGTCACTGAGCGAAATGCCTGTAGTGAGTGCGGCCACTATCGTCTTATGGATTATCGGGTTATTAGTGGGTTATTTCGCCTATCTCGACATAAAAAAACCTCCCTCAACTCTTTCCTTCCCGATGAGGATCGGCGGTTATATTTCTTCAGTACCCCAGCTTTTTCTCACACTCGGCATTCTCGTCGGTTATCTGTTCTATCCTTCCGTTGAGAAAAGCGTGGTGCCGCCTGCCGGCCCCGGTCTGCTCATGGTTATCATGTTTTCAATGGGGCTGGCCATTAATCTACCAGATTGGAAACGCATGGTCCAAAGGCCCAAGGTGTTGGCGATCGGCGTGTTGCTGAGATGGGTCTCCATGCCCTTAGTTGCCTTTCTCCTTTCTTTGGTTTTACTCCAGCTCTTTCCCGGTCCCGCGGGGAACGCTTTAGCGGTGGGCATCATCGTCTTGGGAACGACACCGACCGGAGGAGGATCAAACGCACTTACAATGATAAGTAAGGGGGATCTGGCCCTATCGGTCTCATACACAACGATCAACACGGTCCTCGCACCTTTCATACAGCCCATACTGATCTTGTGGCTGGCAGGCGGCATTGCCAGTCTTAATGCGAATGCGATCTTCAAAGATCTCATGTACATGGTGGTTGTGCCTGTCGTCGCAGGCACGGTTTTAGGCTCCATCTTCCCGAAGTCCGTAAATAAGATCAAACCTGCCTTCGGCCCGCTCGCGGTCATATGCCTGACGTTCATAATTATGGGCACCATGTCCAAGGGCACGAGCACACTGATTCAACAGTTCTCCATACTTCTCTATCTTGTGGCCGTGTGTCTCGTCCAGACGGTGGTGGGGCTCGCATTAGGTTATTTTCTACCCAAGTTCTTCGGGTTTAATTATGCGCAGCGTAAAGCCGCCTGTTTCCAGGTGGGTGTAGAAAATGCGGCAATGGCCATGCTCATCGCTCTGAGGCACTTCAATCCGCTCACGGCCTTGCCTTCTATTGTCTATGGCAAGATCCAGTACATCATAACCGCGGCTATAGTTGTCCCTCGATTCCGAAACATTGAAGATGAGGAACACGTAATGGAAATAGTCCCGGCAAAAGTGGCGGCTGCCGAAATGTCACAGCCGGAGCAAAAAGAGCAATAGGAGAGTCGCTATGATAGTTGATTTTCATATTCACTATTCGCCGGAAGAATTGGTCCGCCCCAAATTGGGACCGGGCGGTACGCCCCGGACCATCTTTGTCAATGGCGTTCCCACTCAAATGCCACAACAGCAGCTGTTCGCTTTGGAACAGCATGTTGCCGCCATGGATGAGGCAGGCGTCGACGTGGCAATTCTATCCTCTCCTTCCGGCCTGGTTCCTGACCTTAATCAGTGCCGGATGGTGAACGACAAATTGAAATGGGTTGAAGAAAGCTTTTCCGGCAGGCTCGAAGGGATGGCGCACGTTCCGGCTCTAGGAGGGGAGGAATCCTTTCGTGAACTGGAAAGATGCGTTTCCGATCTGGGTTACAAAGGCGTTGCCTTGCCTTCTCTTCTCGGCGAGATCGAGCTGGATGCCCCTGAATTGCGGCCTTTTTACCGCAAAGCCGAAGAGCTGGGCCTATTCGTGTTCGTTCATCCGTCCCTGAGTTCACCGGGAAATTATATGGATTATGACCTGGGACGCAGCGTCGGCAGAGAGTTCCAGCTAGTGCTCGCAGTAATACGACTTATAAACGGCGGTATTATGGACGAATTTCCCCGGCTGAACTTCATCATCTCCCATCTTGGAGGTGGGATTGCGGCACTCATGGGCCGGATCGAGCCATACCAGGATAAGGTCTTCTGGATGACGGAAAGTCATGAAAAGCATGGTAAATTGCCGCGAGAGCCGTTCAGAAATTATCTGAATAGGCTTTACTTCGACATGGGTGGCTGTTTCGGCAACATTAATCCGGTCAAATGCGCTCTGGTTGAAATCAAACCGGAAAATCTTCTTCTAGGGACTGATTACCCCCAGGAGATGCGAGACGGGCAGTCCATTAAGAAATTAGTCGATGAGATCAAGAAGCTGCCTCTTTCTCAAGAACAAATTAATGGGATACTAGGCGAGAACGGTCGAAAATTTTTGAAAAAAATCTAGCGCATTGCCAAGTGAAGAGGCTATCATGGATATTAATTCCAATCAGCGTATTTTCTTCCCCGATCTTAAGGCATTCTGTTGCCAGGCTTATATGAAGGTAGGTGTTCCCGCTGAAGAAGCGGAGATCATTGCCGGTCTGTTGGCAAGGGCGGATTTGCGGGGTGTTGAAACTCATGGTGTCACACGCTTGCCTATCTATATCCGGAGACTTCAGAAGGGATATGTGCGCAAAGAGTGCCGACTTACACCCGTCAAAGACAAAGGTCCCACAGCATTCCTGGAAGCTCACGGATCTATGGGACATATTGTCGCATATAGGGCGATGCAAGAAGCAATTGCCAAGGCCCAGGAACATGGCATTGGCTGGGTCTCTGTAAAGGACAGCGGCCATTTCGGCGTGGCGGGCCTGTTTCCAATGATGGCCCTGGAGCAAGATTTCATCGGGTATATTGTCTCCAATTCCGCCCCGATGATGTTCCCATGGGGAGGCCGAGAGCGAATTATAGGCAATAATCCCATGGCTTATGCAATCCCCGCGGGCAAATGTCCTCCAGTAGTCCTGGATTTTTCATTGGGTGTCGTGTCCTCCGGGAAGCTCATTCTGGCCCGCAAGAAAGGGGAAAAAATCCCGCTGGGATGGGCTGTTAACAAAGAGGGCTTACCCACTGAGGACCCCTATGAAGGTTATGAAGGTGGAGGGTCTTTGACTCCAGTGGGAGGCCATAAGGGCTATGGCATGGTGCTGATACATGAAATGCTCACAGCCGTACTGACCGGAGGTAAATGGACGTCCCGAATCAAAAGTCTGTACGAGGAAGATGAAACCGGCATTCAGGGAACCTGCCATTCCTTCTTTGCGATCGATCCCGACTGCTTTATCGGAAGAGATGAATTTAAGAGAGAAGTAGATCGTTATATTATGCAGATCAAGCAAAGCGCTAAAGCGAAAAACTGTGAAGAAATAGTAATCCCCGGTGAACCGGAGTTGAGAACGGAGACGGAGCGATTGAAAAACGGCATACCTATGATGCCCGCTACCATAGACGAATTGGCAGCTCTTGGTGAATCATTAGGAATTTCATTTTCGCTGTCTAAACAAGGTTCATGAAAACCCTGCTAACGAAAGGAGAAATAATGATTCGGCATAAAACAATTTCAAACAAAACCAATTTTGAAAGGAGGGGCTTATGATCTCTCTTAATGTGAACGGAAAAGTTCATCAGGTGGATGTGCCGGGCGATACGCCGTTGCTTTGGGCGCTCAGGGACAACCTGGACCTGAAGGGCACCAAGTACGGTTGTGGTATCGGAGAATGTGGGACCTGTACGGTCCATATCGACGGCAAGGCGGTCAAATCGTGCACGATTTCCGTCGATGACGTAAAAGGAAAGAAGATTACCACAATTGAAGGACTTCCCGAGAATCACCCGGTAAAACAGGCTTGGATCAAAGAACAGGTTCCTCAATGCGGTTATTGCCAACCTGGAGTAATCATGCAGGTCGCTGCCCATTTATCCCAAAAACCAACTCCTAGTGCAGACCAGGTTGTCAGCAAAATGGATGATGTTATCTGCCGGTGTGGGAGCTATCCTGCCATCAAGCAGGGCATCAAAACTGCTCTGCAACTGACGAAGAAGGGAGGCACGACATGAAAAATACTGAGATTTCGAGACGTGCCTTTTTAAAAGGTTCTCTGGCCGGGCTTACCCTCGCGATTTCCGTAGGTCCATTGGGGTATAAGATCGTTAATGCCGCGGAGCAAAAAGAAATCGCGGCGTTTAGTCCCAATGCCTGGTTCACTATTACTCCGGACAACAAGGTTACGATTTTTATCGGCAATGCCGAGATGGGACAAGGGGTCCTGACGTCCCACGCGATGCTTATCGCAGATGAGCTTGAGGCAGACTGGAAACAGGTTCAGGTACTCAAAGCCCCCGCAGCAGATGCTTTCAAGAGCCCAATCTTGGGAGGGCAGATTACTGTGGGTAGCGCCAGCGTGAGAGGGTTCTATGAACCCTTGCGAAAAGCTGGAGCAACAGGCCGAGCCATGCTGATTAAGGCAGCGGCTACAAACTGGAAAGTCCCGGAAAACGAATGCCAGGCCTCACTGAATACCGTGAAGCACACAAAAAGCAACCGCACCGTAACGTACGGCAAGCTGTGCCAGGAAGCGGCGAAACTCGAGGCGCCGAAAGATCCTGCGCTCAAGAAAGAAAGCGAGTTCCGGTACATTGGCAAAACCATGCCCCGCGTTGACGTGCCTGAAAAGGTGAGCGGAGAGGCAGTCTACGGCGCGGACGTGAGACTCAAAGATTTGCATTACGCGGTGATCGCACGTCCCCCAGCGTATGGGGCTAAGTTGATTTCGTTCGATGCAAAGGCTGCGGAGCAGATCAACGGGGTAGTAAAAGTCATTCAGCTTCCTATAGGGGTCGCGGTCTGCGCGAAAACCACTGATGCCGCACTTAAGGGAAGGGAGGCACTCGAGTTAAAGTGGGATCAAGGTGCGCTTCCGGACATGAACACTCAGTTTGTGGAAAAGTCATTGATGGAAGACCTGGACAAGCCTGGTGCCACGGTCCTCAATACAGGCGATGCCAAGAAAACTCTTGGTGAAGCTTCCAAGAAGCTGGAAGCGACTTACTACGTCCCGTGTGTCGCGCACATGACCATGGAGCCGATGAACTGTACGGCCGACGTGAAAGCAGACCGATGCGAGATATGGGGGCCTATTCAAGCTCTTACAGCCGCAAAGGGTCTCGCCTCAAAAGTGTCGGGAGTTCCTATCGAGAAGGTCCAGGTAAATAACACATTCTTAGGATGCGGTTTAGGGCGACGAGCGAAGCCGGACTTTGTGGCCCAGGCGGTCATGGTTTCCAAAGCTCTCGGGAAACCGGTTCAGGTGTTGTGGACTAGAGATGACGATACAAAGGGCGATTCCTTCCGGTCCCCTGCCTCGCACCGAGTCGAGGCCGCACTTGACGAAAAGGGTCAGTTGGTTGCCTGGTCGCACAAGCTTGTCAGTGTGCCATTAATGCGAGATATCAAACCTCCAGAAGCCTTTAAGGATGGGATAGATTGGTATTGCATGTGGGGTCTATGGGATGATGAGAAGTCTCCTATGTGGAACGCCAGGATTCAATATGAAATACCGAACTTGTACATTGAACTGCTTCTGTCTAAATTGCCTATGCCGACCTTCCCATGGCGTGCGGTCCAGAATGGCCCCAATGCCTTTGTCATTGAATCCTTTATGGATGAATTGGCCAACGCTGCGGGGAAGGATCCGTTGGAGTTTCGTTTGCAGAGCCTAAAGAATAATATGAGGGCCAGCCGTGTCTTGAAAGAGGTGGCTGAAAAGGCCGGTTGGGGCAAACCGATTCCCGAAGGCCAGGCACGAGGCATAGCTCAGCATGCTACTTTTGGTAGTTGGGTTGCTGCGGTGGCTGACATTTCGGTTGATAAGAAGGACGGCAAGATCAAAGTGCATCGGATTGTTTACGGTGTGGATTGCGGACCCACGGTCAATCCGGGCCCCATCACTGAACAAATTAGAAGCGGTGTCATCCTGGCCTTGAGCACGGTCATCAAAGAAGAGGTTCAGTTCGCAAACGGCGGGGTAAAGTCGGCGAACTTCGATGATTACAATGTTATTCGAATGAGTGAAGTTCCCGAGATAGACGTCCACATTGTCAAGAGCACGGAAAAAATCGGCGGAATAGGGGAACTTGGTGTTCCCGCCACAGCCCCTGCAGTGGCAAATGCCTTTTTCAAGGCCACCGGTGTTCGCATAAGACGTCTTCCGCTTAGCCCTAGCACTGTGTTGGCGTCATTAAAGAAGGCGTAAGAATCTCGCATTTTTAGAAGTAGAATTGCATTTTCCGGGATGTCAGACTGCAAAAGGAGCATGACATCCCGTTTTGTTTTTGTCTTCGAAGGCTGTCAGAGCGTGATTTTGGTTGGACCTTGTCCATGTGGAATAATGAGTATCCTTAGGGCTCGATCGTAGTCACGTACACAAACTTGCCCTTTTCAACTTTATCGATGACCATGGCCTTGATTGGGTCGCCGTCATCTTTCATGCTAATTTTTCCGGAAACGCCGTCAAAATCCTTGGTCGTAAGAATAGCGGCCCTGATCTTAGCCGGATCTGTTGAACCTGCCCGTTCGATGGCATCAACCAGGATTAAATATGCATCAGTGGCCATGGCCGTGAATGCGTCAGGTTCTGACCTGCCGGTATCTTCTTCAAAGATCTTTAGGAATTGTTTTCCTCGTTCGCTTGTAATCATGTCTTTATGAAAATGGGTTGTGAAGTAGAGATTCTCGACAGAACCGCCACCCAGTTCCAGAAGCTCAGGTGCTTGCACTCCATCTCCTGCAAGGATCGGAATGTTTATCCCCATTTCTTTGGCTTGCCTAGCCAAAAGCGCACACTCGGTATAATAGATTGGCGCACAGATTATATCTGCTCCCGATCCCTTTATTGAGCTGAGCTGCGGATTGAAATCCCTGTCTCCCGTTTTAAACTTGACTTCCGCGACAATTTGCCCGCCGCCTTTCGTGAATTCCCGTTTGAAAAACACTGCCAGCCCAACGGAATAATCTTGAGAGATGTCGTAGATGAGAGCGGCTTTCTTGGCTTTGAGCTGACCCAGCCCGAGCTTTGCCAGAATCATTCCCTGTTCGGTATCAATGAAACACACACGGGAGATCCACTTCTTATGTTGGGTAACAATCGGATTCGTCGCGGTCGGAGAAATCATAGGGATTCCCCTTGTCTCTGCGATGGCTGCTCCTGCAATGGTATTGCCGGATATCATCTCTCCGATCACTGCCACTGCCTTTTCCTTCTCGATCAGCCTCGAAACAGCGTTCGCAGATTCCACTTTATCCGATTTAGTATCTGCCAGCTTTACCTCGATAGGACGCCCAAGGACCTCTGGTCGCATTTTTTTCGCAATAGAGATGCCGCTCCAACCCATTCCGCCATACGCTGCAACGTTACCGGTCATTGACAGGTACGCCCCTATGACTACCGGCTCTGCAGCTAAAGCTGCAGATACAAAGACCGTCATTATTAATGAAACAAAGCACGATATTCTCACCATATCCTCCGCCTCCTGGGATTTTAATCCTGTTTTCCTAGGGTTACGCCCAAGGAATCAATCCTATACTGTGATCCCATAAGAGAGCCCAGCGGATTCGCCAAAGTTGACGGCCAAAGAATTATGAATAGTGAGTGCAGTGCAGATCTACACCACTAGACAAGTAATCATTTGGACCGCACTTGCCGGAGCGCCTCCATAAGAGTTTGATCATACGTATCAAGATTCCCGCTGATCGGCATCCCTGTGGTTCAATTCTTGTCACGTTCCCGCTCAAGGTCCTTGGTTTTATCATCGAAATCTTTCCAAAAGCGTCTTTCACAATCAGCCATGCAATTTGAATAGTTCATCCAGCCACCGTAATCCTTCCCGATAGGTCTAAGCCAAGCACAGCCCCGTAGGCATGAATCACGGTCAAAATCTTGTGCTGCCGCCGTAGATGACAAAATCGAAACCGCGACACAGGCGACTACAAACCACAACGCGATTGTCAGAGACTTCATACTGCACCTCTAATCCAAGTTTCTGGTTTTGTATTGTAATGATCTCCTCATGTCACGTTCCCGTGTAAGTTCCATTCTATCCCCATTTGTCAGGAGTTGCCGCATATTGTTGGTACACCCAAATAGTTTCTCGCTCCAGAGTCAGTGCAAATCGACTGCCTTGTTCTTTGAGGGATTCCCATTCTTCTCGGGTATAAACGAGCACTTGTGCGGGCACTGGAAGTTGATGGATGTTCCACTTCAGTGAACGTCTTTCGAAACATTCGTCAGATTCCTCAATTACAGCCACCAGATCCAGATCGCTGCCCACGCCCCAGTCGCCTCGAGCGTACGATCCGAAGTAGCCTAACCTTAGTACTTCAGGTCTATTTTTAACGAATCTTGCAGCCCAGTGACGAACTGCTTTATCCACTGTCTCACGATTAGGCCATTTGAGCACTGACGAATTCAACGATCTCACCGGCATACCTGATGGCCTCTTCACTTTGAATCCGCCCGTAATGTTCGAACGGAGCGCCCGCGGGGTGTCCGTTCGGGTAACGGGTCGGGACGTAAAAATTGTCCAAAAAACGGGCTTTCTCCACAATGTCTTCCGGAACCGGAGAAGGCGATTCCGCCAACAGCCTGGCCACAACATGACCCCATGCCTCCTGCCCGAACTTCAAGTGGAGAGCTTTGACAGCTTTTTCTGCAGATTGGTGAGCTGCGAAGCATGCCCACTCATGTCGTCCCTCTGCTCTAGAGGACCGAGCCTGCTCAAGGTCTCGGATCGCTTGGGCCAGCCAATCTCCTGACCGATTTGGCATCGAGCCCTCCTCGGAAATTTCCGGTAAAGAGCGCAGTTTCCGTTTCCGTCATTGTGCTACGGACAGAACGAATAATTAAGCCCCATTTTCAGGAATACCCATTAATTCGCGCTTCTTGGCGCCTCGCTCATAAAGCCATTTCTGTATCCCGGCCAGGTACGAGTACACCACCGGCGTGAGATACAGAGTGACAACCTGTGACAGCAACAGACCACCGACTACCGCCAGACCTAACGGCTGTCGAGAATCACCGCCCGCTCCGTACCCTATGGCGATCGGAGTCATACCTGCTATGGCAGCAATGGTGGTCATCATAATCGGCCGAAAACGAACCAGACAACCTTCAACAGCCGAATCCAAGGGACTCTTACCTTCACGCTCGGATTCCACTGCGAAATCGACCACCATAATAGCATTTTTCTTGACTATGCCTATCAGCATGAAAAGACCTACAAAACCGTATAGGTCCAACTCCATACCCAATAACCATAGCGTCAACAATCCCCCAAAGGCAGCGGAAGGTAGGCCGGCGATGATGGTCAATGGGTGGAGAAAGCTTTCGTAAAGACAGGCAAGAATCATGTAAATAATGGTTATCGCAACTATAAGGAGAACAGTAAGGCTCCGCATAGAGGTTTCAAATGCTTCAGCTGTTCCGCCCAACTTGTTCATTATGGAACCGGGTAGCATCTTCCCGGCCATCTCTTTCAATACCTCTGTAGCCTGGCCGAGGGAGTATCCCGCCGCAGTGTCAAACGATACCGTGACTGACGGCAGTTGACCGTAGTGGCTTACCGTCAAAGGGCCTACCTGTGGTGTTATATCAGCCACAACATCCAGTCGAACCATTTCCCCGTCTTTGTTCTTCAAATATAAAGATGTTAGCTGGTCCGAATACTTTTGGAAGTCCTTGTCAACTTCGAGAATAACTTTATAGGTATCTGTTGTGCCGTAGATATTTGCAATTTCACGTTCGCCAAATGACGAAAAAGAAAGTTGTTCTATGTCGTCGGCAGTTATACCCAACGAACTCGCCTTATCTCTATTAATACTGATGTAAGCTTCAGGATTTTGGATATAAAGATTGGAGTTAACTCCCGTGATCTGGGGCATTCCGTACATGGCATACGTAAATTTCTGAGCGTTTTTAAAAAGCGTTTTGGTGTCCGGAGATTGCATTATGAAAAGATATGGACTCGCTGTAATCTCCGTACGAATCTCAACCAGCGGTGGAACGGAATAAAAAGTCAGTAGGCCGGGTACAGAGTTGACGACCGGATGTAGTTCGGCCATGATCTGCTGAGCAGCTACCTTTCTTGGCGGCCGGTCTTTGAGAAATGCAATCGTGAACCCCTGATTGCGCTGCGGATATCCCGCCACAGTAAGAACCGACCTCACCTGCGGATTGGCTTCCACACTTGGAGCTAACTGCCGCAAATTATTCTGCATGGCCTCGGGCGAAACGCCCTGACCGGCAACACAGAATCCAATAAGATAATTCATGTCCACGGCTGGCATGAATCCCTTCGGGATTGTCATGAATAAATAGATTGTGGCGCCGAGAATGGCTGCAGAGCACAGAAGTGTCAGTCTTCGATGTCCCACGACGTACCGGAGCGATCGGTCATAGTACTTCAACATGGTGCCGAATATCGGATCGGACTCGGCAAGTCTGCTCTGAGGCTTCAATAGGCGACTGCTCAGCATCGGGCTTGCTATTAACGCCACAACGCCAGATATAATTATGGCTACAGTTATGGTTACGGCGAATTCATTCAATATTCTTCCGTAAAGACCGGCCATAAACATTATCGGCACAAAAACAATGGCAAGACTCGAAGTCATGGAAACAATCGTGAATACAATCTGCCTCGCGCCATCCACAGCCGCTTGAAACGGCTTTTTTCCCATTTCAAGGTGACGGACAACGTTTTCAAGCACAACTATGGCATCATCCACCACGAACCCAACCGATAGCACCAGTGCCATAAGTGATAAATTATCTAGTGAAAATCGGAACAGATGCATCATCGCAAATGTAAATACTATCGATAAAGGTATTGCTATACTCGCGATAAGTGTCGCTGAAATGTTGCGCAAGAAAATAAAAACGACAACAACTACCAGAATGACAGCAATTATAAGAGTAAGCTTTACATCATTCACTGAATCCCGAATTGATTGAGACATGTCGTATACGACTTCCAGGTCAACCGTCGGTGGTAACGATGCACGAATAGTCGGTAACAATTTTTCTATTTCATCGACAATGCTGATCGTATTAGAACCCGGTTGTCGCTGAATGGCCAGTGCTACACATTTTTTCCCTTTGTAATAACAATATACCTTGTCGGCATAAACACTGTTCTTTACTGTGGCGATCTCATCTAATCTCACCGGCTGGCCGTCAACGTACGAAACAATTATGGGCTCATAAGCTTTGGCATCCATTAGCTGGCCGGATGCCTTAAGCGTCCTGGTAACATGCTGGCCGTCCAGCGTCCCCAATGGTAGGTTTACGTGTTGCGAGCAAACAGCATTCTTTACTTCGTTAATTCCGATCTGCTTCGCTGCCATAAGTTCGGGCTTTATGAAAACCCTTACCGTGAACTTCTGCTGACTGTAATTAAGTACCTGAGCCACCCCCGGCACCATTGAAATCGCATTGGAAACGAATGTCTCGGCGTAATCGTTAACTGTGTACAGCGGCAGTGTGTCTGAACTCATGACCATGTAATAAATCGGCTTCTCTGCAGGGTTGGTCTTCGTAAATGTGGGAGGTGAGGGCATGTTCGGAGGAAGCAACCCGCTTGCCTTGGTAATTGCAGCCTGCACATCCATTCCAGCAGCGTCTATTTTTCGAGAAAGATCAAATTGAAGGTTTATAGTAGTAGTCCCCTGGCTGCTGGTCGAGTTCATCTCCCGAAGACCTTCAATTGCGGAGAACTGCTTCTCAAGCGGTGTGGCTACACTGGAGGCCATCGTTTCCGAGTCGGCTCCGGGCAACGTTGCATTTACGGATATAGTGGGAAAATCTACCTCCGGTAAGGCGGCGACAGGGAGATTCATATACCCGATTATCCCGAAAAACATCATTGCCACCATTATGGTCGTGGTCATTACGGGTCGTCTTATAAAAAGTTCAATCGAACTCATGACTCGTCAGACCTTTTATTCGCGCTTTTCTTCTGCCCGGGAGCGCCTGGTTTCTTAGGTGAGGCTTGTTCCATCATTTTTTGGATTTGTTCCCTGGTCACGATTTTAGCGCCGGGCCGAAGAGTAAGCTGACCGTCGGTGATAATTGTTTCACCCGCTTTCAAACCTTCGGAAACCACTTCCAAGTCCTTGTCTCTGCGACTGATCTTGATGGGTCTGATGGTGACTGTCTGATCAGGGTGTACTACCCAAACATACTGCCCGTCCGGTCCGTCGCAGACAGCTCTATGAGGCGCCAAAACAGCTTCACGATCGACAGTTAGCTTCAGCCGAACCTGTACGAATTGACCGGGCCAAAGTCTTACCTCATTATTTGGGAAAATACTTTCGAGCGCGATCATTCCGGTTTTGAGATTGATGTTATTGTCTATCATACTTAATGAGCCGACTTCCGGCGCATGATTTCCGAGCGGCGATGCCTCTACCTCCAAGGGGCCTTCGCTGTGATATTTTTTGATTTGTTCCAAGAACTTGCCAGGAACGGAAAATTTCACTTTGATCGGTCGGATTTGTTTAAGAGTGACAAGTTTATCCTGATACGCATTGACCACATTATAGTTGTGGATATAAATCTCACCGGATTGAGCATCTAGCTGGCACTGTATGGAGCAGTATTCGAGATTGAGTCGAGCAGTTTCGAGGGCCGCCTGGCTCTGTTGCACCTGCGCTTCGGCCATATCAAACGTATTTTTCCTTTGATCGTAATCCTGCTGTGATACAGATTTTGAGGTCAAAAGCTCTGTATACCGATTCAGCTGGATTTTTGCCAATTCCAAGACAGCCTTCTTCTCCGCGAGGGTGGCTGTAGCCGAATCGAGCTGAGCCTGAAACGGGCGAGGGTCAAGATTGAACATCTGTTGACCTTCGGCAAGTAAGTCGCCTTCCTTGAATGAGGTGTTTGTCAGCTCGCCGGTCACTCGTGATTTTACATCCACTGTGTTGTAAGCGACCACGTTGCCTATCCCATCCAGAAATACCGGAGTATCTTTGGCAATGACCTGCGCCACATCTACCGGGACCGGTGGTGGTTCCTTTTGCTTATTTGCCTTTTGCTGTCCGCATCCGGCGAGAGCAACTCCCAAGATAACAGTTATGATTAAGTATTTCGTAATCTCGAAATTCCGTGCGGAATTCAGTTTCTTCTTCATGGCGCCTGTCCTATGATGCTCACAGATACGCGTTGAGCCATAACATGGTCGTGTCGAACTTCCGTGACCGAACTTATTGTTAATGTCAAGATTTTTAGGAGAATCTTCGCGGCCACGAAGCAATTTCACTCGGGCACTTTAGCATAAAAAGGACTCTTTGAGACCAAAATCACCATCAGAATGTCTCACCGCAGAGCACGCGGAGCACGCTGAGAAACATTATTTGAGTTCTTCTGAGGCCTCTGTGTTCTCTGCGGTGAATGATTTCTTGCTTCCGCTGTGCCAGCATTCTAGACTGGTTGGCCGGTCAACGAAACGGAGTACAGCATGAGTCTATCTTGCACTGGGTGCGGATACTGTTGCACAGAAGCAATGTGCAGGATCGGTAGCATGCTGTACGGGCATTATACAAAACCATGCCCCTCCCTTACCTGGAAGGGCCACCGGTACGTCTGCAAGTTGTACCTGGATGATCCGGAAAGATACGAAGAATTCTTAAGAATTGGCGACGGTTGCTGCTTCCCGCTGAATCCAAATAGAGGAAGTTCTTGATTTTCCTAAGATGAGGTGGGCGAAGCGAACCGCCCCGGGCTGTGGAACTTCTCTCCACACGTCACTGCTGCAAGAACCTCTTGACCATGGGATCGGTGGCCAGCCGGAGAAATAGTTCCGCATCTAGCTCAATGCGGTCAGGATCATCCAAGAAGCGCAAAGATCTGAATTCTGCCCTACCATCCTCCTGCGTGAAAAGAAGCCGCGTAGCGTCAGTTCCGTGCACGGTGGCCGACCACAGTTGGTAGCACACCAGATAAGACCGCAGCATCTCCACATTTTCGGCTAGTGCATAAATACTCTTAGGGCCACGAAACAACTCATGCCATCTTGGTTGGTACCATTTCCGCCTTTTCCGTTTTTGTTCTTTGACTCTCTGGTATTCAGTTTCTATATCTGCGAGGTCAAGGCGGTCAAGTTCACGGCGCAGTTCCCGGATAGTTCTAGAGCCAGAGGACCGTTCTTCAAAAGCCTTGGCCACCGTATCATCGTCAAATTCGTTGGCTATCACGTCGTGGAGATGTTTACCGGACTCAGTTCGACTGTCGATCATGTCCTTGAGATCTATTTCCTGATGAATGAAAGCGCAGAGCCAGCACAAGGATCGTTGCTCATACTGATCGGTGTGGATATATTTCAAAGACAATAATGCTTCCATCATGCTCCTGAGAAGTGGCAAACTGGGTGCCGAGGTACCGGCCGAAAGAAGGATCTCTATCCCATCCGCCATCTGGATTATATGCCGGTACAGGGCAAGAGAGGGAAAGTCGTACCACTCAGGACGCGGGGCAGCAGATCGACATTCCTGGAAAACGCGATCCGACAACCACACTGCTGTTGCGAGGGGGAAAACCGACCTGCCGTCGAAGATGAGACAGGCCGCTATATCCTCGGGCTCAAGCCAGTCATACTCCTCAAGGATTTTGTCGGGAGTATCTCCAGCATCAAGCATTTCCAGGACGTGCTCGACGGTCAAGGAGTGTCCTCGAATAACGGGCTTGCCTCCAAAGATGTCGGGGTTAGTTATGATCCGTTCCAGGACTTTGTCTCTGCCCATCCGGGACCTCCTTGGCAATCGAGGCTCAAATTCTGCAATTCTGCTTTGATGCGATCGGAGAAGGAGCAAACAGGTCATATTACAATTTCCTAAAATTACTGAGGTCGGCCAACATCATCTATCGCCATGAGCAGGTAAGCATCTTTGAGATTTTCTTCCAGATCCCGTAGGATGCGGTGACCTGCGTTTCGCAGGGGAACCGCATCAATCGAGGTTTTCGCGAACGATGCGGTTCACTGCGCTCACCACATCCTACTCCTTTACGGACCGGTAGACGGGTTTAATATGTCATGCCGGGAACCATGACGTGACAATATGCAGCCGACCTGTACCAATTGCCGAATGAGTTCGCCTCTCTTCATAGAACAATTTCTTTTGTCTGATTAGGACTCTGGAACATCATCCATCGCCATGAGCAGGTAAGGATCTTTGAGATTCTCTTCGAGTTCTTCCGGAGTCTCTCCCTGTGTCATAATTTCAGGATGTTCCAGCAGCTTACCCAGCCAGAATTTCTCGCTCTTTCAATAGATCATGGTCATTTTCTTGTTCATTTGAGGACTCTTACAGCGTATGTTCGGTGTTGCGGCTAGGAGCGAGGTTATCACCATGACAAAGGTGAGTCAATCGGGGGTACCCAGAGGCAACTTCTTAATCCACATTGGCGGACATAGGAACCTTTTCGAATATGTATTGACAAAGTATTTATTAAGGCATAAGCTAGCGGCAGAATGAGTAAGGATATCAGACACATTGTTCGGGGACACCTATTCGTCTGGGATTCCGCAAAAGCTGGAGCCAATTTGAAGAAACACGGAGTCTCTTTTCAGGAAGCCTGCGAAGTTTTCTTCTTTCCTTACTAAGAAATGCGAGCCGCCAGTGTGGATGAAGAACAACGTTGGGCTTTCATCGGATACTCCAGGCGTGGTCGTCTCCTCCACGTTGTGGCAGTCGAGCAAGGAGAAACTGCGTGGCGTATTATCTCGGCAAGAGATGTAACCGTAACAGAGAGAAATCGCTATGAAAAAGAAAATGATTCCTACTAAGGATCGCGCTACAAAACCCATTACCATTCGTATGCCTATAGACGTGCTGGATGACCTAAGACGGATCGCTCCGCTCAAGGGCCTGTCTGGATACCAAGCGCTAATCAAATTCTATATAGGTCAAGCGCTCAGGGAAGACCTTGATCTGATCTGGCAGAAGGAGAGGGCAGAGAAACTCGAGTCCACTTTGGATGAGTTCGGTTTGAAATCGGAGCAGAAGAATAGGCTCTGGGAGCTATTGCAAGATCATCCGTTGATCAAATCAGCTTCGAGGGGCAAGCCATAACAGGTTTTCTGCAACCTCTTCGTTCTCTGCGACGAAATATGTTTCCGTATCTCTCTCAGGGGTCTCCTGTACGCCCTCAATATCGCCTGTCACTGTAACCCCTCAGTTACAGGCGATCAAAGAATGTCATTGCGGCCCCGTTGAAAAACGGGCGAAGGAATCTCGCTTTGGGGACTGCCGGTGGGATCGTCCCGCGCAGAACGCGGGATTGCCGGTCATTTTAATGGACAGGCGAGACGCCTGTCGCAACATAGACTCCTTGCAATGACAAATCCACTCCCCTCCTAACCGAGGGGTTGCCACTGCGGTGAATGATTTCTTGCTTCCTCTGTTCCAGCATTCTAGACTGGTTGGCCGGTCAACGAGACGGAGTACAGCATGAGTCCACCTTGCATTGGATGCGGATACTGCTGCACAGAAGCAATGTGCAGGATCGGTAGCATGCTGTACGGGCATTATGCAAAACCATGCCCTTCCCTTACCTGGAAGGGCGACCGGTACATCTGCAAGTTGTACCGAGAAGATCCCGAAAGATACGAAGAATTCTTAAGAATTGGCGACGGTTGCTGCTTCCCCACAAATCCGCGGAGAAAAGCCGGGTAGGATATGGTGCCCCCGCACTCGATGCAGGGAAACCGCATCGGTGGCGATGATCGAACCGGTTAACCTGTTGCAGGCATTGAGCAGAAAATGACGCGACCCCGCGGGATTGGTCAAAGCGGGCACGGTCCGTCATTCTGCCATTTCATTTCGCAACCTCCACTTCAGAGACAAGTCCCTCAACGTGATGCCGCAGAGCCACTACTTTCGCAAGAACCTCAGCTCGGTTCAGACTCCCAATGAATGCTGGGCTATCGTATCTGAACTGAACGGCGAAATCCGTCAGGTCTGCCAGTTCGACGAAAGATCCACAGTCTTATTGGGCCTTGGTTTGAAGCAGATTCATCAGAACGCGGAGATCATGGGTTTTTGGATAAACAATCCTTCGAAGACTCAACCACGCTTTGAGAGATTTCTCGACTGCTTGCTGGGCATGAAAACCGAAAACAGCATCTTCAAACATTTCAGGGTCAAGCATGTTCTGCAAAGCTTTCAGATCAACTTCTGCTACGGCGAGCATCCTGTTAGCTTCTTCACGGTCGGTCATAGACTACTCTGCCCTCCCTGGCGGAACGAGCGACAATGTGGTTGGTCGTATCCTTCCACATGTCGACTTCCTCGGGAGTGAAAATGAGGACGTCGATGGCAATCGGGAAGTTCCATAGGGCCTTGCGTATCCGGCTGGATTCCGCCCATCGGGAACCTTTATGGAACGAAGACTCCTTTTCCACGACAAGGAGATCAACATCAGAGTCGGGTCCTGTTTCACCGTGCGCGGCCGACCCGAAAAGAATAATCTTTTCCGGGGCCGCTGCAGCTACTATTGCCTGCACAATTTCTTCGATCATCGTATCCGTTACAGTATCTGCTGTTGTCACGAACATATCGTTCCTTAATAGTTCTTAACAAAGCGGTTCTTGGATGTAAACTGAGAAACGCTATTACATGAACCCGTGCCCGTCCTTGGCCCGGAACGGTTATCGCTATATCTGCTCGCTGTACCTGGAAGATCCCGAAATATATGAAGAAGTCTTAAGAATAGGCGAAGGCTGCTGCTTCCCGCTGAATCCACTGAGAAAAGCCGTGTAGAATATGGTGACTCCCCACTCGATGCGGAGAACCCCAACGGTTGAGGATCCGGGACAAGATTCTTGTTGACTGGCAGAAATCAACAAGCTGCAATGTTAGATTCGGCCACGTCCGTTCAGCGGAAACGGAAAGTTCCCGTAGGATGCGGTGACCTGCGTTTCGCAGGGGAACCGCATCAATCGAGGTTTTCGCGAACGATGCGGTTCACTTCGCTCACCACATCCTACTCCTTTACTGACCGGTAGACGGGTTTAAGTATATGTCATGCCGGGAACCATGACGGGACAATATGCAGCCGGCCTGAACCGATTGCCGAATGAGTTCGCCTCTCTTCACAGAACAATTTCTTTTGTCTGGTAGGACTCCGGAACATCGTCCATCGCCATGAGCAGGTAAGCATCTTTAAGATTCTCTTCGAGTTCTTCCAGAGTCTCCCCCTGTGTCATAATTTCAGGATGTTCCAGCAGCTTACCCAGCCAGAATTTCTCGCTCTTCCAATAGATCATGGTCATCTTCTTGTTCATTTGAAAACTCTCACAGCGTATGCTCGGTGTTGCGGCTAGGAGCGAGGTTATCACCATGACAAAGGGGAGTCAATTCTGGTGTATTCCGGTGCTGGTCTTCGCCGAAATGAGGTATGCTCTGCGTTCTCTGTGTTCTCTGCCGCGAAATATGTTGTCGGGTTACCCCGGCGCTTGCTACGCAGTCCGACTCTCCCGCATTCTTCGCCAGCTTTGAAGATTGTAAATTTTTCGCGAAGGATGTGTCGCGAAAATCGCGACTTAGGAGTAGTT
>JBKQRG010000436.1:0-12515 GCA_052144015.1 Desulfomonilaceae bacterium
CATGGCCAACGGACTTATCACTGTTGACAGGTCTCTTCGGGTAGCAACATTTAATTCAACTGCCCTGGATATTTTTCGCAAACCCAAAGAAGAAGTTGAAGGATACCCAATCGGCGAACTTCTGCCTCTAGAAAACGAAATAAAACAGATATTGGCTGACCCTGAGCAGATTATCGAGAAAGAAGTCAAGATTGCCACCGAAACCACGGGCAAAATATTTCTTGGATTATCCGTGTCGCCGCTGAAAGAACCGGATTCTCTCATCAGCAGGGGAGCGGTAATTATTGTCCGTGATTTGACTATGATCCGTGAACTCGAACAAAAAGTCATAGTCAGTGAAAAATTTGCTGCTCTTGGAAGATTATCCGCGGGGATTGCACATGAGATACGCAATCCCTTGAATTCCATCCGCGGTTTCATCCAATATTTTCAGAAGAAGATCCGACTGGACGAAGAAGATTATCGTTACACCGATTTGATGCTTACCGAAGTTGATCGATTGAACAGAGTTATTGCTAAGTTGTTGGCATATTCTAAACCCAGAGAACCCCGCCTCAGCATTCGATCGGCTGAAGAGGTTTTGGACCATTGCGCACGTGTTGTAGAGCGGGAAGCGGCTGAAGCAGGCGTACAAGTCATCAGAGAACCCGCGGTGGGTGACCCGCCTCTCGTACTGATGGACACCGATCAAATGACTCAAGTCTTTCTGAACATACTGATAAACGCTATAGACGCTACGCCGGCAGGAGGCAAGGTATTTGTTCGCTACGCAACCGACGATAGGGGCCGTTTACAAATAATGGTGGAAGATACCGGAGAAGGCATTCCACGTGACGATCAGGACAAAATATTTGATCCGTTCTTTTCTACCAAGAAGAAGGGGACGGGATTGGGGCTGGCTATTGTCAAAAGCATAATCGAAGGACATGGCGGAGAAATTGAAGTGGAAGCGGAACCTGGCAAAGGTACGCGCTTCATTATCACTCTTAATGGATACAGAACTCAGGATGTGGGCGGAATGGATCAACTGACAATAGATTTCCGGCGCACTTCGGGGTTATCTTGACATTTTTTTGGCAAACGATCTCAATTCAGAAATAGGATATTTTATGACCGCTCGTAAAGCAAAGATTCTTGTCGTGGACGACGAACCGTCCCAGCGCAAAATGCTTCAGGCCAATCTCTCACTCGACGGGTACCATGTCTCGGAAGCCGGTGACGGCAGCGAGGCCATTTCTCGTGTTTCCGAGGAGTTTTTCGACCTGATTCTCATGGACAATCGGATGTCCCAGCTGGATGGGATAGAGGCTCTGAAGGAAATCAAGAAGATCTCGCCGGGAATACCGATAATAATTATAACTGCTTATGCATCGGTCGAAACCGCTGTACAGGCGCTTCAGGCAGGCGCTCACGATTATCTCACAAAGCCGCTGGATATGGAGGAACTCAGATTCAAAGTTCTTCAGACTCTTGAATTCTGGCGACTCAAAGAAGATAACATTCTCCAAAGACGACGAATTGAAAACCTATTTGATACATCCAGTATCGTTGGTCGTTCACAAAAGATGAAAGAGATGCTCGAAAGAGTAGCGCAGGTTGCACCATCGGAAGCTACGGTGCTTATTCTAGGCGAATCGGGAACCGGCAAGGAGTTGATCGCCAATGCGCTTCATCAGGGGTCGGGTCGAGCTGACAAGCGATTCATCAAAGTCAATTGCGCAGCATTACCGGAAACTCTACTGGAGGCTGAACTTTTTGGACACGAGAAAGGTGCTTTCACAGGAGCAGATCGGCGCAGGCCAGGCCGGTTTGAGTTGGCTGACGGCGGTTCAATTTTTTTGGATGAAATCGCTGAAATGACTCTTGCTACTCAGACAAAATTGCTCCGGGTCCTTCAGGAACGAGAATTCGAACCCCTCGGTTCGTCTCGAACCGTGAAAGTGGATATTAGAATCATCACCGCAACTAACAGAGTGTTAACAGACGAAGTGAAAAGCGGCAGATTTCGAGAAGACCTCTTTTATCGTTTGAATGTGGTTCCCATAGAGCTGCCTCCTTTGAGAGAACGCAAAGAGGACGTCCCTCTGCTCATCGAGCATTTTCTTCGAATTTATAATGAGAAGAACGGGCGCAGTGTTCAAGGATTTCATCCCAGGGCCTTGGACGCTTTAATGCGTTACTCCTGGCCGGGTAACATCCGAGAGCTTGAGAACGTAGTAGAGCGCTGCGTAATTTTGACTCGAGACGATTACGTTCCATTTTCAGAACTTCCTCAACCGATCCTAGACAGCGCAGGTGATTCGTACGGTAAAGAATTCACAGAGGGTCTCCGTCCCGGAATGACCTTGAAAGAAATGGAGCGTGAATTAATTCTTATAACGCTTGAGGATAACGATGGGAATCGGACGCGTACCTCGCGTGTTCTCGGGATCACTCGACGGACTCTGCAACATAAATTGAAAGAATACGGAATCGACCAACAAGCCACCGACACGTCCGAAGAAAGCTGGGGCCAAGCCGCTGATTGAAAAAAAGACGCAGCAAATGTCCAGAGGAAGAACTCTGTTGCAAAAGAGTATTCCCATTGGACCTCTTTTCAACTCTTAGATAATTGCGAAGCAGCTACTAGGGATCGCCTCAATTTCGCTCACATAACCATAAAAGAGGATCATGCTGTACGAATTCTTTGCCGGGGACCGGGCGCGGTTTGCTTGGACAGAGAGCACCACGGAAACCTGCCAGCGCAAAGAGTGCTTCTTCCTACGCGGTCTACGCGTAGTCCGTTGAATTCTTTCCTTCCAATTGAAATCGCCTGAATCGTAATTACATTAATTAAAGAATTAACACTGAATGAAATTGGTACAGGTATTAATTATGGCTCATTTATTTAGTGTCAAGAATGATACGCAAGCAGAAGCACTTGGGGAACGAGACCGTTTTCTGAGAGAGCATCCTGAACTCAGGGAATTCCAGCGAAAAATTGATGAGCGACTACGTCGGGCCGGCTCAGCCCATAACCGGCTGGTGGTGATTTATGAGATGATGATAGATTCTTTTATGGAACTTAATACCAAACTTCAAGAGGTATCGGGGATGTTGCATTGAGATCGGTTCAGCTGAGTTCCTCCTCAATGAGCCCCTTGGGTATATCGATTTTGAACTCGCTGCCGCCATTGCGATAGCAGTCTTCTACCGTGCCGCAGGATTTGCAATTGGCGATATCGCCGGGGCATACATCTCGCACAGTGGGGATGCAGGTGCAGCGCTGACTCGAAAAACCGATAGAGAATCCAAATCGCTCCGCAAATATTTTGATCTTCAATAAATCAGTTCCTGTTCCTCCTGCATTGAACTCGTAGGGAGATTTGGAACTATACATGTCCATTTCTTGAATAGGATAAAATCCTTCAAAAATGTTTGGCTGCTCACTTTCGGGAATACCCACTCCGAAATCACGTATGCTGATGGTGTACCCTGATACCGACTTTCGGCCGGTGACGATTATATTACCGTTATCAGGTGTGTTCTCAATAGCATTACGAATAAGGCCGCCTACAGCGGATATGATTATATGCGGCTGTATTTTGATGATTACAGGGTCTGGCGATTCGAACGTCACGTCAAGCCTCCGTTCCTTGATCATTTCTTTAACTCGGGATTCCAGGCGCTGGAACGCGGCAGTTATCGAGAGTCGCCATGATTCCTGCATCTTGCTCGGATAATATTCTTCTATAGTCATCCGCAGAGCTTCCATAGCCTCGCGAAGCGCCGGGTTTTCTTCTTCGGTAATTTCCGTAAAATCTTTCAAGGTATCCAGACAGGCCACAATTAGCTCCCGCTGCTCGTATTCTTTTTCTTCGACAATATGGCTCACCTGGCTTTCCATTGTCTTCAGACGGTCTAGATTTCTTCGGATACGCTCCAACGGCAATCCCGCTGGATTTACGTGAGCAGTTTCCAACTTTCTTTCCATAATCCTCAAAGAGGCCTCAATGATAGCCAGAGGCGTCATTAGTTCATGGGAAAGGTGATGGAGCATCTTTGTTTTAACCCGATTGAGCCGTTCGAGTTCCTTGTGAGATTTCATGAGACTTTCGTAGTAGGAAGCATTGTCTAAAGCCAGGGCAATATTGCTGGAAAGGGCCTCCATGATCTCCACGTCCTCATCCGAGAATAGAATCTTCACCTTATTAAACGCATAGAGCACTCCCAATTTTTTTTCTCTTGTGCGTAGCGGAACGCAAATGAGATTTCGAGCCCTGAAGCCGGATCTGTCCTCCACCGTACGATAGAGCCTCGGGTCATTGGCTGCGTCGTGAACCAGGGCCGGTTCCCCTGAATTAAATACCCATCCAACCATGCCCTGGTCCTTGGGGATTCGTATATCCTCCCTGGCAGATGCGAGAAACCCATCCTTGTCCTGTACGGTTCGCCAGTAGAAATCGTCCCGATCAGGGTCGTAGAGAACAACGGCAGCGCCTTCGCAATTCAGTACGAGCTGAAGTTCGCTCACTATTACTGTCAGGAGTTGGTCTATATCAGTAGTAGATGCGAGCGCTTTGGACGCATTAAGAAGGAGGATCAGCTTGGCCGGATCCCTCAGAGCTTGCGATCCAAACTCACGTCCTCCTCTTCGCCAAGTAACGCCGGATTGCAATCTCGCTTTCATTAGATTCTGCTGTTTGTCAGTCATACAATTAGGGGGTCCCACAGAACAAAGATAAATCGATTTCCGGAATGGTCAAGACATTGCATAATTTTTGGGATCAGGGGTTCGATCACCCTCCGAGAGCCCAGTGTCTCTCATTTATCATTGGAGGAGTGTATAGCAGTAAATGACTCTCGCCCGATGACAATCATTTTCCCGGTCACACCATTCATGTATTATCACGTCCGGTAGAAATCAGTTCCGCCCTGAACGCGGCATACCGGTTAGTCATTTTTCCCACCGTCGAGGTCGGGGTTTTAGCATAGAAGGATAATTGGCATCTTCTCTCTTTGGAGAGCGGTCTTGGAGACAGCAAACTCCTGTATTCACTTCCCTGCCCCTTTGCAATAACTTTCGTGCGGTGTTGGTTAATGGTTGGGTATCGTGCGCGGATTAGTTACCGACCCCTCTTACAAATGAGATCTGTCGCACTGTTTGGAAAGATCGGCGATCCAACAGGATCCGAACTTGTCGGGTGATCCCGTCGGCAGACAGACCCAAATCCTCAAGCAGCTCGGATCGGGTCCCATGCTCAACGAAAATATCCGGAATTCCCATGCGCGCTGTGACAATATTCTCAAGACCCTCTTCTGAAAAGAGTTCCAGTATACTGCTACCAAAACCGCCGGCCAATACCCCCTCTTCCACAGTGAGAACCGTCCCTGTAACTGTAGCTTTACTGATAATAAGTCCACGATCGAGAGGTTTTACGAATCGAGCATCCATTACGGCTACGGAAATACCCTCTTCCTTGAGCGTGTTGGATGCCGCTATCGAAGGATGGACCATCGAGCCTACCGCAATTATCAACAGATCTGTTCCTTCGACTACCATTCTAGCTTTCCCTATTTGCAAAACCTCAGGATCGGTTTTCATAGGTATACCGCGCGCCCGCGCTCGCGGGTACCGGATTGCGCAAGGTCCTTCGCAGCTAACCGCGGTGGCCAGCATATCGGCCAGTTCATCTTCATCCGAGGGAGCCATAACAGTCAAATTAGGGATGGATCTTGAAAATACGATATCAAAAACCCCATGATGAGTTGGACCGTCTTCTCCGACAATTCCGGCACGGTCCATGGCAAATATCACGGGGAATTTCTGCATACAGACATCGTGAATCAGATGGTCGTAACCTCTCTGTACAAAAGTGGAATAAATAGCAACTACGGGCTTATAACCTTCCTTCGCAAGGCCTGCTGCAAAAACGACTCCATGCTGCTCTGCTATTCCTACATCGAAGAAACGGTTCGGAAATATGCGCGCGAATTCGGCGAGTCCGGTGCCGTACTCCATGGCTGCGGTCACTGCAACGATTCTTGAATCATCCTGAGCCAGTTTGAGCATCGTATTGCCGAAAACGGCAGTAAAGCTGGGCGGTCCCGACAATTCGATGGTTTGTCCGGTCTCCCTGTCAAATGGGCCTACCCCGTGGAATCTAGAGGGATCCTCTTCAGCTACCCGGTAGCCCTTGCCCTTGGAGGTTACTGTATGGATCAGAACAGGGGTCCGGAAGCGCTTCACGTTGACCAAAGTATCAATGAGATGTTTAAGTCTATGACCGTCTATTGGACCAACGTACGTAAATCCAAGGTCCTCAAAGAGTCGTCCCGGCGTGAAGAAGCCTTTGAGCGCATCCTCAAACTGCCGTGCCATACCATACATTGATCGACCCATGCTTCCGGGCAAATTTTTGAGCAAATTCTTGATTTCGTCGCGAAAACGCCTCACAACCTGCCCGGTCATGATCCGGTTCAGGTACGCCGCCATCGCGCCTACATTCGGCGAAATCGACATTTCATTATCATTAAGGATAATGATCAGGTCTTTTTCCGCGGCTCCCGCCTGATTAAGACCTTCGTAGGAAACTCCGCAAGTAAGTGAGCCGTCACCTACTACAGCTATTATTTTCCTGTCATCCCCGTCAAAGCAGCGAGCTTGAGCGAGGCCGGCGGCTACGCTGATAGCATTGCCGGCGTGTCCCACGTCAAAGACGTCATAAGGACTCTCATCCCTCTTAGGAAAACCTGATATCCCACCTCTTCTCCGCAATGTGTGGAATACTTTACGCCGGTCTGTTAGGATTTTATACGCGTATGCTTGATGACCCACGTCAAAAACTATGCGGTCATCAGGGGGCGAAAATACCTTCAGTAATGCAATTGTCAGTTCCACCACTCCAAGACTTGATGCCAGGTGTCCTCCGGTTCTGGAGACAGTATCGATGATCAATTCGCGTACTTCATCGGCCAATTGGCTTAATTCATCAATTGACAGCTTCTTTATGTCATCGGGTGATTGCAGAAACTCAAGAACTGAGTTAGGTTCTTGTCCGGTCAATTCCTTCATTCACTTTCCATCAGCTTATACGTTCACCTAAATATTTACTGATTACAACCAGCGGCTCGGCTTTCGGACCGAGAGGTTCAATCGCCTCCATGGCTGAATCCAACAGCTGGAACATCATTTTCTTTGCCTGCTCTTTTCCCAGCAGAGTAGGATAAGTTGGTTTTCCACGGGATTCGTCTTTTCTTACATTTTTCCCCAACTTAATTGGGTCTCCTTCGAGGTCGAGGATGTCGTCTCTGATCTGAAATGCTATTCCCAGGCACTCTCCGTATCGGCCCAGTATTTCAATCTGCAGTGAGTCGCCACCGGCCAGAAGGGCTCCGCATGCAAGTGATGCACGCATGAGAGCCGCTGTTTTTGCTCTGACAACCGAATCTACAATTTCTTCTTTTATTTCCTTACCTTCATTTAAGATGTCCAAGGCCTGGCCGGCTACCAATTTCATAGGACCTGCTGCTACTGCCAATTCTCGAATCGCGGCCAGCAACCTTTCCGCCCTGTAGAGTCGCACCGCCCACGGAGAACTGAGTATTTCAAATGCAAACGTTAAGAGAGCGTCGCCTGCCAGTATGGCGATGGCCTCTCCAAATATTTTATGGGCAGTGGGTTTCCCTCGCCTCAGATCATCGTCATCCATAGCCGGCAGATCATCATGAATCAATGAGTATGTATGAACACATTCAAGAGCCGCTGCTAAGGGCAAAACACTTTCTTCCGTCCCTCCCACCGCTTCCGCAGAAGCCATAGCCAAAATAGGTCTGATTCTCTTCCCCCCGGCAAAGACACTGTAGCGCATGGCCGAATGTAGAAGAGCAGCGTCATTATCTTCTCTAGGAAGTAGGTCGTCAAGCGTCTTGTCGATTATTTGTCTTTTATAGGCAAGGTAGTCTTCTAAATTCACAATCCAAGCCCTATTCCTCTCCCCGGCTGAATGGCACTCTTTCCATGGTTGCCAGCAGTTCTTCTACGCGGCCTTCCGAGCGATTTAGAATTTCAAGGAGTCGTTTGGATAAACCTATGCCCTCTTCGAATAATTTTAAACTCTCATCAAGGCTGAGTCCACCGTGTTCCATTTTCTCAACTATAGACTTCAGCTTTTCAAGTTGCTCATCGAAACCGGAGGATTGGTCATTGGTTTCTTTGGCTTTCTTCATTGTGATCCTCGGTTCATCCATTAAGTTCACCGGAAATTTATCCCATTTTTCAGTAAAATCAAATCAGCCAATTATTTGGATTCCTCCGTAATAAGGTCGCTCAATTCCCTCTTGGCTGCTGCCAAACCGGGGTCAATATTCACTGCTTTTGTGAAACATGCCAGAGCTTGGTTGCTCCGCATAAAAAATCTTTTCTGAATGTAACCCTCAAGATAATAACCTTCAGCCAATCGTTGAGGCATGGTGTCCGGGAGTCGTTCCCTCATTTTATTGGCAGCTTGAATGTCGTGGAGAGCGGTTTTGACATAATAAGCCGGAAAATTCTGATGGAGCCTTCCTTTAATTTTGGTTTGTGCAATTGTGAAAAGCACATCAGCGTAAATCGAGGATTGGAGCGTCCCATTATTTTCCAAGATGTCCCGAGCCTCTTCCAAAAGATCGAGTGCCTCCAGGTAATGAGAATTTTCGGCAAGCTCTTGACCTACTTTTAGCAGCTTTTCCGGTCCTACAGGAAGCGCATCGGTAGCGTAAAGTCTCTTGGGAACCAGGACAGCCGCTAAGATCAGAAGCGCACAGCAACAAATGAATCGTGGTGAGGATCGCGTCATGCTTCCAATAATAATAGATTGCCGCACTTATAATAGGACAAGAGGCAAGTAATGGGAAGATGATCTGTCCGTCCAGCCGCAGGGAAATCAACAAACCGTCCTAATTCACTGCCGTCACTGAAAAGAGATCTCGAATTCCACCCTGCGCGTTCCAGGCTGAGACGCGGTCCCCGGTAAAATTGCCTGTGATGACCCGTGTGGCACTATGTTGATTCGCCCCGGAGATATGCTGTACGATTTGATTAGAAACTGCGCCACAGCCTCAGCCCTTTGACGGGAAAGCTTGAGATTAAAATCCGGATTACCTTTGGTATCTGAAAATCCATGAAGCACTACTCGGGCCGATGGATTCCCTCTCAGGATTTGGGCTACTGCATTAAGATTTTGAAGATTCGTCAAATCAATCGCGGCATCATTCGAGCGGACGGAAAAACCTTTGGAATCGAAAATTACCGGTCCAATGGCTGGGCGGGCCTGATCAGAACCTGGGGCACCGGAAGGCCCACAGGGAATGACCAGGTTCTTCTTCATCCACGAGTACCAGGACGCTGAGGATCTGGAATCCTCCACTCGGTTGTAAGTTCCTCGACTTCTTTCGGCGATGGCCTTTAAATAAAAAGAACCTTCAGGGGCATTCCCGATCTGAAAAGTATGAATCTCCAGATCAGGGTTGTTTCGACATATCTGATCCGTAACCTTGACCGGTTCCACATTACATGATTCCAGACCACCGCCGATCAAAACGATTATGGTTTTTCCTTCAGCCGAAGCTACTTCGTCGCCGGATGCCCTTAAACCCGCTGAAAGCGAACTCACTCCATAGGACACAGTCCTGGGGAATGCATTCAGGAATTTTTCCGGATCCCACGGTTGAATGGCCAGAATACTTTCGGTATTTTCGCAACCGAGCCCCACTTTCAACCCGTAATGACGTATTCCCACGTTAAAGAAACCATCAGCGGTTACGGGCATGGCTTGTTGAAAAAAAGCCATCTGTTGAAGGAAAAACTCCCATCTGGACTTCTCCTTCATGAATCCTGAAGCGTCGAAAAGCACTAGAATATTTGAGACTCTTTTGCAATCATCAGCTCGAGCGGTAATCGAGCAAAATGCGGTCATGAAAGTCAAAATCAGGCCGAAAATAAGTAATCTACAGAGCCAACCCCTCGTGAAGGTTAGCATAAGCTCCTCCATGAACTAAACCGCCGCCCAACCTCAAGGCCGGACGGTTTGCCTGGAATTAGCAGAGGGCACTAATATTGTCAAGAATTATAATACAATACAATATTGCTAGTCATACATATTGATTTAAATCAGCGAAATGAAACCGCAGCTCGGAGCAACGTCAATGTTATAATAGAGATGTTGTAATAACACTGACCATACAAGAACTGTTTTGGTTGTTGTCTGGGATGCCTGAAGAGAATGGCCTGAGTAAAGCAAACCTGGAGCGCATGAGTAAATCGGCAGAGCACAATTTTGGACTTACCGGACCGCTTTCTCGACAGCGCGGCAGAATAGAGCACCTTTGGATACTAGGTTTTAGCCTGGTAGCAATTTCGGGGGCGTACATTCTCGATCTCTCCTCTGAAGGCGCAGTTATCTTCAGCTCGGATCGTTTTGGATGCCGCTTTCAATTACCGGAAACATGCATGAGCCGCCGCATTTTTGGAGTTTCGTGCCCCGGATGTGGCCTCACTAGAAGTTTCGTTGCCGTGGCTCATGGAAATATCAGAATGGGCATTAACGCCAATATAATGGGTCCTATGCTGTATTTGCTATGTTGGTTACAGATCCCTTATCGGATTTTCCGATATTTCGGGTGGGGGATGTCACTAGAGGCAAGACCTCAACTGAGCCGAGCCGTTGATCTGATAATTTGGATATTGTTGATCGGGCTCGTCTCCACATGGATATTAAGACTGGCTGTGGAAATTATTCCTTGAATCAATGGAGTACGACAGGCTTGTTTAATGCGAAGGAATCCGAATAGGGAGGGACGATGTTAGAATGGAGCTTAGGCCTATTTTACCTATTGATCCTCGCGATCGCCGGAATCATATTCCTGGGGTATTTTTGGCAATGGTTTTATTATAAGCCTACTGCTCAGGATCAAACAATCTACTTTAGGGCTGACGATGGATGGCGTTTGGCTCTGCATCATTATGGAGCCACAAAGCGAACTGTCGGACTGCCCGTGATCCTTTGCCATGGATTAAGTGCGAATCACTGCATATTCGAAATTCCAGGCGCCCCATCTCTGGCCGATTTTCTGAAAAGACACGGGCGTGATGTCTGGGTTCCGGACCTTCGAGGTTCGGGAATGAGTGACCGCCCGCGGCTGATGCATTCCGATGTGCCTTATTCGTGGGGTTTTGAGGATCACCTTCGGCACGATGTGCCTGCGATTATTAACAGAGTTATGGAAAATACGGGCAGTTCCGGAGTCCACTGGGTGGGGCACAGCATGGGAGGTCTGCTCATATTAGCTCACGTGGCTTCGCACCCTGCTCCGAACTTGGCATCGATAATTGCTATGGGCTCGCCTACAGATTTCTCGAAAATGGATAGTGAGATATTCGGTCCATTATTGAGGCTGAAGCCGCTCTTTGAAAAAATGCCTGTTTCGCCATTGCCGTTTTTTGGACGTTTAATCACACCTTTAGCCCCGTGGATCCCTGCATCGGCCTGGGGGCTATTTCATCAAAAAAATATAGAACCCTGGGTCGCGCGCAAAGTAATCGCGCTTGCCTCTACACCACTATCCTCCGGCAAATTGTGGCTGGATTTTGGCCGATTCCTGAACACCGGAGTTTTTGGGCCCGAAACGGGCGTGCCATATTTAGAAAACCTGCACGAATCCAATGTCCCGATTTTAGTGATTGGTGGATCGAAAGACCTCATGGCGCCACCTCAGGCGGTGAGCGCCGTGTGCAAACGTGCGAATGTTGGATTAGAGGCTGACTGTCTAATAATGGGTAAAGAATCAGGATGCTTTGATGATTATGGCCATGTAGACCTGCTGGTCGGCATTCGCGCCCAAAATGAAATTTTTCCCAAAATCTTAGACTGGCTGGAGCAACATGACAAATTATAAGGAAAAGCGCGCAAGTAAGGTTTTTCGCTGTCGATAAATGCCTGAGAGAGATTATGGGACCGGGACACAAATCCCAAGGCAGCCACGAACCGTCCACTGAATTGGAACATCGGGTAAACCGGCAGAGAACGGATAATAACAGGTAGGGCACGGAACATAGTGAGTCCTCGAGCATTGGGGAATCAACCAGAGATTGTATGGTTCCATGGGTTCAGCGGCCACTGCATTGTAGGGAGCGTACGGGTTCAGCACTTGGGCATTGCTTGAACCGACTATTAAAAGATTCATGGCAACTAGAGCTACGGCCGTTAAAAGAAATCTCTTCATTAGTGGATCTCCGGCTGCGAAATTTCGCATAGAGTATAGCGCTAATGAGACTATTTTGTCAAGATTTCTGCAATCTTTGTAATATAGTATATCATTTATAAAGAATTAACTTGATATTGCGACTGGTAGATATTGCGGTCATATTTCAAAATGTGTAAACTGGCTTGCAGCGGCTCATGAATCCTGCTGTAAGAAAGCTTAAACAATCGTTGCAAGCCGTCCCGCGAGGAGGAATGAACTGGTAAGCATTCACTTATGCGGGGGGACAGGAAGAG
>JBKQRG010000437.1:0-22081 GCA_052144015.1 Desulfomonilaceae bacterium
GTTTTTGGGGAAAGGTCCCGGAAAACCACTTTTTGCAAAAAGGGGTTTTCCGGGAGACTCTTCGACTCTTCCCTGCACAAAGGCATTGCTCGCCGGCCGAGGAGCACCACAAAAAGCGGGTTCCCGAAACTCCTTCTCCTCCCAGTCCCCCGCTTTCCGAGAGGAGCGCAAAGCGCGTGAGCGTACGAGCTGAAACAAGACGAGCGCAGAAGCGAACTGCTGAGGCACCGCAGGCCGAAACACCGGAGCCACCGCAGGAGCAGCACGTCCTGGGCATGGTTCGATGGATTGAAACGAATCTATGGATCCGTCCCATTGGTGGCGGCATCGAACCCCTGAAGCTCAACAAATTTCAGAAAATCCTCATCGCATTCATCGTCAAATGCCTGAAGCTCGGTAACCCTGTTCGTCTGGTAGTGCTCAAGTCCAGGCAGCTCGGAATCTCCACCGCAGTCCAGGCCGTCCTCTTTTACATGGTGACGCACTATCCGGAATGGCGGGCAATGGTCATCGCACACCAGAAAGGCCCGGCCCGGAACCTCTACCGGATGACCCGCAGGTATTATCAGCATCTTCCCAAATCGGAGAAGAAACCGTTGCGCTCACGCAGGCTTGTCCCATCCAAGGACGGCCTGGAATACGATCACCCGCATTCTTCCGAAATGGCCGTCGTAACCGCGCAATCCGAGGAAGTGGCCCGGTCCGAAACGCTTCAGGGCGTCCACTGCTCGGAGGAAGCATTCTTCCGGGATCCTGAGACCACGATGACCGCTCTGGAACAAGCGGTCCATGAAGTTGCCAATACTATCTTCATAATCGAATCCACGGCCCGCGGCCTGAATTCCTTCAAGCAGTATTGGGACCGAGCGCATCAGAGCGATTCCATCTGGACCCCGATTTTCTTCTCCTGGAAAGATGACCCGAATGCACGTGTCGAGATCCTGACCGGCGAAATATTCGAATTGGACGATCAAGAACTGGAGTTCCGGGACAAATACAACCTCACGCTGGAACAGATCAAGTGGGCCAGATACAAGCGAGACGACAAGTGCCACGGATCCTGGGAGAAATTCCACCAGGAATATCCCGTCGCTCCTGAGGTCGCGTTCCTCTACTCAGGATATCCGATCTTCGACCAGAAGCTGCTGCGTGAACAACTGGAAATTGCTCAGCAGGCGCTAAAGCCTGTGTTTGTAGGAGACATCGAATTCAAATCGTCCACGGAACCTGTCCCGCAACTCGTTGAATTGCAGCATGGCCGGGGTCCATTGACTGTCTGGAAGCAGCCGCAACCGGGTCGAACCTATTGTTCCGGTCACGACCCGTCTGAAGGTGGAGGAACCAAGGCGGACTACTGCGCGAGCGTCTTTTTGGATGATGAAACTGCCGAATTGGTGGCGGAATATGCGTCCAATACGGTCCGGCCGACAGAATATGCAATCAAGTGCTACCAGATGGGGATTTTCTACAATTCCGCGCTTATGGGGATCGAGCGGAATGCCATAGGCCAGGCGGTCCTGGGCGCCCTGGAGCATGGGATTGACGAACGCCGGACCGACGATCCCACGAAGTTGAAATACCCGCAACTGCGGCGATATCAGCATCTGTACTTTGAAATGAAATACGACGAACGTGTCGAGAAAGAGACGAAACGGCTCGGATTCCCCACAACCAAGAATTCCAAATACAGAATCATTTCACAATTGGCCGAAGCTCACCGGGACGGCACGTTTGTTCCCAGATCGCCGGCCATGATCCTGCAGATGATGGGCTTCGTTTGGGAGCAGACCCCGAAAAGCCAAGGTTATAAGCAGAATCACGCGGACGACCTGACCAAAAACCCGAACGACGACTTGATCATGGCCGCAGCCATTGCCTATGACATGCGCCTGCACCGGTTCGGGAAACGGTTCTGCCCGAAAGTCGAATCCGATGAATGGGATGGGATGGCAGCATGACCGCACATTGGCACTGTTTGGACTTCCCGAAATCAGACGCCCAGGGAGAAAACCCTTTTCCGAAAACTCCCATTCTATTGCGGAGCAAGGAGGAGAAATGACTCATTGGGGCGCCCGCACACGACAATTCGGTACGTTTCCAGTTGACCGTGAAAATATTAGTCCCGCGCAGAACGCGGGATTGCCGGAAGGGGTGCGGGGTCCACTCGGCGTGGGGCCAACATGCATCTTGATACTGACAGCTCTCGATACACTCCGATGCCCGCTGGTGCATGGTCGCCGTGCGCGGAGCACCTTTTTGCACAAAAGCGGGTTCTCCCGCATTGTTACCTTCTTTTCCCTCCCTGGTTCAGGGAAGCGGGTTCCCGGAACTTTCCCTCTTCCATCCAGTCCCCGGGCACATTGCGGAGCAAAAGAAATGATCCATTACACAAAAAAGTGTTCCCGGAAGATCTCGCTTATCAAAATATGCACGGTGCCGTCATGAACCTCAAAACTCTCGATCTCAAAGACAATCTTTACGTGGTCGCTGATGATAATGCAGCCCCGAAATTCACCCATGTCGAGGCGTCGCTAGGCTGGTCCAATCCCGCTGGGGAGGATCACGAAGCCTTGCACGCCTTGCTCGTGGGTGGCAGGCAGGAAGACGGCCGGTTGCGGATCTTCCTGGAATACCAGGGCGATGCAGCGAAGCTCGCGGACATGTGCGTAGACGTCAAGGACGCCCTGCTCGTGGAGCGTTTCTGGTGTGACGGGACCGCACAGGGAACCGTTCAGCAACTGCGGGGCCATGACGGCCTGACCAGGTACAAGAGTTGGGGCGAAGATCGCTTGGGTAATGAACTTTGGGACGTAAAGGAGCCGGAAAAGGTCTGGCGCTATTTCCGGGCCTCACGACCTACAGCGGCCATCGTCCCGGTCCCGGACTACATCCGGACGGATATCCAGGGAGGACTGGATCGGCTTGTCGGGCTCGCTCACAAAAAACAGCTAATCATCACGAAAAGCTGCCAGATCTGCCAGTGGACGCTTGCCCAGGTGCGAAAAGACATCGAAAAACATCCGATCGCACAAGCGCTGATTTGGCTCGTCTGGCGATTGGAAGACCTCGCAGAGCAGGAAAACCGGATGCACGGCCGGCTGGAAGAAACCGGTGAACTCCCCTACCCCAACCGCCAAATTATTTGAGGAAGCAAATGACTCGCACGTACCACGATATTTGGCTGGAATTGTGGCAGATCGGCGCTCCGGACAACGCGATCGCCAGGATCTGCGAAACGCATCAGACACGCATTCGCAAATGGCGATTGGGCAATAAGCTCCCGACCGTGTCCGGAAAGATCCACCGGCATCAGCGTTGGGAAGACCATCATCAGACCGAGATCGCGGAAATCCTGGAGCGGACATGACTCCCGACGAGCTTGACGAAGCGATTCTGGACTTATCTGAAGCCGATTATGATGAATTGGAATGTATGGCTCTGGATTATTGCATGGACCACAAGAACTTTACCCGAGGCAACGATTTTCAGAAAGGAATCATGCTGCAATCCGCCATGCGCATGATGATGAAAGAGCAGATAACCCCCGATCAAACTTATCCCGAACATGGGCGACATCAAATGCGACTGAACCACTAGATAACCCTGCGAAAACACGCGAGATTGTGGTTGATCACCGAGAATGAGGAGACGGACCGAAGGGATAGATATCATGGATCTTTATACTTCTTGTTCGGGCAATGAGGAAAGTGTAAACTGCGGCGCACCCATTAGCCCGGAGGAAGCGGCAATGAAAATCTCAATGATCCTTGAGAAATCCCGCGCAGCGCTTGTACAGACAACCCCACCTGGAAACACAGAGTACGCCATAATTAAGGACTTTGCTGGTACCTATATTGGCAGGCAAATGGAGAAGGAAGAAAGGATGGTATCTCCTATTTTTCGGGTATTTGAGGCAGCGAAACCGGAGCGGTCTCGAAAGGTGAACGTGGACCCAAGGCATCATTTTGATCCGTTCAGCGATTCGCTCTTGGATTACGGAAGCATAATTGGAGATAGACTGAACAAGCCTTGGCAAGATTGCAATCGCCTAGTCTCCGTACATGTTCCTTCTTGTCCAAACCGCTGTTGGCACTGTTACTTGCCTAAAGAACTGTTCACAAATTCGACGGGGGCTAATGGAAGATGGGAGTTCTGTACAGGAGAGAAAATCGTTGACAGATTCATACAGCAACGGGATGCCGATGGACAGCATGGCCGGCAGTCCAATGTTCTCCGAGTTACGGGAGGTGAACCCTTTCTTCTCCCCGACCTTCTGCTCGATTGCCTAAGAGCGATAGAGAAGAAAGGCTTAACAAAAGAAGTTTTCTTGTGGACCGAAACAAATCTGTTGCCTTTTATTGGCAATGACGACAAAGCCTTCATGGATAAACCCGAAAAACAGCAGATACTTGACAGCCTTGGAAAGTATACTAATTTCGCTGTTCATCCTTGTTTCCACGGCCTCAATCAAACAGAATTCAATGAAATAACAGGCACCAATTACTCTGTGACGCTAGATCAACAACTAAAAGGAATCCAACGTCTTCTAAAAGCCAACATCCGTATCTATCCTACTTTTGGCTCAAATGTATGCAATCCTTCAAACATACGAGAACTCTTCGAAAAAATGATCGAGGTAGATCCTGATCTTCCCTTGAGGTTAGCATTAGTTAAATACGACACTGATTACGAGCCCATCAGACAGAGGATCAATGCTCAGTCAACCCCTCCACGTTTGTACTCGCATTATACTGCACTGAGAATTTGGAACCAACTGCTCCTGCAATATTATGGCGTTGGTTACGGGGTGTTGCCCAGGCACGTTGCTTGGGGAAGCGGGAACTTGCGATTGCAAGAATCCTTAGCTCCGTTTGCTGTCAATATGTCCATTGGTGAGCAAATCATTTTCCTGTTCAAGAGTTCCTTTCGGTGGCCTTATCATAGGGAAATTCTCGAATATCTTGCCTATCCCTATGATCACATAATCGAGATTAATTACGAGAAACGACACATACAGGACGATCTTTTTTTTCACATGTGCCAATGTCCAGATATCTATAAAAATATGAAAGCGATCTGGTGTTACGCGGATGATCCAAATCGAACTCGGTTGCCGTTTCGATTAGCTAAAATCTGTAGTGCGACAGAGAGCGGCGGCATCCTGACGATGAGATTGAAACTCCAAGAATTCATTACGTTTAATAGCACTTCCGATAGGGACTTACCCCGAGCCGTTACGCGGTCGCTCATGGAATATTTTGGCGAAAAAGCGCTTGAACCCGAAAGAGGCAAGTACATGCTGCTAGGAGAGTACCCTTTCAAGGATTATCTATCCGACAGCATGACTAGAGATACCAGCTTTTCACGAACATTTGGCACATATCCGGGTCAAGTGAAACTTGGCCGTAATGGTCCTATCTTCAATCAGATTGTTTCTCACCTAGTTTTGGCAAAGGAAAAGATGAAGAAAAGTGTATTCTATAGAATCGAAATTTATGATCTAGAACAGACTGAGAAAGGAAATGATACAATATACAAGATCAAGGGGGGACAATCTTTTAGAGTAGATGTCCATTTTTTTCTGCCGAACTATGACAATTTCGATGAGCAAAAGCCTGCTGAAAGAACACTTGTGGCAGACTCGTCTGACCCTATTATAAAGTCAGTTGGACCCCCCAGAGTGATTTGCTCAAAATACGGTCAAGAGTCCCTTACGTTCAGAACTGAACAAGTGGTCCACGAAAAAGAAGTCAGTCTGACATTTCGGTCTGATGATGACCCATTCGGAGCAGCAAAGAGCGAATTGCGAATAGTAGTACAGCCGGCCAATATACAAGGGGCTTTTTTTTCAAGCTTGGGCCTCATAGGGCTGTTCATTATAACTTTCTGCTTCAATGCACTCAGCAAAATTGCTTTCAGCCCATCCCAAACTGGGGCTCAACAAAGTCTTTTCGACGTCATGGGCAGCGCCATGCGCCAGTTCTTAAGCTACGCTGTGTCATCTTATACTGCATTCATAGAGGTTGGTGCTATTGCAATAGGTTCTTGGATTGGCCTGATGGGCCTCTATTATTTGAACCTGACTGGACATAAGACAAAAATTCAGTAGCGCATAGCTACATTCACTCTTCATCGTCAGATCCTCCGGAAAGTTCGGGGAACTATACCCCAGGTTCCCCGGCCGAAATCTGAGTTCTTTGCCGTCGCGCCCATTGATCCAGCCTTTCGATTAGTTCTCTCTCCAAGTATTGCAAAAGATTATCGATCTGCCACCGCAATTCCTCTCTCACTATTTTGTTGGGAACGTGGTTCTCATCGACCGGCTGTTGAGACAAAGAATAAGCCGCCAAGAGCAGAGCAGCTCCGGCAGATTTACAGCAGAATAAGTGATCGTTGATTGAACGCTCCGCACACTCTATCGCCTTGGAAATGGCCTCCAGGAAGTTGCTCTCAGCATTAGACGGTGCCCGGCAAGCGTTTCGGAATTCCAGAACAGAGCTTGACAGTTGCTGCAGGCCGTCGACATCTTGCGAGGTTGCTCGGAGCGTTTCCATGATTCCTAGAGCCCACTGCCGCATGGCGTCGCGCACAACAGCCCGAGGAATCACATTCTGTATTCCGTCGCACGCCAACCTAACGTGTATGGAATGGTCCTCTCTCCACGACCGTACCTCAAAAAGTAATCTGACATTTCTTCCTACGTAGTCACCATTCTGATCCGGTTCAGGATCAAGTACTTCGGCTACGAACAGTTTTTGACTCATCCAGACCAGCAACGCGGTTTCGTCGCCAAACCAGTAGGGCGGTTCAGAGCCTAACGGGACTCGCATCCATCGGCCTTCAGCAGGTGGGTCGGTAGTAGGAATCTCCCAGGTTATGGGGGACCCATAGGGTGATCGATCATTGAGATCCAAGAACTTGAAGAAAAGACGGTCAGCGCCAACGATTCCTGCCTGCGCCGCGTAATCCTGGAGAGTCCTCATTACCATTCAGCTTTCATGCAGAGGTCTGCGCAAGAGGCACGTCCTTATAAGGTCCTGCGACCGCTTCTAGGAGCGGAATGCCACCCTTTCGCTAACTTGTGTTACTAGTTGCTTACCCGCCAGCCAAATCGCGCGACGTCTTATCCTTATAGAGCACGGCCTTATTCCGCATATCCTTACCCGCTTCTTCTTCCTTCAAAATAAATCTCATGGGATCTGTAAGATAAGCCACCGTCTTGATCCTAGAATTGGTAAGTCCTCCATACTTCTCGTAGGTGTCGACCACCATTTCTAGAATTTCGTCTTGAAGTAGGATTTCACATCGCTGCGATGGACCTACGCGAACCATTGGGATTCGTCGCACATGATATCGAATGACCTCGAACCCATCCATTGAAGAAAGCGCCTCATCAAGTTTCGGAGCCCATGGCCCATCGACCTGTCGGATATAAATGTCACTGGCATAAGTGCGCCCGATTGTTCGCACAGCGCAAAGATCGAAAAGGTAAAGTAGCTTCATCAACTTGAAATAAGTCATGCGGCCGGCAAGTTCCAGGAACGCCCTAGCCACTTGGTGAAGTGGTGCGCTTACGATGGAGTCTGAAGGCTTAATCCGGCATGTCTTCTTCCTTGTCTCCTTGAGACCTCTTTCAGGATGAACCACTTTGGCGAGGCTCATGAAATCGGATCGTTGCTTCGCTAACGATCTGTGGACCAAAGCGCGTGGCCCGGGGTGGTAAAGGGGAAAGAGCTTAATTCCGGACCAGGTGACCATTTTGGCCACTCCATCACGCAAATCAATCCCGTGAGGCGATATTAGATCGAGGGCTTTAAGTGCCGTGATTCCTAAGCTGACAATAACCGCTGGATGGACAAGAGAGATCACCATTTCCAGGTAACTAGAACAATTAGCAATCTCTTCGACGGTAGGCGTCCCATTATTGCCGTTTTTTTGCCTTGGGTTACAAAGAACCGCATTCGTGATAAATACTTGCGTTCTTTGCCAGCCAACATTTCCGAGCAGATTCTCGAAATTGTCGCCAGTCTTATCACCATGCAAAGGTACGCCAGTTTTGTCAGCACCAAGACGTCCGGGCGCCTCCGCCACGAAAAGTACTTTTGCCTCTAAATCCCCGTTTGCATATGATAACACTTTCGTTCGCTCGCAAAGCCGCGTACAGAGATTACAATGCCGTACGGATGTAACCAAATCATCAAATCGTACCGTCTTGGAAAATGATTGAAAGCAGTGTCTCATATTCGGTCCTCCTGAGAATCTGCCTGGAGGCAATCTGGATCCGGATGTTTGTCAAAGTTGCCATGAGCAATGACTTTCTGAGCGAGACATCCAGAAACACATTTTTCAAGCTGACCGCAAGAATTACACGGGGATTGAAAAGGCGTCGTCAAATATCTCCGAACCGCTTCCAAATAGGGAGAGTGGTCCCAACACTCCTTTAGCCCAATCCCATTCAAAAGTGACAGATCTTCCGTGCCCAACACCTCGCCGGCCTCCACCTGTTTGAAAGCATCACACGGATACAGATGGAAGTCAGGGCCAATGATCACACGATCTATCGCCGCCGCGCATTTAGGTGAGTCAGTTAACATAAGAAAATTGTACGGCGAACCAGTACGAATGCGATAACCCCGGTGCCGTAACACTTGTATCTGGCGGCGGAGTTCAAGGTTTTGAACGCGGTTGAGTGTCCGGCCCACTAAGAGGGCTGCTCTCCCTTGCGGCACCAGGCGTAGAACGCTCACCACAGAGGCCCCGTGCGCCTTGGCCAGGGCAACTACATCCCCGAGTTCGCGGAAATTGGTCGACATGGGGACGAAGTGAACTTCTACATTCATGCCAATGTTTTTCGCTTCCGTCATTGCAGCCAACGTCCTATCCAAACTGCCCGTAACCCGAGTGACTCGTTCATGCGACGCTGCGGTCCCACCAAATACGCTGAAGATGAGTCGATCAACTCCCAACTCCCCCAAGTGGTTGGTTTTTTCAGTGTAACGAGGAGTGTTGCCGGAAGTGTAGATCGTGACCGAAAGGCCGTTTTCCCTTGCCGTAGCCACAGCATCAAGAATGTGAGGCCAGCATAACGGTTCACCCCCTGAAAATGCGACTTCCTTCGCACCCATGGCGGCCGCTTCACTCAGGATGCTCAAACAGCCATTACGAGGCATTTCATCTGTATTTGACGGTCGAGCATCGCTTGAGCAATGGATGCAGTTCAGCTCACATTGATGAGTCACCTCAACCTTGAATTCTCTGAGGTTGAAAGGACGTTCGTGGTACTTGATCATAGATCTTCCACCAGCGCTTTCAGCGCCGTCTTTCTTTCACCGACATAGGCGTGTGACGATACACAGGTTAGGGGGGCGAAACTGCAATTTGTTTCTGAGGCAAGGAATTGGAGCAGGTTGCAGAGGCCCCAGTAGTTACCGTATGCTCGTTTGAGGAAATCATGATTGCGATAAACAGCTAGCAATCCCAGGCTATTAGGATTCCCAGCCTCAATTTGGATAGCAATGTAGTTCAGGCAAGGTCCCCCCATTGTCCTTGCGGTTTCCCCGCCAGGCTTCTGAAGAACGACTGTATAAGCGGCGCGATGTACACTCTGTCTTGAATTGATTGCATCTATGACTCTCCCCAATTGGTTGACTATTACTTTATTTCGCAGTTCGTAATGAGTCATACGCCGGAAGTATGTTCCCCAGGTCCACGGGGTCTTTTTCTTCGCGCGCTCATACCAGCCGTTCTCACGATTATAGGCGTCAAATACACGCGTCGCTTCGCCCGTGCCTCTATAGAGCCCTTGTGGGAAGATGGTATATGCCACGTGCCTCGGACCAAGGAGCTTTTCCTGGGTCGCGAAGTCGCAAATCCGATTGTGGAAGTCATCGTCAAACAAGTCAGGATGCCTAACCTGTACCACAAGATTGCGAAGGGTCCACGCGGAAGTCATCAATCGTCTCACCACTTCCAGCCAGGCTTCCTGAAAGCCGTCCGTCACACAAGCTATGGGCTCGTTGATCATCTGTGCAGGTCCTGTCTAAATGGAAGGGGTTGATATCCTCGCCAAGCGACGTCTTCCCGGCGCTATCCTGGTTGCCACTTCGCCTGATTCGCTCCAGGATTTCTCGAAGGAGTAGGTGGCCTGATCCAAGAATCTCCCATGAAGGCACCTGCTGTCAAGGAGAAGACCACCCCTGGCATCAAAATCGGCGCGTTTGCGTTTAGACTTAAATTCCGAATACTTGAAAAGGGCGGTTGGGAGACGGCAGAGGTTAGGATGACGCCGTACTCAATCCGGTTGCGGCGATGATAACAGTACCCTGTATTGGCTTCACCATCCGCTGGGGCACTTTGGTGGCCCTGGACTCCGGGGTAAACAAAAACGAGGAAGCTGGTTCTTCCCAACTTCCCTTTCATATCAGTGCTTTTTGGGCGTCCCCAAGGGGATTCGAACCGCTGTCGCCGGCGTGAAACGCTCTCGACGCATATTCCTCGAGATAGCCCACAGCTAGGAATGGAGCATGATTTCTCAGTTTCCTCAATTTTCTTGGCGGCCGTTTGGTGGACTACTTTGCACCGAAAAGACAATTTTGCTGGTAAAGAATCCACCTGGACACACTTGTAAGCGAGTCCGGACGGAATTCGGTTTTTCATGGGCAAGACTATTCCGTCTTCAACTCAGAAGTGCACTGCGAGCATTTCGTGGCCTTTAACGGAATTTTGGAGAGACAATAGGGACATGCCTTGGTACTCGGCTCGGGCTGGCGTTTCAGCCGATTCACCTGGCGAACCATCAGAAATATTGCGAAGGCCAAAATGATGAAATCGATCACAGTGTTCAAGAATAGGCCATAGTTGATGGTCGCTGCACCAGCCGCTTTGGCGCTGGATAGAGTCTCGTAAGGTTTCCCGGAGAGGTTCACGAACAAGCTGGAGAAGTCCACCTTGCCCATCAGCAGCCCGATAGGCGGCATCAGAACGTCATTTACAAACGAGCTGACGATCTTGCCAGAGGCGGCTCCTATGATGATGCCGACGGCCATGTCAATGACATTGCCCTTGACCGCAAACTCCTTGAACTCCTTGAACATGTTTAATCCTCCTTTCACCTGTCTTTTTCGTCACCTCCATCGCCTCACCGGCGAATATCACAAGTGTAACTAAGCCCACAATCGAAAAATCCACTCTTCTACATTTAAGGGTAAGCGGCTCCCGGTTACCAAATTATTCCGCAAAACGAGGGTCAGGGCTTGAAATGCAAGATCGTGGGTTCGGTTTTGGGACTGGTCCGAACACCTTAGAACTTCCGGATTCCTGGGTACATTACTCGCTCGGGTGCCAAAGATTGAGCGGAAATCACTTTGTCTGCCGTTCAATGCGGCTTGGAGTCCTTCGGTGCCCCCTGATTGGGGTGTCAACGAAAACAGGGAAGCTGGACCTTTCCAACTTCCCTGTCATATCGGTGTGTCATTTGGCGTCCCCAAGGGGATTCGAACCCCTGTCGCCAGCGTGAAAGGCTCACGACGCACATTGGCCGCCCTGCCTTTTAGGTAGGAATATACCTTAATTTCTGCGTTTCCTCCGCTTCTCCGGTGTGCCGTTGGTGTACTATTTTTGCATGAAAAAAACAGTTTTGCAGGGAGAGAGTACACCATACTGCCCTTTCATGGAAGGTGAATCACGGACCAACAGGTCGGGATCGAATTTCAACCGAAGAACGACCAGCAGATCATAGTGGAATTCGGCAAGATAGAGCAGGCGCTTTCTAACAGATATCTTTAGCACTGTGTTTCCGTGGTACTGGTTTTCACTTGACCCTACTGTGGTCCTGAAATAGATTCCCGCCGGTACCTGGATCGGGAGGTACAAGTAGATTGATGGATTTATGGATTCCGACCCAAACTAAGGTTCCAAAATTAAAGCCAAACCCCAGATCATTGTTCTGGTAATCGGCTTTGACCCGGAGAGTCACTCAAAATAGTTACCTTGCCCCGCATGAGCGCGCAAGATGTAATTAGAGCTTGATTGTGCAAAGGTGATGATAGTGAAGACGAGATTTTTCGAGTCTTCGCGGATGTCGTCCTGTCGGCATGTACGATGTGAGGACTAATGTGCTGAAAACAGTGCACGAGATTCGCGATCCAATCCATGTTTTTGTGCGCTTGGATTCGGACGAACGCAACGTATTGGATTCCAAGCCGTTTCAGCGCCTCCGTCATATCCATCAACTCGGGATGACGTATTTGCTCTATCCCGGGGCCACGCACAGACGATTTGAGCACTCACTTGGCGTCATGGAGCTGGCATCCAGAGTATTTGATGTGGTCACTCGGCCTGAAAATGTTACTGACGAAGTCAAAGACCTATTGCCGGAAATTGCTGATGAGGACAAAAGGCGATACTGGCGACGCGTGCTTCGCATGGCAGCGCTTTGTCACGACCTCGGTCATTTGCCTTTCTCTCATACGGCGGAAAAGGAACTTTTGCCCAAAGATTGGGGACATGAAAGCCTTACAGGGGAGATAATCCATTACAAGGAGATGCAGGAGATATTGGATGGGGTCACGCCGCCTTTGCGCACAGATGAGCTGGTAAAGCTAGCCATTGGCCCGAAAAAGGCGCCAGCTGAACTTTCATTCACGAATTGGGAAACTATTCTCTCTGAGATAATTGTAGGTGACGTTTTCGGAGTAGATCGTATGGACTATCTCCTTCGGGATTCGCATCATATAGGTGTGGCTTATGGTAAATTCGACCACTTCAGATTGATCGACACATTGAGAATACTTCCTGCGCCGCCGTCGGACGAATCTGAAACAGATATTGGCGGTTCTCGGGAGGTTTCATTGGGTGTGGAAGATGGGGGGCTTCAATCTTCCGAGGCCCTATTGCTGGCACGATATTTCATGTATTCACAGGTTTATTTTCATCCGGTCCGCCGGATTTACGACATTCATCTAAAGGATTTTCTTCGAGACTGGCTTCCAGATCGAATGTTTTCAACCAACCTTGAAAAGCATTTGACTTTGACCGACAATGAGGTTAGCGCAGCAATTTTGAAAGCAGCTGTCGATCCTGCACTAAGTGGCCACGACCATGCTCAACGAATCGTATTGCACAAGCATTTCAAGCGTTTTTATATTCCCTCTAGGAATGATCGGAGAATCAATCCCGAAGTTGGGTACGAAGTGTTTGAGGCTGCGAAAGAAAAATTCGGATGTCAGAGTATGCGATATGACAGATACTCTGAAAAAGGGCAAGTTTACGACTTCCCTGTATTGGCCTCAGACAATAGCATCGTGTCTTCCACATCGAGATCCCAAGTTTTGGAATCTCTTCCGCTGGCCTCTGTGGATTGCGTGTTCGTGGACAGCGGATTGCTGAAGGAAGCGATAGATTGGCTTCAAAGTAACAAAGCTTCGATCATTCAGCCGAAGGAGGAAACTTCATGAAGAGGCTTCAAAAGGCGGTAATATTAGCCGAACTGGCTGATAAAATGTGGGCTCACGGTAGCTGGTGTGGGGAGACTCATATACAAAAAGCTGTTTATTTGTTGCAAGAACTATTCAAAGTTCCCTTAGAATATTACTATTTGCTTTACAAACACGGTCCATTTTCTTTCGATCTTCGTGACGAAATTACGGAATTGCGTATAGATGATCTTTTTCGGCTTGAACCTAGGTCTATGCCATATGGACCTAGCCTGAGACCAACGAAGAATGCGGAAGAATTGAAGGGCCGCTTCCCCAAAACCCTGAATAGGTATAGAAAACGTCTTGAGTACGTGGCAGAAGCACTGGACGGCAAGGGAGTAGTCGACCTGGAACGTCTGGCCACAGCACTTTACGTTTCTCGCGAAATCAAACAGGGTCAACAGAAGTTTCGTGCCGAACAAATTTGTAACCTGAAGCCCCATATCACATCCGATTCCGCATTGGACGCTATCAAGCAAGTTGATGCAATGAGACAAGAAGTCAAGAATTTAGTTGAGGCCGATCATGAGGGATGACTAAGAGGGATGGAGGATTACCTGAAATGGCAGTAGCTTCTATTTTAGTCTCGTTCGGGGCTTCTCCCCCCACGGCCTGACCCCACAATTACCGCCCGTCATTGTTACTGACCCGCCGAGAATGAAGAAAAGAGAATCGTGACTGAAACATCTGTGATGGTTGACGGCCGGGAACTTGGGAGCGTCGCGGTGTCGAAGAACTGGTAACATTGTGTAACCGGTTTTCTTCAGAGGGGCGGCCCCTTAATTTCTTTCTCATCAGCAAGTGCAATTATTATGATGCGGCGAGAGAGCGCCACAAAATGGGGATCATGTCTTGAAATGCAAGATCGTGGGTTCGGTTTCGGGACTGGCCCGAACTCCTTAGAAGTTCCGAATTCCCGGGTACATTAGTCGCTCGGGTGGCAGAGATTCAGCGGAAATTACTTTCTCTGCCGTTCAATGCGGCTTGGAGTCCTTTGGTGCCCTTGACACCCCTGTCGCCGGCGTGAAAGGCGGGCGGCACACCTTATGATGTCAATGTGTTACGTGATATCAGGGGCGATTCCGGTCGCAAACGGCACGAAAAAGCACCGATTAAGACCAAAAGAGGGCCCTCTGAGGGCCCTGCGATTTTCAACCCTAAGAAACGCTCGGCACGGGGAAATTTATTTTTGTCATGCGTGGTAAGATTGGACCAAATGGGATGAGGGTCTTCTAATACCGCTGCGCCATGAAGAATTATCACAGATCTATCTCCACTTGCCCCTGAGCCCATACTCAGGCCTGAATCGTCCACACTGAACCAGGAGATCCCCTCTCTCTCTCGCAGGATGTAAGCGTACCATATCTCTAACTTAACAAGTGGAACATATTCCGGGGACAGTTGACACTATGAGGTTGTGCAACAAGCTCTACAAAGCGCACACTTGATCTAAAGAAAACTTTTCGGAGGAGGATTCGATGAGATACCGAACACTGATTGCAAATTTGGCATCCTGCGCTTTCGCCATGGTCTTTGTCCTGTCCGCTTTCGGCCAGGAGATGAAGCCTATTCAACTACCCGAACCTAAACTGGACTCAAGTAAATCCCTGGCGCAGGCACTCAAAGATAGGAAAACCAGTCGGGAATACAGCGGTGACAAACTTCCCGAGCAGACGCTCTCAAACTTGCTTTGGGCTGCATGGGGCATAAACCGCCCCGATTCGGGCAAACGAACTGCGCCTTCTGCGGTAAATTGGCAGGAGACTGATCTTTATGTCTCGACCACCCAGGGAATGTATCTTTATGATCCGAAGGGAAATGCTTTGATCCCAGTAGTGCCGGGGGACATTCGTGCACTGACCTACACACAAGTGGATCGGTTCAAGGATGCGCCCCTTAATCTTGTTTATGTCGCCGACTTTCAGAAAATGGGGGACAGGAAAGAAGAGGAAAAAATGGTCGCGGCTGGAATGGATACAGCCTTTATCGCCGAAAATGTGTATCTGTATTGCGCTTCCGAGAATTTGCCAACTTGTTTCCGTCTTTCTATCGATAGGGAAAAATTGGGTCAGGCTTTGAAGTTGCGGCCAACCCAAAAGATAATGGGTGCTCAGAGTGTAGGACTTCCGAAAGGCAAATAGTCGAGTGGCGAACATTTCTATGCGAAATGTGGCAGAATGCTCCCCTTCTCAGATCAATTTCCGAGAGTGGTTTAGGCATGAATTGGTTTTTGGCTGAATTGTATTATGTTTCCGCAGCCGTAGCCTTTGCCTTTGCCGATGTTAGAAGTGCCCTTGCGAAGGAACAAGGGCGGATAGAGCCGCCTGTCCTAGATCGCGAAGGACTGCATCATGGGAATAGGGGCCTAAACAGGTGATCGAATGAATTGATGAATTCACGAAGGAGGGTGTTTCATGAAGGTAGTGGCGTTTAGTGGAAGCGCTCGCAAGAATGGCAATACGGCCATTCTTGTCAATCATGTGTTCAGAGAACTCGAAAAAGAAGGAATAGAAACAGAGCTGTTTCAACTTGCTGGAAAGAGAATCCGCGGGTGTATAGCCTGTTACAAATGTATGGAAAACAAGAACCAACGTTGCAGCGTCGAGTCGGACGTCGCGAATGATTGCATCGCAATGATGCTGGAAGCGGACGGAATCATACTTGCCTCACCCACATATTTTAGCGATGTATCCAGCGAGTTGAAGGCCCTCATAGACAGGGCGGGCATGGTTTCCAGAGCCAACGATGATATGTTGAGAAGGAAGGTCGGGGCGGCAGTCGTCGTCCACAGGAGAGGAGGCGCAATCCATTCCTTCGACACGATTAACCACTTCTTTTTGATCGGGCAGATGATAGTGCCGGGTTCCGGGTACTGGAATTTCGGTGTTGGCAGGGACATTGGTGAGGTGGAGAAGGATGAAGAAGGTATCCAAACCATGAGGCAGTTGGGCCAGAATATGGCTTGGGCTTTAAAGAAACTTCATGGTTGAGCGCTGGTACCGCTTACGGAAAATTTGGCTAGGGCATCATTGCCATCGACCGAATGAAATTTGACGTGGGCAAGACGGAATTTTTCGTGAAGATTTCCAGTTCGAATTCGGAAGGGGGCCTTTTGGGGGCACTGGATTCTGACTCAAATGAAAACAGGGAAGCTGGTGCTTCCCAACTTCCCTGTCATATCAGTGTCTTATTGGCGTCCCCAAGGGGATTCGAACCCCTGTCGCGGGCGTGAAAGTCACCTGACATAGATTCGCGCCCAGCCTCGAAAATCAGGGATATGGCTCTATTTCTGCAAATCCCCGATTCTCATGGGGAGCTTTTGGGGTGCTTTTTTGCCCTCCAAAGATAATTTTGCAGACAAAGGGCTCCCCAAGATGAACCAATCAGATGTCTCCTATCATGTGATGGGTTCGTGTAAGCCACGTGCTCCATTGTCCTTGACCGGGGGGGTGAGGTGAGATACGCTCAGAAAGCAGGTAAAATAGGCGTTTTGAGCAACTGACGACGGTTTTGCCCCGAAATGGCGGGACCGCTCGCATAATTCAGCGATAAATACCACCCTAGGGAGCCGACCTTGAATTCGGGGCACCTGATAAATAAGGCCCTGTCCCTCATCGAACCGACGCTTGGAAGCCGAGAAGAGGCGTATCGTCTGTCTTTCCTTGAGGCGGACAAGAAGAGGTTTTCGCAAGCGCTGGTGCTGGCATCCTTCGTTTTCCTGGTGCTTATCTGCTACGATTACATTTTCATTGAAATACGTCGACAATTCTGGGTGCTCTCGGCTTTGAGATTGCTTTTTATAGGCGGGGTTATACCTTTCATCGCCGTTTCAAGAAAGCTGAAGAAGCCCGAACATTATGATTGTGCCGCTCTGGCTGTAACGCTTGTAGGCGTCATCATCCACTTGTATGTGTCCAATAGTCGACCGGTTTCGTACACGATGATCATGGCTGGAGAGCCGTTACTCTCGATAAGTATGTACTTGGTCTTGCCCGGGAATTTGATATTCCGTGCGTTCCCGGCAATGCTGATTTCCATAGCCACGATATGGGCTTGTCTTTACGTCAGGAATATCTTGCAGGTTAAGGAGCTCATCCTAATATTTATAGCGCAGATAGGCGTTAACGTGCTGGGTGTTTTTGTTTCAGTTCTCCTCAACAATTCAAGAAGAAGGCAGTTCCTGACGCAAGTCACTCTTCAGGAGGCCAAAGCCGAACTCGAAGCAGAAGTCATAGAGCGCAAGCGGGCGGAATCGACACTTCGACAGAGCGAAGAAAGATTCAAAGAATTGGCTGAGCTTCTGCCCGCATTTGTTTATGAATTGGACGAGAAGGGCAGGTTCACCTTCGTGAACCGCAGCGGGTTGGAACTGGGAGGGTACACGCGGGACGATGACCTAGCCGGAGGAGTGAATGTCACCGACGTGCTCATTCCGGGAGACCTGGAAAGAGCCGCCAACAACAGATCCAGAGTTTTGAGCGGAGAAAGGGTATATGGAGAACCATTCACGCTTATGAGGAAAAACGGCGGTACTGCTCAGATAGAAACGTGGTCGACTCCCATCATACGCGATAACGTGATTGTGGGCATAAGAGGTGTCGGCATAGACGTCACCGAACGAAAGGCGGCCGAAGCGCGCATCAAGGCTTCCCTCAAGGAAAAAGAGGTCCTCCTCCGCGAAATCCATCACCGGGTAAAAAACAACCTTGCCGTGATTAACGCTCTTCTCGACCTCCAGTCGGAGTTCGGCACGGGTGACGTCAGAGAAATGTTCGAGAGCGTTCAGGATCGCATAAGAGCTATGGCTATCGCCCACGAGAAACTGTATCAAACGGAAAACCTGGCCGTCGTGAATGTGGATGAGTACACAAAGACCCTCGTGGATCAGCTTTTTAGTTATCACGGGGACCTGGCAACACGAGTCACTTTCAGGAAAGAAATTGAGAGAATTTCATTAGGGATTGATACGGCAATCCCGTTGGGCATGATCCTGACTGAATTGGTCCTAAACTGTCTGAAACACGCTTATCCTGAAGCAAGTGCAGGAGAGGTGGCAGTCTCTATTCGGACCGTTGGAGAGCAAGAATACGAACTGATAGTAAGTGACAAGGGTGTAGGAATGACGGGCGATGTGCACTGGAGGGACGCCAAGTCGTTCGGCTTAAATTTGGTATGCGCCCTCGTCGATCAGCTTGATGGTCAGATGGAGATCAGCGGAGTAAATGGAACCGACGTACGGGTACGTTTTAAAGAGGTCAAGAAGAGTCGAGGCGAGGCGCGATGTGAACAACCCGCGAATTCTTGTGGTTGAAGACGATCGGATAATTGCCAGGTCCTTGCGGATGATTCTTGAGCGATCAGGTTATGAAGTTACCGCTCTCGCGTCAACAGGGCGGGCTGCTATCCGTGAGGCAGCAACATGGGGGGCAGGCCTTGAAATACAAGATCGTGGGTTCGGTTTTGGGACTGGCCCGAACTCCTTAGAAATTCCGAGTTCCTGGGAACATTACCGGCTCGGGTGGCAGAGATTGAGCGGAAATCACTTTCTCCGCCGTAAAGGGCACTTCGTCACGTGAGTTTGAACAGCTCTTCGGCGTTCTTCCAAAGGATACTGGCCTCCTCTTCCCGGCTCAGTCCCAGACTACGCACGATGTCAATGTGCTCCCTCGGACTGATTGGGACGGGGCCGTAGTCGGTCCCAAACAATACCCTGTCCGCTCCCAGCAGGTCTATGCCGTGCCTGATACCCAGTGCAGAGAACCCCATGGTATCAATATAGCAATTGGTCTTGAGATATTCGCTTGGCAGGCGCTTGCAGACTGCTGCCTGTCCCGCGGGCAGCCCGCTGTACCCCAGCCTATAACCGAAGTCGAGTCGCCCCACGATATTGGGCAATCCGGCGCCCATGTGAGGCAGCACTATCTTCAATTTCGGATACCGGTCAAACACACCCGAAAAGATCATGGCCGCAGCGGTCATCGTAGTGTCAAAGGGGCGGCCGACCATTTCCTCGAGCTTGTAGAGATTCATCTTGTCGGAGCCGATGGGCACAAAGGGTGGATGCAGGAAGATGGCCACATCTTTGTCTTGGGCGTACTCCCAGAAATGATTTATTTCCTCCGAATCGAGGAACCCTCCTTTCCAGCTCGTACCAATGCTGATTCCCTTAGCCCCATGCTCTTTGAAGCAACGCTCGCATTCGTTGACGCTACTTTTGTCGAAGGGATTGACCATGGCCATGAAAGCGAGCTTGGCCGGATACTTTGCAACCAAGGCAGCCGTGGCATCATTCAAGCGCCTGGCTACCTGCTCAGAAGGTTGGGAGAGAACCTCGCAAAACGTCTCCAGGAGCATCGTAAAGCTCAGCAGGCTCTTAGTAACACCAGCCTCATCTTGAACTTTGACCTGGAGATTAATGTCCCGAAAGTCAGGATAGATCAGTGAAGTGATCCCCCTCCACGTCGCGGATGGGTATTTGTCAGCTTCCTTCAAGCCCAACCTTTTGAAGAGAAGCAATTGAGCAGCCCGGTCGATCATCGATGAGGCCTCAATCATGCAATGGCGATGAACATCTATCACCGGTGAGTTAGCGTCGTTTTCGCTGGACTCCACGAGCCCTCCCGAATCAATAGTCTTGGCTGTTGCCTCATCCAACGGAACAGAGCCGCTTGCGGCTGCGCCCACGGCCATGATACCGGCCACTTTGAGAAAATCCCTTCGAAGAATGCTCTCATCCTTTGGTTTCTCATTCTCATTTTCGGCATACATCGTTTTCCCTCCCTGCTGGACGGCGACAATCACGGAACGAGACCGAAGCCGGTAGGTTATTGACATTCCACCCTAATTCCGGCATACCCTACTCAATTCGCCTCGAAACATTTCACCTTGAGGCTCTTTGGAGGCACTGCATCACTGACTAAACGAAAACAGGGAAGCTGGCCCTTCGCAACTTCCCTGTCATATCAGTGCTTTCTTGGCGTCCCCAAGGGGATTCGAACCCTTGTCGCCGGCGTGAGCATTGGTTACCGACAATACCGGCAATGATCTGCCGGAAACTATAGCACATTCGGGTCATCGAACTCGTCCGCTCCGGCTATTTCACGCTCCAATTCATCCAAGGGCGGCAAGAGAGCGGAAATCGTGCGTTTCAATCCCGGAAGTTCCTTTTCAATGATCCGCCACACCTCTTCCAGGTTGACGCCTTCATACTGGTGTATGAGCACATCCCTCAGACCCGACAGCCCTTTCTACGGAATTGACGGGTGAGCTCGACGGAACTCTTCCGGCACGCGCTTAGCCGCCTCGCCTATGATCTCGAAATTACGAATGATAGCGTCTTATATGAGAGGGCTACCAAAGAACGCTTCTTTTCCTTCCTAGGTGAAATGAAGAATTCTTTCCGCTCGCTCAAGGATCTGAACGAGATACACCCTCGGGTCTTTCTTCATAAGGGCTTGGCCTCTTTAAGAATACGGCGCCGGATAAGCCAGTAGAGCCCTTTCTCACTTACTACATCGACCCTGCGCCCCAGAACGTCCCGAATATCCGCCACAAACGCTGTCACATCCAGAAGACTCCGGTCAGACTCCATGTCCACCAACAGGTCTATATCGCTTGACTCGTCAGCTTCACCCCTCGCCACTGACCCGAACACCCTGATATTGTGAGCGCCGTGCCTTGCAGCGATCTTGAGAATTTCTTCTCGCTTTTCCTTGAGGAGTTCTTCGACTTCCATGTGAATTCCTGTAGACCCGTAGTCATTGCAATGACAGTCGCTAGAATTTCATGCTGGAAAAACGTCTCACGATGCCTCTGGGCCCTGGACGGGCCCTACATTCGGCCTTAAACAAAGGAAGGGAAGTTGGGGCTTCCCAACTTCCCTGTTATTCCATAGTGTTATTTTGGCTTCCCCAAGGGGATTCGAACCCCTGTCGCCGGCGTGAAAGGCCGAATTTAGGATCAAATATTTCAACGACTTGCTTCATAAGCTTAACGATTTCGCCCTCTTTTCTTAGAGTATCGCCAGTATCGACAGGTATCGAGATAATTCGACCTTAGCATCAAATTAGCAAAAGAGGGAGACGTGTCATTATTCGGGACGACTGGATTTGAACCAGCGACCCCTGCATCCCGAATGCAAAAATGACCCTTAAAGATGTAAGCAGAGGATCAGGTAGATACTCCAGGTACGTTGGACTCATTTCGATACCTAAGAAAGTAATGGCAACAGATCTGCTCTCAACTCAGCGGATTCTCTGAGAAACCCTTAGGGCGCTCGTACCGTTCCATAAAAACCGTTTGCTGCATTTGCTCGGTTGCTAATTGATGCTACCAGACAAGTCGAATCCCCGAGTCTTTCAACCATGTGAGTTCAGCCAGTTGCGGTTCGACTTCTATCAACTTGGCCATGGATGATTCATTAATCTTGTTGAAAATCAGCGGTAAATCTTGGTTAATAGCTTTGAGCAAATCGTCTTTTCCTTTTTCATGATAGCTTCCTTCAAGCTTGACATCTTCGCTAGTTACGGCACAAGGGTACTGACGTTCAAACCACATTACTGCGCATTTTATGATCATATTGTTCTTTCTTGCAAAGTTCTTAAACC
>JBKQRG010000438.1:0-5376 GCA_052144015.1 Desulfomonilaceae bacterium
TATTATATAAGTCCTCAGATCTGGGCCTGGAGACGGGGCAGGATTCGCAAGATAGCTGCTCGCGTCGACAGAATTATGACTATTTTCCCATTCGAAGAACAAATTTACAGGGAGGCAGGCGTTCAGGCCAATTTTGTTGGGCACACGATGGTCCGGGACATTCCTGACAATCAGGACAGAGATCTTTTGCGCAAACAACTAGGAATTCAATCATCACGGACTGCCGTGGCTATAGTCCCAGGGAGCCGTCCGGCCGAAATAGGACGCATACTTCCGATAATGTGTGAAGCGGCCCAAATATACTCAACCTCCCACCCTGACGCTCAGTTTGTTCTTCCGCTAGCAGGCCCGCATCTCAAATCGGCTGTGGAAGCCATTTTATCAAAATACAAAGTACCGGTAACAGTCCATTCAGCTGAAGCAGCAACTATAATGACCGCTTGCGATTGTGGCCTCGTAACCTCCGGCACTGCTACTTTGCAAGCCGCGTTGGCAGAGATGCCGCACGCGGTAATTTACGTCTTGGATCGGTTTTCCTGGTGGTTGGCCATCAGGATACTCAAACCCCTGGTGATGGATAAAGATATTCACGTGGCAATAGCCAACGTTTTGGCCATCCACAGAGATAAAACCGGAGGCGGTCCTATAAAAAGAATGTTGGACAACGGATTTAATATAACTTGTAATGAATGCGGCAGACCGTTATTCGTGCCTGAACTGCTTCAACACCATGCCACACCGCGAAATCTTGCCGAATGGCTTGAGCGCTTCACATCCGATCAATCTCTCCGTCGAGCAACGATAGAAGGATTTAAAGAAATAAGAAAAATGCTGCTCCCCACGGCTGAAGACATTACCGCTGCCAAAATGGTGCTGGAAGCAATTTCATAATTATCGGAACAATCCATTTGATTGGAATATTATAGCTTTCTTCCGTCATGCCGATCTCGGTTCTCGCCGGGATGAGCTTGCCCATTGAAAATCGAAGATTGGGATTCTACTCCTGCTCTTGAACATGCTGCGTGACGGCAAATTAGGACACTGGGGTCAATATGTGCTACTTTTATGGGACGGCTGGTCGTAATGAATGGAGGAATGTAAATGCAAAAAAAGATACTTATTGTCGATGATGAAAAAGATATCAGAGATTTAGTCGAAGTAACCCTGCTCAGAAGCGATCATGTCGTAATCAAAGCCGAATCCGGTGATAGGGCTGTGGAAATTGCCAGAATACAAAAACCCGATCTGATTTTGATGGACATAATGATGCCCGGAAATCTTGACGGTCTGGAAGCCACGCGGATTTTGAAAAATGATCCGGAAACACAACAGTGCACGGTGGTATTACTGACGGCAAAAGGGCAACTGGCGGATCGCCAAGAAGGTATTAAGGCCGGAGCTGATGATTATTTTGTGAAACCGTTCAGTCCACTGGAATTGTTGAGAAAAGTTGATCAAATACTGGACAGATAGAATTTTCTTTATGCTATAGCAGATGGTGACACTCCCACAGAACTATGGGATTCATCCCATAGAATACGATCCCTAACTCTAAAATGTGAAGCTGCTTTTTGTTGGATCGAGCGCGACTTTACCGCGCAATTCCACGAACTTATCAATTGTTTTGCTTGCTCTAAGATCTTGGCATTGAACTTGCCTTGACAAGTGTCAACTGGCCCAACCGGTGAACCGGTCACACCAGGGAGGGAGGACAGTACGGTGAGAAACATCTCATTGAAAATATTATTCGCGGTGCTCATCAGCGTTGTAATTATTCCAGTTCCACGAGCGGGAAATGCACAGGAATTCCGGAAGGAACTGATGAAGGGGATCATTCAAACTGTAGGTCAGGATGCGTTCAAGGACCTAGCCAAATCCGTGATCGTGGAGCTGGCGAAGGATGAAGAGTTCAGGAAGCAAGTAATACAGCAAATTGTCCGGGACGCTGTCAGTGCGATCGGTCCGGAAAATATCAAGGAAATGATGAAATCAACTACCGGAGAAGTAGATTCGCACGTCCCCAAAATCCGTACGGCGGATGTCACAGCGGCTGCAGATGTTGATTCCGTGAGAACCGCTCTTGTATCTCTTGCCGGCGAATTGACCAAAGATCCCGCGGTCATGAATGCTCTTTCGTCCAGTGGTCCCGTGTCCAACCCACAAGCGCTCCTGGCCATATTTAAGAAAAAAATCGCCGATCCGAGTGCTATGAAAATCAATTCTAACCCGGATACGACATCTGTCTCAAAAAACTTTCGTAATGATCTTATAGCTGTAATCACCCATCCTTCAAATCCGGTTGATAGCCTAACTCTTGATCAAGTTCGCAAAATTTTCAGTGGTGAATACTCGAACTGGTCCCAAGTTGGCGGCGCGGATTTGCCGGTTCAGCTGGTCACGTCTAGGGACACCCCTGCCGCGCTCGAGTCCCTCCTCGATACCCACCTTGCCCCCAGCGCGGCTAGGGTACCCCTTTTAAGTTTTCTCCTTGTTGGTGTCGCAGAAAAGGAAGGAGCTGTGGGTTTTCTACCCACAGCTAATATCGAACAACTAGAGTTTATAAGAGGTCATGAAGCAATCAAAAAGATCGCCATCAGAAAAGACAATCATTCTCCTGCGTTCACTCCGAATCCCGGTGCAGTGCTTGACGGCTCCTATCCATTATTGGCCCACGATGCAAATTAGGAAGGTAAACCATGGAGATCCGGACATACAAATATAGAGATAAGAAATTGTTTGAGGTTGTCGCAACCGAAACTAATGCCTCAATCCCGATTACCACGCATGTTCAAACCGATATTGAATTGCAGGATGATTTAGACCAGGTCTCGGCAATTATCGCTGCAAATGAATCGGCAGATTGCCTGAACCTCTCAGTTGCCTGAAGGGGCGGTGAATCATGCAAACTAGCAATGTCATACAGATAAGGCCAAGTAAAAATTCTCACAGAATTAAACGTCGAATAGATGCAAAAGGGGCTTTGGCGGACATTCGATGCGGTATGACCGATCGGGCTCTCATGAAAAAATATGCGATCTCAGCCGCAGGATTGCAAAGTCTATTCGACAAGCTGCTGGAGGCAGGTTTCATTGAACAGTTAGAAATTGATGAAAGAGTATCATTGAGCGAAAAAACAGTCGAAATTGCGATATCTGAAGTCCCGGAATCAGACGTTACGCTTGCGACGAATTCTCAAAACGCAACCGCCGGATCAGGCATCAGTACTGAACAAATTATGCAATATGCAAGGGATCTGGCCAGAATCCACGCTGAAGAGAAGGCGAGGAGGGCGGAGCTGGAGCTGGCCAACCAGCAGCTGTTAGTGGAAATCACGGAACGTAAACGGGCGGAAGCAGCATTGCGGGAGAGCGAGGAGCGATATCGAGCCTTAACCGAGAATTCCCTAACAGGCATATATATCCACGAAGACGGGGAGCTTGTTTATGTCAACGACCGACTTGCCGCTATGGCAGGGCATACACAGGGAGAAATGATTGGCAGACAGTTCTGGGATTTTATTCATCCCGACGACAGAAGAATGGTAAGTGCCGGGTACATCCCCGGTTCTCTCGATAAACCACTGCCGGGTCACTACGAGTTCCGTCTTTTGTGTAAAGACGGAGAAACCAAATGGGTGAAGGCTCTAACGAGCACAATCAGTCATCGGGGACGATTGGCCACCATGGGGAACGTGACCGATGTTACCAAGCGAAAAGTGGCTGAACAGGAAACCCAAAAACTCATCGCCGATCTCACAATGGCAAGAGAAGCGCTGAATTTCCAAGCAAACCGCGATGCCCTGACGTCTCTTTGGAATCGATCCGCGGTGCTGCAAAAATTGCGAACAGAATTGGATCGCGCGGCAAGGGAGAAAACACCTCTGGCCGTGATTATGGCTGATTTGGATCATTTCAAAAAGATCAATGACACATATGGGCACCAGGCGGGAGATATTGTGCTGAGAGAGACGGCTGCCAGGATACGCTCCTCATTACGCCCTTACGATATCGTGGGCAGGTATGGTGGAGAGGAAATTCTAATTATTCTGCCCGGCTGTGATGAATCTGGCGCAACTAATTTCGCGGAAAGGATTCGTCGCCATATTTGCGACAACATGATCGAGACCGACAAAGGTCCTATAGCTGTTTCGCTGAGCTTGGGAGTAACCTGTACAAATGGTGTCGCAGCCAAAAATCCGGACTCAATAATCGCCGAGGCTGACAGCGCGTTATATCAAGCCAAAAGGTCAGGACGCAACCGTGTCGTGGTTAACGGTGACGAAGAATACGATTACGACTTGTGCGCCGCTGGTCGGGAGAGCGACTGTCGACACAGCTTTGGTGCTCTTGATGAAATCTCAACAGGATAAACCGTCGAACGGAGAATCGCCTATGCAACACAAACGTAAAATAAAAGCCAAGGACATTGTGAATGACATTCGTGAAGGTATGAATGACGCACAGCTGATGCACAAACATCAACTGTCTTCCAAGGGGCTTCAAAGCGTCTTTAAAAAACTAATCGAGGTTAAGGCTATAAAGCCTGGGGAAGTATTCAATCGGGAGCCGAACCTGGGGGATGACACGGCGGATGTGGCAACTGTCAGATTAATTTCAAGAGATTTCATGGAGCCGCTGTTGCCGATCTGTGATGCGGATGATCCAAAAAACATGGGCACAATAGCGGATATTACCGAGAAAGGCTTAGGGATTCGTGGAATTCAGGTTCAGAAAGGCGAGACCAAAACGCTTATATTTTTCTCAGACAGACTTTTTCCTGTTGGGCCGTTCGCTATTCAGGCCCAATGCCGTTGGGTTAAAGAAGGGAACGGAAACGGTGAAACCGAGTCCGGTTTTGAGATAACCGATATCTCAGAATCCGGCTCGCAACAGCTCAAGAAAATCATCGAATGGGTTGCGCTTCGAGACTGAAATCCATTTGAGCATCCGGATCACGACGTGCGAATCCCTTAAACGGGCCAACCCTCTCAGCTGAAATATTGGACGCCTCTTTCGGCAGAATGGAGGTATTGCATGGAAGGGCATCGTATCGCCTATCAATGGGACTGTCTTTATTGTAGAATTGCAAGACGATACCCCTACGGCCAGGCAGTTGTGGAATTACGCGATTTTTATCGGCTTCAAGCATCATGTCCCATCAAAGAGCCGCTGGAATGTGGGGAAATCGTGTCATCCGAAATCGAGACATGTCTCTTGGAAATCTATGGTCACGACGCGTTAGTGACCGCGAAGTAAGCATTCACTTATGCGCGGCACGGGAAGGGCAGACCAATTCATCGTGGCATGACGGCCCGGCGACTAATCGTTGAAGCTGCGCCTTCGCAGATCGAATCACGGAGGATTAGATCGGGAAAAC
>JBKQRG010000439.1:0-22265 GCA_052144015.1 Desulfomonilaceae bacterium
CAACCGACTCCAGGAATTCGGTCACATCGGCAGGAGTAGGAATTCCGCCTCCAGGTACTCCCAAAAAATGGATTTCATCATGCCGGTTCACGGAAAGAGCCACATCTTCCACCATCTGACCCTGACAGAGCTCAAACACGGCCACCGAGCACCCTGGTTTGGCTACTTCCCGGAGCGCAGCTTTTGGGAAAGGCCACAGAGTGATCGGCCTGAACAATCCGATACGGAATCCTCTTGCTCTAAGATCGTCAATAGCGCTTCTGGCAATTCTGGAGGCGGTTCCGTACGCAACAACGATCACCTCGGCATCTTCGGTGGCATATGACTCCCAACGGATCTCATGTGCGATTATCGCATCGTATTTAGCCTGAAGACGAGCATTGTGCTCGTAAAGCTCACCATACTGGGCATGGTAAGAGAAGATCACCCTCGGTTCACGACCGTCACACCCGTCAAGGATCCAGTTCTTCGTAGGTAACTTCGCCGGATCTATCGGATCCGGGAAAATAACAGGCTCCATCACCTGACCCATAAGACCGTCGCCCAATATTAAAACAGGAGTGCGATACTTGTCGGCCAGATTGAACGCGACGAAGGTCAATTCTATCAACTCTTGACAGTCGCCCGGGGCAAGTACCGGGATGCGGTAATCACCATGTCCCCCGCCGCGGGTCGCCTGCAAATAGTCTGCAGCTGACGGCGCTATGTTGCCCAACCCAGGTCCCCCGCGCATCATGTTGATAATCACCGCGGGCAGCTCGGACCCTGCCATGTAAGAAATGCCTTCTTGCATAAGGCTGATGCCGGGAGACGACGAGGATGTCATAACCCGCCCTCCGGCTGCGGACGCTCCCAAAAGCATGTTGATCGACGCGATTTCACTCTCTGCCTGGATAAACGTCCCGCCCACTTCAGGAAGACGTGACGACAGATACTCGGGCAACTCGTTTTGAGGCGTAATAGGATAACCGAAATAGAACCGGCACCCGGCCCGAACAGCCGCCTCTCCGGCAATATCCGAGCCTCGCATCAGAACACGATCACTTTTCACGATACACCTCGATCGCAATCTCAGGGCACACCGTTGCGCATGAAGTACAGCCGGTGCATGCTTTTCTATTGTCAGTCTTCTGTTCCTCGAACCGAGCAGGCTGATACCCTTTCCGGTTCGAATCGGACGCCACTGAAATCAACCCCATCAGACAAAATTCCACGCAAATGTGGCATCCCTTACATCGATCCTCATCTATTAATATCCTGCCTTTTAAAGCCAATGTAGGCCTCCATTGTTTAATTAAACTCAAACAAAAAACGGCTAACTCTTCAGTGTTGCCGCCCCCGAATCACACAGGAGTTTTATTCGAGTAATACTACCCGTGTATTTGATCCTCCCGTCTGAGGAAGAGAACGAGCGCCATTACAACAAAGACCATAGTGTCAGCAGCTTGTGACCAGAATCTTCCGGTGAAGGCGATAACGAGTCCCATGCCAAACGCAGCCACAAAGGTTCCTGTAAAACTTCCCATGCCGCCTGTGATGACCACGGCAAATGCTATCAACAGGATGTTATAACCCATGTACGGCTCCGCCGTGGAAATAGGAGCGTACAGCACGCCGCCGACAACAGCCAGTAGGCTGCCGAGAATAAATGCCCCAGAAAAATATTTGTCGACACTAATACCCAGGCATCTAACCCCATCTTTGTCTTCAAGTGCTGCCACTATAATTTTGCCCACGACCGTCCTCTTGGTGAATTGGTTCAAACCCAGAAACAACAGCACTGCCAAGACAATGATGAGTATCCGATATACGGGCAATGTAAACCCGAATATCTGAACTGAGGTCCCTATCGGATCAGTTACGGGATAAGGGGTAGTCCCCCAGAAGAATTTAATAATGTCCGTTCCAATGAGTAGAAGCGCATATGTTGCGATCATCGCGTAATCAAGTGATTCACCGTAAAGACGTCTTATTACGAAACGTTCCGTGGCGTACGCAACCGGCGCTCCGAACACGAGTGCACCGCAAATCGCCAATGGGACCATTCCCCCGAACACGGACAACAACGAAATGAAAAAGTAAACTCCCAAGGCGTACACAATGCCGTGAGCGAAGTTAATGATCTGCATGGTTCCAAAGGTGATAGATAGTCCAATGGAGAAGAAATAGAGTATTGCTCCTATGGTTAATCCATAAACCAACGATTGAATCATAGATTGGGCCTCCCTTCCACTCGCCTAAGAAGCGAGGCGCCGGAAGATGACCTTGCGATGGAAATGAGAAGGCCCACCACTCCTCTTCTGAACCAGAAAACGACCGATAACAGTATCAGACCCAGGAGCCATTCCCATTGACCCAAATGGGCGGACAAGACGTCTTTCATGCCCATGAACACAACACCGCCGATTATGGCCCCGTACAGATTGCCGGCGCCCCCGATGAGACAGGCAAAAATCACGTCCACATTGTGGAGAGGATGTATAAAAACAGGACTGATGAATCCCACGTACAGAGTATAGAGCGAACCGGCCAAAGCCGCGACAAAGCCAGCTATGACGAATGTTAGCCACTTGTACCAGAAGACGTTAAAACTCAGAAAATGCACTCTGGTTTCGTTTTCTTTGATGCTTCGAATCATAATCCCGAAAGGAGACGACGTAAGGTAGCGCATCAGCGTGAAGACCAGCAGGAAACAGGCTAATATAAAGGCATAGGCTACATACTCATTTGCGAAATCCAAGTACCCCCACGGCATAACGGCGGCGGACAGTCCGTTTTCGCCATTGGTTATGGTCTGAAGTGTTGATCCGACCAGAAAGAAGCCAACTTGGTTGAATGCCAGGTTTGACAGAGCAAAAGCGGCTCCGAAAAGTCTTGAAACAAGGAGCCCGATTGCTGCGGCTACTACGGTCCCGCCGGCAATTCCGGCCATCATGGATAGGATAGGGTTGCTATTGATATGAATCGAGAAGATCGTGGAAACATATGCCCCGGTGCCCAAATAGAGCATCTGCCCGAAAGAAAGGCGGCCCATGTAGCCGTACAGGAGATCAAAAGAAAGAACAAAAATGCAGAAGATCATGTAATCGTTGACTCGATGCACACGCAGCGCCGGAATCAAAGCTGTAAACACTGTGGCGATAAGGATCAGTTCCGCAAGCAGCGGAAAATTTTTAGGACCAATCGGCTGTACATTGCGGTTTGATGGATAGATCGCCAACAAGAGGGGCTCTCCTCTCCTACAAGAGATTTTCAAGACCTGCGGTTTCTGCTTCATTAGAAGGATCGGAAATATTCTTGATCACCCGACCCTCCTTCATCACATAGATCCGGTCCGCCAACTGCTTGACGATGCCAAGGTTCTGTTCGACGATAATTGCCGATCTCTTCTGTAGTTTCGTGTCCACGAGAATGCGAAAAACTTCCCTTATGACGATTGAAGCAAGACCCTCGGTAGGCTCGTCAATCATCAGCAATCGCCGACTAATGAAAAGCGCTCTCACGATAAGCAGGATTTCGCGTTGCCCGCCACTCAGACTACCCGCCTTGGTGTTCATGCGTTCCCTAAAATCCGGGTAGACCGTGGTAGCGATATCCAGGGCTTGATCCAGCTTCATGCCCGCGGCAAAGGCTGCGAGCTCAAGGTTATCCCGCACGGTTAATTGGCTGAAGACTTTCTTGTCCTGAGCCACATAGGCTATTCCTCGTTGCGCTACCTTCTCGGGAGGCAGACCGCCTATATCCTCCCCCATGAAGAAAACCGATCGCGCAGCGGGTTTCATTAAACCGGCAATGGTTTTCAATAATGTGGTTTTGCCCGCTCCATTGCGACCCACAATGAAGGCCATCTCGCCTTGTTTCAGCTCGATGGAAACCCCGTGTAGGGCTTTTGCTTGACCGTACCCGATATCGAGCCCTTCTACGCGGAGTAGAACGGATTCTCCGTCCCCCAGTAGCATTCGGTCACCTCCGGTTGGGATAGCACCTCCAGCGGCTCCCCTTGACAAATTAATCGACCGTAATTCATGACACACAGGCGTTTCACCAGGTCAAGGATCTTGGAGATTTTGTGCTCGATGATAACAAGTGTAAAACTGTCTTTGACACGGAAAAGCAGTTCCAGCACAAGTCCGATTTCGTGATCGCTAAGTCCCGAGAATGGCTCGTCCAAAAGGAACAGTTTTGGTTGTAAGCTGAGGCCGATCCCGATCTCCAACATCCTTTTGTCACCGTAAGACAAAGAGGAGGTAGGGTGATCAGCCAAGTCCTCAAGACCTACCTCGTGTAATGCCAGACGGCAATTCTCGTAGATTTGACCGTTATTGGCTCTGGTAAAAAAGAATCTTCTGATTGAATTATGCCATTCGAGTCGCCGCGTACTGGACAGTACGAGGTTCTGCCAAACCGTTAGCGAGTCAAATACCGAAACCAATTGGAAGGTTCGTACGATGCCTTTTTGCACTCTTTCGTGGGCAGACAGTCGGGTGATGTCGATACCTTGAAAGAAGACGCCGCCCGCGCTAGGTGCGAAAAAACCCGACAGCAAATTGAAAAGAGTAGTTTTCCCTGAACCGTTTGGCCCGATAACACCGACTACTTCCCCGCTGGTTACTTCAATATCGATGCCATTGACTGCAGTCAAACCTCCGAATCGTTTGGTCAGGCCATTAGTGACCAGAAATCCAGTCATGGCGTTTTCCTCATCATTTCCCAGACGCATGCGGCGATGCAGGAACACAATTCCATCATCAAGACTAACGCACAAGCATGAATTGCTTCTCGTTTGTCTCAGCTATCCGGGGAAGGATAAGGTTAATTGCATAATCGAAAGCCCACTATTGTGGCCCTCCCGCGAGGCTACCCTTGCATCCACCGGACGCCGAGATATTTGGTTACCAGCCCAGTTGTTCAGGAGGTTTCTGGTAAAGCTCGCCTGAGTAGAAGTCAACTATCTTTACATAATCCCATTTGGGATCTTTTCTTTCTGCTGCTCCCAGCCCGCGGCCTATAAAAGCGGAGTACTTGAACCGTGGGTTGCCGTCCACCATCCACTTGGCAGGGCCCTTAGGTCCCAGCCAGTCAGGATTTGTCATTAAAGCTTCATAAGCCTTTTTGGAATCGGTGGATTTGGCCAGTTCCATAGCTCTCACCACTTCTTGGACGCCCATGTAAGCCGACATACCATAGGGATCCGGCGGCTGGTTGTATGCCTGTTGGAACTTCTTGGAAAGCTCGTTGGAAATTTTGACCACTTCAGGGTCAGCGAAGCCGGTCATATCATGGTACCAGTACATCTGGCACATGACTCCTTCCAGGGCGTCAGCGGGAATGCCGGTGGCGAACACATTGACAATGTAGTTGAAAAAGATCTTGGTCTGCTTATGCAATCCCATTTCATACGCCTGCTTTAAGATATTGATTGCGTCGTTACCCCATTGGCCCATTATTACGATGTCAGGTTTCGCTTCGGCCGCCTTAATGAGATATGGGGTCATGTCGGCCGTGCCTACCGGAGTCCATATGGTAGTATATTTTACGTCCGGCATTTCTTTGAATACCCGTTCCATGCCTCGGTGCGCTCCCTGGCCATAGGCATAGTCAGGGAGACAAAGCACAATGTTTTTCAGCTTCATCTTTTGGGTGACGTAGAGCGCGGATCCAGCCCCGAGCGCTTCTGTGGGCGGAATCATGCTGCAGGTATATGGCCCTTTCTCTGCACGGGTGAAAAACTCCTCCGGCACGCCATTAGTTGCGCAGAAAAACACGGGCGTCTTTCTCGTCTGTGCGTTTATAGCCATGGAAACGTGGGCAAAAGTACCACCTACAACTGCTGCGATCTTGTCGCCCACTATCATCGACTTCACTTTACGGACCGCCACGTCCGGTTTTGTCTCGTCATCATGATAGATGCCTTCGATTTTCAATTTCTTGCCGCCAATATTGACTCCACCGCGATCATTGATATCTTTTATGGCCAATTTTGCGGAGTCCATCTGCACTGTGCCCAGTGACGACCCTGGGCCTGAAAGCGCGTAGATAACACCTATCTTGACGGTCTCCTCTGCGCAAACGTTTGAAACGATCGCTGAACTTCCCAGCAATACGATTCCGAGAAGGGCAAGGTTGATGGCGCTGAATCTTTTCATCTGACTCGTCTCCTTCCTGTTACGATTTACTTAAGAAGTCTCCGTGCGCCCGGCGACAGCGAGGTCATTCTACTGACGCCGACTCGTCCGATTGCCTGTGAGTCGCACTTATCTATAACTGCTGCAGGGGCACAATCAAATCACGTGGTCGGTTCTCTCTGTCAGCTCAGTCCATGTCGAGCAAATATCCCTGAAACCTTGCTCCCTTCCTTGAGTTAAATTCCGGACGCACGGAGCCAGTTGACCTGTTATGGTTTTGGCCGCTTGGATACGGCGGGGACGCGGCTCCTACACTGAATTCATGAACATTTCTTCACTGAACATCATGCCGCGTGAACAGAATGAAACTTCTGCACCTAAAAACGTGAAACTCAAAACACGTAATCTACTGTCAATGTCTTCTCGGTCAGAGTGCGTACCAGCGACAGCACAACTTGATGATCGGGATGCTCGCTGTAGCGCTTTAGCGCTTCCAGATCAGTGAAAGCCGAAACAAGGGCAAAGTCCATGGAACGTTCCGAATGCATCACGTCTTTGCCGAAACTATATTCTTTAATCTCCGGGATTTTTGCAGGCAGGGCAGAGAGGCCGTTCCGGAGTTTTTCGATTTGTTCCTCGCCGACATCCGGCTTGAATTTCATGAACACGAGATGTTTGATCATCAGCTTTCCCCGTGAGCGAAGCCTAGTACTGGTCTAGTTCTCTATCTGATGCCAAGCCTTCTCCAAAGCCCGGAGAACTCTTTCGGGCGTCAACGGTAGTTCGGTTATCCAGACTCCCACCGCATCATGAACGGCATTCACTATGGCGGGGGCCGGTGGGTTGGCGGTCATTTCGCCCGTACCCTTCGCTCCAAAAGGTCCGTACAGTGATGGGCATTCCAAGATTTGGCTTTCCATATTGGGAACGTCCATGGTGGTCGCTATTGCATAATCTCTGAACGATCGGGCTTCATGTTCGGGGGACGGGTACTTAGGGTACAAACTTTCAAGTAGTGTCCAGCTTGTGCCCATAGCGGCCCCGCCGATGATCTGCCCTCTCACAAGTGCTGGATTGATCGCTTTGCCCACGTCGTACACGCTTTTACTATCTATGACTTCAACGACGCCGGTTTCAGTGTCAACCTCGACTTCCACACGTGTGGCCGCCCAAGCGACTGTTGCCAAGGGGTCGCATGCGCCCGTTTCGGGATCCGGGCGGGAGGCAGGACGTCCGAAACAGCCATTGCCCACGAGAAATTTGTGCTTGACATACAAAGCCGTGAAAGCCACGTCAGCGATTGTCATTGATTTACCCGGGTCAGCAGAAACGCGAATCATCCCGTCGGCGATCTCCAATTTGTCCGGCGCGGCATCCAGCAGAATCGCTGCTTCATCAAGGAGCATCTGTTTTGCATTGGCAGCGGCTTGTACGACTGCGTTGCCCGTGAAGTAGGTCACACGGCTTGCAAAAGTACCAAAACAGATCGGACACGAATCAGTGTCGCCGTTAGTGACTCGGACGTGCTCATAAGGGATCTCCAATATCTCTGCAGCCATTTGAGGAAGTACGGTGCGAGCGCCCTGACCTAGCTCAACTGTACCGATTATAAGGTCCGCGGTGCCGTCCGGCTTGATCTTGCAGATGGCGTGGCTGAAGTCGCCGCCGCCGCCCATTCCTGTTGGGTAAAAAGCTACGGCTAATCCTTTTCCTCTTTTCTTCATGTTTAGGCCTCCCGGGGATCCGAAGTAGCCCGAGCACACTTATCGGGCAGAGTGACTCCGGCCCATTTAGCCAAAGCTTGCATTGTCTCAATCAAATACACGCTGTCGAGCTCGCGGCGAGTGGCTAAATGGTCCCCATTTTTCACAGCATTGACGAATCGGATCTCCCATGGATCCATTCCTATTCTCTCCGCGACTTTGTCAATCTGAACTTCTGTGGCAAAGGTCCCCGGTGTCAAGCCGAAACCGCGAATCGCTCCGGTAGGAGTCCGGTTTGTATAGACCACATAACCTTCAACCAGCACATTTGGAATATGGTAAGGCCCGATCAGGTAATAACAGTGCTTGTCCACGACATAAGAGCTTAACCCGGTGTGTGCGCCGGCATCGTGGATGCTTTTCACGTAGCGTGCGACGATTCGGCCATCTTTCTTCACCCCATCCTTAAAGGACATGAGCCAAGGGCAATGCCGGGTTGAGAAGAGCATTTCTTCCTCGCGCGTCCAGCGCCACTTACAAGGCTTGCCAGTCTTCAAGGCGAGTAATGCAGTAATAGGGTCGGCATGGTGATCGGTTTTCCCTCCGAATCCTCCGCCGACTGTTCCACCGACATATTTGAGATCGCAGAAACCAAGTTTTCCGCGATAGCTGTATTGGAACCTTCCGGACCAACGCTCGGATACGTCATTTCCCTGTCCAAGAATGCGGTTGAGTTGGCGCAGGAGAAAGTAGAGTCCCTGGGTCACAGTATAGATCGTCAGCCTGCCGTCGGACTCGGGGACCGCTAGGCTCACCTGGGTTTCCAGAGCAGCGTGCTCCTGCGAGGGAAACAGGTAATCGGACTCGACCACTTCGTCTGCTTCAGCAAACCCTTTTTCAATGTCTCCAAAAATAATGCGTCTACAATCCCTGCCATCGATTTTGAGGATATTGCCGTCCGGCCTCACCTTTGGCGCGTCGGGCTTCATCGCTTCGAAAACATCGAAAACCGGCGTTTCCTCTTCGATTTCCAAATCGATCAATTCGACCGCCTCAATGGCTGCGTCGACATTTTGCGCGGCCACTGCGGCGATCGGCTCTCCCTTGTACCGAACGTCCGTCTCAGCCATGACCGGTTGATCCAGCGTTAGAAAACCATAGGAGTTGCAGGGCACATCCGCTGCAGTGACTATTCCAACTACGCCCGGCAGCTTCTCCGCTTTTGTCGTGTCCAAGCGAATGATGTTGCCCTTGTGGACTGGACTTCGCAAAGCCTTCACCACGAGTGTGCCTGGGACGAAAACATCGTCCACGTAACGGGTGGAGCCCGTCACGTGATTCAGGCCCTCGTAGCGCCTCATTTCCTTGCCAACTACTTTCAGCTCCATCGTGCTATCCCCTCTCAGGAACCAGCTCTTTTGCAGCGGAAAGGACCGCATCCACAATCGTCACGTACCCTGTGCAGCGGCACAGATTTCCGGCGAGGCCTTCTTTGACCTCGTCGACGGTCGGATTCGGATTAAGGTCCAAAAGAGCCTTGGCGGACATGATCATTCCGGGTGTGCAGAAGCCGCATTGGAAACCGAATTTCTCATAAAATTGCTTTTGAAGCGGATGGAGGTCTCCGTTCTGAGAGAGCCCTTCAAGAGTCGTAATCTCAGATCCTTGGACGGACAGAGCATTCGTAATGCAGGCGCGCCTCAATTTTCCGTTCACAAGCACCGAACATGCTCCGCAGTCACCGCTTTCACAACCCATTTTGGGGCTTATAATGTGGAGCTTCTCTCGAAGTACTTCCAGCAGATTCGTGGTGAGTCCCACCTCAACTCGATAGGTAGATCCGTTGACTTTGATTTCCAGGAACTCCATAACCGCCTCCTCTATCCCAGCCCTATAAGGGTTCGTTTAACCAGTATTCCCACTATTTTTTTCTTGTACCAAGCCGATGCTCGGGAGTCATCCTGGGGATCGGCTTCTTCTGACACCGCAGCGCCTGCCTTTTCGGCAAGGGCCTCGGAAAGAGGCTGTCCTTCGAGAATCGCGGGGGCAGTCTTGGAGACAAATGGGGTATGCGCTACAGCTCCTGCGGCGATTCGCACATTACTGCATATTCGGTCGTCCATGTTTAAACACACAGCAACCGAGGCTACACTGAACGAGCTTCCCCGGCGCTGTCCCTGTTTCAGCCATCCCCATTTCTGTTCAGGAAGCATCACGGGAATATGAAACTCTTTGACAATTTCACCCGTTTTTAGTCCCGCATTGAATGGGGTCCTGACGAACTCCTCAACGTGCATGCTGCGATCGCCGTTCTCGGACGCGATCACCATAGAAGCATTAAGGGCGATCAGAGCAGTGGTCCCATCAGCAAATGAAGCGCCGTTGCAGACGTTGCCCCCAAGAGTCCCTGCATTCCGAATAGCCAGCGATCCGATCTGCGAGCAGGCTTTTCCCAGAAGAGGCGCCTGTTCGCGCACTTGACTTGAATTTGATATGTCCTCATGTGTGGCGCACGACCCGATGATCAGCTTTTGCCCTTCTGCGCGAATGTAGTCCAAATGAAGTCCGCCCAGGTACAACAGGACATCGGGCCGGAATGCAGGCCGTCGTCTGTTGAATCGAGACATCAAGTCAGTGCCGCCGGCAAATACGACAGTTCTGCCCTCGGCCTGACTGAGTATCGAGCAAGCCTCTCGAATGTCGGTGGGACTGACAAACCCTTGGTTCAGCATGCTTAGACTCCTTTCCTGATTCCCCACGGTGCGTAGGGCTGAGCCTTCTATCAGTCACCTCAATCAGACTTGGTCCGGCCCACAGTTGTACGCTGGACTGCACGAGCGCTTAACCAGCTTGCAAGATCATCATCTCTTTCATGTCGGAGTCCACCAAGTGGACCTACGTCAAACCGATCAACCGGTTAATGCTCCTTCGTCCAGGTGTGCCAACCGAATCATCAGAGCCGGTGCAAGAACCTCCTCCACTGGAACAGGGTAATTTTCGTGACCAGTTCGCCATGTTATTTCTGGTAGTAAATCTTGATCTTACGCAAATAGACGCCTTCCACGCGCCCGCGCTATACCGCGGACATGTGGTACTGCAAATGTGCCGATAGTCAGTCGTGTATGGCACATGCTGTTGGTCCGTTTACGATGCTCTTAATGTCTGGTAAGGAAATCTCTATAATGGGATCACGCGACTGTGATCTCTCAAATAATCTCGGTTATCGATAATCGATTAGCGCGAAAATACAAAAACGTGATATAGTTTGTCAAGAAGAAAGAAAGGAACACGCAAGTGTCCAAAATTAAAAGAGAACCTATTCGAGACCAGATACGAGAGCACATCTTGGAACGCATCCTGGACGGCACCTTCCCCCCGGGTTATCGCCTGCGGGAAACAGAGTTGGTTCAGGAATTTGGAACCAGTCAATCACCTATACGCGAGGCGTTGCGGGAACTTGAAGGACTTCACTACGTAGAAACTTCCCCTTTTCGTGGCACCCGAGTAAGGCAAGTAAGCACCGCGGAAATGTCAGAAGCATATCTGCTGCGAGGATTACTGGAACAGGCAGCTGTCGAGCTGGCATGTGAGCAACAGGAAAAGGACTGGTCTGATTTGCACAAAATTGCTCTAAGTGCAATGGACGCGGCCAATCGTGGTGACCGTGAAGCCTATTCCGCGATAGATGCGGAATTCCATCGATTCATAGCTGAGTCTCCGGGCGTATCACTGATCGAACGCATATGGGATTTACTCTCCTTTGCAACACGAGCAAGACTTGTATTGAGAACCTGGAAGCTTTCATTGACCGATTTGGGCAAGCAACACTTGGCGATTGTCGCCGCCCTGGAAAACGGGGATGGCAAAAAAGCCGGAGAACTATTACGCGCCCACGCTGAAGGGGTGCGCATGCTCGTGAGAACCCAGGAAGCTTCTCAAGCTCCAGTATCATTGGAACCGGCTAAGGAAGGGTCGAGAGGCAAATCGGACGCGGCGTAAGGCCGATCGATTGAGCTTAGGCATGATTTCGGGGAATGTAAAGCCGATACCGGTTTCTGCATCCCATGTGTGTGCTTGTGCCGATGCGCACCCATCTAGCTCAGTGGCATCGAAGATACTTTATTGAGAAGGACTTGTTCAGAAGATAGGCATCACTTCAAAGTAACTATTACTTGCATGAAGGCCAAAGCCTACTTACTATAGGAGCGTCGTTTAGGATATCGCTACAAGGAGAGGTTACACTCGTCACAATGGATCTCTTTTAATGATTTCAGGTCATGGTCCAACTGTGTTGTGATATTAGAACTAATCTCTTACTAGATCGGGCATCTAATGATCGAGACGGCCGGAGCAGCGCTTGGCTGTACAGCGCTTGGTTACCAATTAGGGTGGATCAAACCCCACTTCAGAGCCATAACGAGATCAACAGGGAGTTGAGATGAGCAGAAAAAAATCATTGCACGATTTTTACACAATGAAAAAAGAAGGGCAAAAAATCACTTTTCTCACTGCATACGATTTCCCGACCGCGACTTTTGCCGAGGCCGCAGGTTTAGACATGCTGCTCGTCGGTGATTCTCTGGGTATGTGCGTGTACGGTTACTCGAGTACGGTCCCAGTCACGATGGACCAGATGGTATACCATGCAGACGCCGTACGTCGCGGTGCACCCAACTGTTTTGTGATTGGGGATATGCCATTTATGAGTTACCAAAGCTCTACAGAGAAGGCAGTGGAAAATGCCGGCCGTTTTCTGAAAGAAGCAAACTGCGATGCGATCAAACTTGAAGGAGGCGAGCGCGTTTCCCATCAAATCAAAGCCATCGTCGATGCAGGCATAGTTGTCATGGGCCACATCGGTTTGACTCCGCAAAGTTCGGGGCAGCTGGGCGGGCATAAGGCTCAGGGGCGAACTGCGGAGACAGCCAAACTAGTAGTCGAGGACGCTATGGCCGTGCAAGATGCCGGTGCGCACATGCTCCTTATTGAAGCGGTGCCACCGGAGGTGACTGCATATATAGCTAAGACCCTGGAAATCCCGGTACTGTCGATCGGCGCCGGCCCGCACTGTGATGGCCAGCTTTTGATTGTTTCGGATATGATCGGTCAATTCCAGGCATTTACGCCAAAATTTGTAAAGAAGTACTCCAACGTGGCTCAGGTAGTTACAAACGCAATGCGCAATTACTGTGAAGAAATCCGCAATGGCACATTCCCGGGTGAGGAACACTGCTACCGTATGATCGAAGGTGAGGAGACGAAATTCCTCGATGTTATGAAATAACTCAGTGTATGTGGCCGCAGGAGCCGAAATTTCACCTCACAATTTGGGCAAGAGTTTTGGAGCCAGGGAGAATTTTGGTGGATCTAGTTACACTACATGTCCTTCCTGGTTAAAGGCTTTTCCCGCTCTTCAATATTGAATCCGTAAATTGAGCATGCACTAACGAGGTCACTGGCAATATTATCTGAATGATGGCCGTGAGAAAGCCATAATCTTGCGCGAGGGGGGTCTGGAGTGCTCTGCGGCTAACCGCACGCTATAGCTAAATTATAAAGCACATTCGGATTAAGACGAGTTGTCAGACTTGGTAAAACTTCATCCTGGGAAGCTCAACGGCAGTCAGCTTATTGCCGTAAACAGCACCCGTATCGATGCCCACCTTACCCGGAGTGACGAAAGGTGTTTCAAGCGCGGTATGACCGAATACAATTCTTTTGTTCCAATCATACGTTGAATAGATGAATTCTTCTCGTATCCAGAGAAGATCCTCCTCTGTTTGCTGATTCAATGGTACTCCGTCTCTGAGCCCGGCATGAACAAAGATGTAATCATCGGTTTCATAAAAAAGATTCAAAGATAAAAGAAATTCCAGATGATCCTCAGGAATGACGAACGCTTTCCGCCCTATGCCCCCCTCAACGTAACTTGCTATTGTTTCGGCTCCACCGTTGGCAACATAAAGCATCTGGTCCTTTTGCTGGATGTAATAATCCAGAAGCATCTTTTCATGATTCCCCTTAAGGAAAACAATTTCGCCCCCCAATTTCTTTAGGTTAACCATGAATTCGACTACTTCTCGTGACTGTGGGCCACGATCGATGTAATCTCCGATAAACAATAAAAGATCGCCGTTATCCCGATTCCACGGCAGAATTTCCATTAATGCGCAAAGTTTGTCATAAGATCCGTGGATGTCTCCAACAGCGAATATTTTAGTACTCATAGCTACGCAGTTAAGCCTCCCGGATATAGATTGCTCTTAATGCTTGAGCTTGTCAATCAAGTGTCTTGACCCGCACCTTAGCACCAGTCGGACTATTCTCGCCAAACTTTGGGAACAACGTTCGACTTCCGAAATACGCTGAAACACCTATGGGACAAATGTCTTGAATATTTAGAGGCAACCTCCAGAGGATTGCAATCTTTAATCGTATCTGTCAACATAATCCAGCGCTAATCTCATGCCGATCCTAATACATGTCGAGTCCTCAGGTTATAAGAGAAATGTGCACATTCATTTGAACGACCGGAACTCTATTGGCAAGACACAAGCAGCCGCGCGGTTACCCAGCGCAGGACTTATTTTGGCATGCTTGTAATGCGGAGGTTGCTTTCTCTTCCAGCAGAGGGCGGGCATCGAGAGCAAGCCGATCTAATGTACCTGGATGATGGATTAAATTCAATCCCAAGTTTAGAATTTAGCATTCGGAAATCGGGCATTAGTACTCGTCACCATTAAAATTCTGAGACAGCTAAATAAAGACATAATTTGGAGCCCCAGCGAACAATGCGTTGGAAACGAATTCTTTTAATTTTAGTATTATTTGTGTCAATTATAGTGGCTTTCTGCGTGTTTTCTCTTCGCTTCTTGCCTAATACGGAATTGATCAGGGGAAGCGTTCAAGAGAAATTAATCGAATTGACCGGCCGACAGATCGTCATAGGCTCCATTAAGTTCACCAGCTCCATTTCCGATATAATTACGTTGACTTTGGAAAAAATTGTTGTGATGTCCGCCGACGGCAAAAAAATCGCTTCGGTGGAGCAACTCGTGTTGGTGCCTTCCCTTAAAGAACTGTTCAAGAGAGAATTATGTATAAAGTCTGCGATAATTGATGGCTTACGGGCAACCTTCGAACGTACCGCCGAGGGGAGAATCAAGGATCCATTCGAGAACATCATTGTTTCAGATCCTCCCAAAATGGGAATTGAAAAGGAACCAGCCGTGGGGGAAAAAACATCTCCTCCGGCGGATTCGGGGAGAATTGAACCAGCTTCATCCGCTCGCAGAGATCCCCTGAAATGGTCTATAAAATCCTTGGTTCTTGTGGACAGTCGTGTGGATTGGATTGACCGGAGAATAGGACCTGGAGTAACCATTTCGCTGACTTCAATTTCAGGTAAGTTGATGCAGAAACAACCGGGTGAACCGGTCTTGGTCCGACTCACTTCAAGATTGACGTCTAACGTTAAAAAGCCTAACGAGACAGACTTCATAACACTTGATGGGAAAATCTTGCCTGCCATCGATTATTCGAGCGTGGAGCGCATTGCGATATCTTTGACGGCTGAGAAATTGCCCATTGATTTTTTGCGCCCCTACCTTCCTGATTGGTGGACGGGCACGATAACTGAATTGACATTGCGAGGTCGAGCAGAGTGGGAAACGAAACAGACGCCCAAATTTTCCTTGATTACGGAAATCGTTTCCCAGTCCGGTCCGACTGCTAAGATCGAGTGCAAAGGAGAGTTAATCACGGATGATTTGTCCAGTCTGCGACAGATTAATCTTTCAGCTGAAACTGAAGCATTGCCTCTGAAGTTTATAGTACAGTCGACCACAGACATTCCGCTGGATCTAGAAAAAACCACATTGAAAGCCAAAATTAAAGGTGAGTGGAATAAAGAGGCGCCGTGGAAACTCCAAGGGGTAGCCACTCTTGAAAATATAATATCCGCAGGTATGTTCAAAGGTATTAGCCATCCTTTACGACTCGATGCCGAATTTAGAGTTGATCCTGATAATCTATTTCTTGATAAAACCGAAATTTGGGAATCAAACCGTTTGGCTTCGATCATCGGTAGGATCGAAAAACCCTTTTCCAATGACCGTATAATGGATTTAGCAGGCAACACAATAATTCGACCTCAGTGGTTGCATGATTTTGGGATAAATCTTCCCAAAGATATTGATATGAAAGGCTCCATTGTTATTCAGGCCCATGCACATGGACGCACAGATGCACCATTACTTGATCTGACCGGAGATATGACCAATGTGGCTGTTAGATGGGTACCATACCTGGAAAAACCGGCCGGCAACGGAGCGCGCGTCTCGTTAAAAGGCAAAATGAATCCCGCAACAGACAAGAAGAATTCACTGACTGGATTTAATGGAGAAGTTCATCTCAATATGGTAGGGACCAATGTTCGGTTTGCCGATGATGTTCCTTGGTTCCAAAAATCAGCAATCAACTTTAATTCCAAGCTCCTATTTCACGGTAAAACAGTAGACCTGAAGAATGCATCTGTTGCAATGAAAAGCGGGCCCGCTTCAGGGGAAATGCTAAGTGCGACAGCAAATATTATTGGGCTTGGTTCCAATCCTAAATTCGAAGGCAGTGCCTTGGCTCGGATCAATTCAGAAACAATGTCATTTCTTGGGATCGAAAAATTGGCCGGTTTGATTTTGAAAGGGGATTCCAACCTGAAGGGTAGCTTTATCGGTGACACTAACCAGATAAATTGGACTCTGGAATTGCCTTTAAATAATCTTGATATCTCGGCCAATAAAACATTTCGAAAACCGATTGGAGTAGCTGGGCACGTCAAAGCATCGGGCAAATGGTCAAGAGATTCTCTGGCACTTACGAGCAGCCAAATAATGCTGCCCGGAGTATCAGTTGTAGCCGAGGGCCAACTGAATGAGCGGAATGGAAATTTGAAGAACATGAGAGTTGAGCTTAAGAAGGCTAACGCGAAGGATATCGCCAAATTTATTCCCGCGATGGACGGGTACAAAATTTCCGGTCCGCTGGAGGCCCTATTTCACATCCGACCTGGAGAGAAAGGAATAGTGGCCAGCAGCACGGTCCGCCTTCTCTCAGTAGATTTCCATCCTGACAAATCGGCGTTGAGCCTGGAAAAAATCCAAGGCAAGATTGAAATACAAGGGAGGAATCTCGTAGGTGACGATATAGCCGCAAGAGTTCAGGGAGCGATAGAAGGTCCATTAAAGGCAAGACTTACCTTGAACAACATTTCGTCACTTGATGACATGTTTGGACGTGTATCTCTCCAAATCGGATCAGGTCTGTTCAAAGCGGAACAATTAAGAAATCTTTTGAATCAGGCAAAAATCCTCATAGGAACTCTGCTCGACCCCGCAGTCCTTGAGAAGAGAAGCGATTTAATGGAATTCGAGTCTTTAACCGGCGATTTTGATGTTAAATCGCGAACCGCCTACACTGAAAATCTTCGGTTGAAAGGACAAGGATTCAGTTTAGGCGTGGTTGGCAAGCTTCGGCTGGACACTTTATCCATAGATGCAGTTGCCGGGATCCATACGATTACCGCAGCCGGTGAAGTCCTGGGAAAAATCCCTGGTGTCCAAGAATTCGTGAAAAAACATGAGGACCTACTAAAGATCACCGGGTTGGATAAGGAACTTAAACGGCTGGGAATTCAAGCTCCGACGGATCAACAAACAAAACCGGACACACAGGGGCCAGTGAAAACTCCGGTCACAGTAATCGTGAAACTCAGAGGACCGGCATCATCACCTGAAGCACTTCCGATCATGGAAACCGCTGTTGACAAGGAAACTCTCGCTAGATTGAAATCGCTCCTACATTAACAAAATCTTGCCTTCGTCGCATTTTTCATTTGGCTGAAAGATTCTAATAGGCAAAAACTCTGAAGATTAAATGTCAAATCTGTGTTTTGCCTTGACACTGACAGTGTGTTTGCCATAGATAATGGGATATAAGACATCTTCGCTTTGTTCATCTTCAAGAAAAACTTCACACTTTTTTATCTAGGAGGCCCCCATGTCGAAGAAGTACTGGAATGAAAAGATTGAACTCACGAGTGAAAATGAAATGAAGGCATTTCAATTGGGAAAATTGAAAGAAACTCTACAATGGGTCTACGACAAAGTTCCGTATTACAAACAGGCCTTTGACGAAAAGGGGGTCAAACCGTCCGACTTTCAAAAGCTTGAAGATCTTTCAAAATTCCCGTTCACCGTGAAAACAGCTCTCAGGGATAATTATCCGTTTGGACTGTGCGCGGTTCCTATTTCAGAGGTCGTCCGCATTCATGCCTCCTCCGGGACTACCGGAAAACCGATCACGGGTCCGTATACAGCCGAAGACATGGACCAGTGGACTGACTGCATGGCCCGTGGTTTGTGGGCTCAAGAACTCAGACCTGAGAGCATTGCCCAGAATGCTTATGGTATGGGTTTATTCACCGGAGGGCTTGGATTTTTGCAGGGCGCAATTCGGGTAGGAGCTGCTGTAGTTCCTGCGGGCGCAGGCATGACTGAACGACAGCTACTATTGATTCAGGACTTCGGAACTACTGCGCTTTTCTGTACGCCCTCCTATTGCATGACCATCATAGAAAAGGCTGAGAAATCCGGCCTGGACTTGAGGAAAACCAAACTCCGGACAGGGCACTTCGGGGCCGAGCCCTGGACGGTGGAAATGCGCAAAGAAATTGAAGCCAGAAGCGGAATACGTGCATACGAGCATTATGGGCTCACTGAGTTGGGAGGGCCTGGCGTTTCGTTCACATGTGAATATAACAAAATTCATGTTAACGAAGATCATATCTACCCTGAAATAGTCGATTTCCAGACACTCGAACCGATTGAATTGGGAAAAGAGGGAGAGTTGGTTTTCACTTCATTACAGCGCAGAGCCATGCCGATGGTGCGTTACCGAACACGCGACATCTGCACCTTGCGCCGTGAGAAATGCGATTGTGGTCGCACGCTCATTACAATGGATAAGATCTTGGGCCGAACTGATGATATGATGATTATTGGCGGTGTTAACGTGTTCCCATCGCAAGTGGAAGCAGTTCTAATGGAATTCGGAGAGGTGGAGCCGCTCTATCAGATTCGTCTCAGGAAAAAAGGCTATCTTGACGCCATGATGGTGGAAACCGAAGTTAAACCTGCGGTTTATCAGGCAGGCCAGTCCAAAATCGACGAACTTGCCAAAAAAGTATCCGCAAGAATTCAGCAAGTTATCGGCATAAATGTGCCTGTATCCATATTACAGCCCAATACAATTGTTCGGAGCGAAGGAAAAGCCAAAAGAATTATTGATGAACGATAATGTACATGGGGCAGACCGTCTGCAACATTTGTAACTAAATCACTACCCGAGTCGTTGAACTCGTAGGGCGGGTTTTGAATCAACCCGCCCTTCCATTTCTTTCGAGCTGAAGGATTCTTAACGGTTTGCGAATACCTTGGCTCTCCATTCGTCCTTTCTAGCCTCATCAACATTACCGAGCATTTCGTAACAGCGGCCGCGCAAAAGGTAAATGTCTCCCTTGTAAGGATTAATCTTCGCGGCCTGATCAAGATCGGCTACGGCATCCTTGATGTCACTGAGTTCCATATACAGATTGGCTCTCTTCAATCTGGCTTCGAAATTGTTCGGATCGATACTTAAGGCTCTGGAATACGCTTCTAGAGCCCGGTCAATTTGAGATTCCGCCATATGAATTTCGCCCATTGTCACATACGCCTGTGGAAATGCCGGCTCAATTTTCAGCGCCATCCCCACTTTGTCAAGCGCATCAGCGGTGTTCCCTTTTCTCAGGAGAGCCTCAGCCAAAATCTGATACGCTGCAGGATCATCCGGCTCAATCTTGATAGCACTGTGCAGGTCGGTTATAGCCCTATCCAATTGTGTTTCATTGAAATAAAGACCGCCTCGCAGTAACCAAGCTTCGTGAATCGATGGATCCAATTCTAAGGCCCTATTCAAATCTGCAAGAGCTCTATCCCCTCGCATCATGTATTTGAAAACCTGAGCGCGTTTTGTAAGTAGCCAGGGATCGTCCGGTCGACGTTCCAACGCCTTATTCAAATCACCGAGGGCTTGGGCATAGCTTCCAGTTACAATGTGCAGCATCGCTCTATTTATGTACGGCAGAGGATTGTCCGGCTCCAGCACGATGGATCGGCCAAGTTTTTCAAGAGCTTCCGGATACCTGCCCATCATCATAAGGAGTGATGCTTGATTCATGTATAATATTGAATCATTGGGGTCAGTTTCCGCTGCTTTTTCGTAATCTCTGAGAGCGTTCTGATAATCGTTAAGCACCCGATATGCATCCGCGCGGTACCAATGAATTTGCTTCATGTCCGGATCGATTTCGAGGGCTGTATTGAAATCCTCAAGAGCCTTTGCTGGTTGTGAAATATTCAAATAAGCAAATCCGCGTCGAAAAAGAGCCTCGGGATTCTTGGGCTGAATTTTTAATAGTCGGTCCATTTCGCGGATAGCGGCATCAAATTTGTTCTGTTCCACGTAAATGGCGGCTCGTCCGAAATAGGCATCTTCTTCTTTCGGATCAAGTGCAGTGCTCTTATCAAAGCACCGTAACGCTTCCGGATAGTTTTCCTTATAAAAATAGATCAATCCCATTCCTGCGAATACAGGTGCAGGATTTTGTCCCACCTTTGACGCGCATTCGAGATCCTTTATTGCGCCGTCCAAATCGCCCTTTCTCGCAAGCATATTGCTCTTTGCTACCCAGGCTTCACGCAGATTTGGATCAATGCCCAGAGCTGCTTCGAAGTCTTTCTGGGCTGTTTCGTATCCGTGAATTCGTTCATTCACCTGACCTCGCAAAACAAATGCCATGGCATTTCGGTCGTCTCGCTTAATCAATTCATCTATTGTTTCAAGCGCTTTCGTGAATTGACCTTCATCAATCAATCGTTTAGCGCGATCCAGTTTGGATGAAGGTAACCAACCGCATCCCCAGACCAGAAGAAATAAGGCGCATAGAGCTGTGATATGAAATACCCAGAGTCTTTTATTTTTCATTCGTGCATTGTCACCTATCATCCGGCGCAGGGGCAAACTCATATTAAAGGTCTTATTAATCCAAGCGTAATTTCAGAAATCATTTTTGTCAATCGTGCGCTTTCGAGACATGCGGTGGCTAAATGGATTTGAATTATGGATTAATAATGTTTACTATGAAATTCTAACTTTATATAATGCATACATTATGGCGATGTTTGGAGGTTTTATGAACGGTATTCCGGAAGCCCTGCCTTACATTCAGAATTTTTTCCAAATGAACTTCCTTTTTAACGGGCTCGAGGTACCCTCCACCATGATTCTCGCGGTACGCGTTCTCATGGTCGTGGTTTTAGGAGGTAGTCTGCTCTGGGCAATCTTCAAGATAGTAATCAAATTGCTGGACTGCCTTCAAACGTTCTTGGCTAATTTGGGTCAAATCCCGTGGGTATTTTACCTTTTGCCGCTATTAGTCATTCCAGGCACTGCAGACAGTTTGGCAGCCAAATGGATAGGGTATGTTCTTTTTCTAATGGCATTATTGGGTTTTTCATTTCTTGGCGTTCTTGCGCTCGTTTTGTGGAAATACGGAGTGGACCAGGCTCTCAGGTTCATAAATAGACTGAGTCACCCTCGCTCAAATCTCTCCCCCGCATACTCTCATCAATCTTCTATGCCGCCTGATAATATTGTGGGCAGCTTTGCGGATTCGCCACAATCTTTCAGAGGCTAGCCGTGGAACCGATGACTCGCTCGTTTTGGCGACCTGAATGTGATATACATAAAATTGTAATCCACTGAGCGAGGACATTCGTGTTCGGAATATCTATGTGGGAAATTGTTCTTATTTTGGTGGTGGCCCTGATTTTTCTCGGCCCACGTCAACTCACGGAAACCGCTCGAGTCTTAGGAAAATTGTACAGAGAAATTCAGAAAATGGCTTTTGATGTCCGGAACTCGATTGACTTTGATTTAGACTTGCCTTCACCACATGTGGACAGTCCTAAACCGGAAAAAGAACCAGACCGTAAGGCCACGGATGACAATGCGCTTTTGCCGCAACCGGGAGAAAAGACCGGTCCTGATTTTTATGCCGAACTCCTCGAGAGTTCCAAAGAAGAAAAATCCTCGCAAACCGGTGAATCAGAAGCTCAAATCCCTGAAAAAACAATAACCAAACCAGACCAAACCAAAGAATCCCGCACCGCCGACGAATCATGAGCAACCTCTTAATTCTCCTGAGTCCCAGATATAAGAAGTTGCGCCACCGAGTCCAGAAGTCCGGGGCGGAGAGGAAAAGGTTGATTTCCATCGGCCTTCTCGTGGCTGGCCTCTGGGCTGTGCTTTATATAATTTGCCTGAAAGCTTTGATCTACTT
>JBKQRG010000440.1:0-17812 GCA_052144015.1 Desulfomonilaceae bacterium
GTCCAGCAATTTCATTTGGCAATCACAAGATGATAACAGCTTTTTCCTCTTGAATCCTATAGTCAATGCAAGTTATGGTATGGAATGGATGCTTAAGAGGAGAGCCTTTATGGTCAGGAGAACTATATTAGCCGCTATTATTCTTATTGTTTCCGTTTTTTTCTTCAGCCCTGTCGTCGCACAAGTGAAGTGGTCCGTCCCCATGAACGAATATCCCAACCAATGGTATCCTACGGCGCCGCCACCCGCGTATAATCCTTATGGATATTACTATCCGGGATACGGTTCCGGATACGCAGGCGGGTATGGACGGTACTATCAAGGGGGATATGGCGCGTATCCCCAGGGAGGTTATTCCGGGAATCCATATTATTATCAACAAAGTCAATAATAAGATGAGTTCCGGCCCTAAGACGCGCTGGTCTACCACTCAGCGATTTCCTTTTTCAGTGCTTCAACTACCCCCGCAATTTTTATGAACTTTACTTCCTTAGTTCTCCTATTTCTTAACTCGACATTTCCATCTGCCAAAGCTTTCTTGCCTATAGTTATCCGAAACGGGATTCCCAGAAGATCCGCGTCCTTGAACTTAACCCCCGGTCTTTCATCCCTGTCATCAAGCAGCGCATCAATGTAGTGCGCCCACAAATCCCCATAAACCTTTTCAGCAGCGTCATCTATTTCCGGGTTCTTGGCACCGACGGGAGTGACAATAGCAGTGAACGGAGCAATGGCCGGCGGGAATATGCATCCGTCCTCATCGTGGCCCTGTTCGATTGCCGCAGCCACGGTCCTGCTGACGCCGATTCCATAACAGCCCATGATCATGTGTTTTTCTTTTCCCTCTGCGTCGAGAAAAGCAGCATTCATTGCCTTGGAATATTTTACTCCCAACTTGAACACATGACCGACTTCGATCCCTTTGCTAAGCACCAGCGTGCCATTGCACCTGGGACACGGATCGCCTTCCGCTGCTGATCGGAAATCACCATATTGGTCCACCATAAAATCAATTTCAGGAATGACGCCAATCAAGTGCAGATCCTTCTCATTCGCCCCCACGACGGCTAAAGGAATCTCGCGAACGGCATCGTCCGCTAGGATTTTAATATCCTTGAGTCCCACAGGCCCTGAAAATCCCAAAGGACCACCGGTTATTTCTTCGATAGTTCTGGCGTCGGCGAACTCCAATTCCGTGGCTTTGAGGAAGTTCTTGACCTTAACCTCGTTCAATTCATCCTCGCCACGGATGAGCACTGCTGCTGGGCCAACATCGGTTGATACAATCAGCGTCTTGATGAGATCGCTTGGTTTTACCTTAAGGAAACCGGAAACCTGCTCGATGGTGCTCATGCCCGGAGTTTCGACTCTCTTGAAACTCCCTTTCTTTCCTCGGATGGGTTTGGTATCGCTGGGTCTGATTTCGGCTTTTTCCAGGTTGGCAGCGTAGTCACACGAGTTGCAGGAGACAATCGTGTCTTCGCCCGTGTCGGCCAAGACCATGAATTCGTGTGAAAAGCTTCCGCCAATAGGGCCGGTATCGGCTTCGACGGCCCTGAACTTGAGTCCACAACGAATGAATATTCTCTGGTACGCTTCCCACATGACCCGGTAAGATTCTTCCGATCCGTGGTCGGTGGAATCGAATGAATATCCGTCATACATCATGAATTCGCGGCATCTCATGAGACCGAATCGTGGCCGGATTTCATCCCGAAATTTGGTCTGTATTTGATACAGATTCAGCGGAAGATCCCTATAGGAGCGAACATCTCGTCTTACCAGGTCAGTAATCACTTCCTCATGTGTCGGTCCGAGACAAAATTCGCGATCGTGCCTGTCCTTAAAGCGTTGCAACTCTTTTCCGTACAGCTCCCAGCGTCCGGATTCTTTCCAGAGTTCGGAGGGTTGGACCATCGGCAGAAAAACCTCTTGTGCGCCTGCCGCATTCATTTCTTCACGGACGATCTGTTCCACTTTTCTCAAAGAACGGTAGCCAAGCGGCAGGTACGAGTAGATTCCGGCAGTGAGCCTTCTGATCATGCCTGCTCGCACCATGAGCCGATGGCTGACCACTTCCGCATCGGCAGGATCTTCCTTAAGTGTGGGAACAAAAAAGCTCGACATTCTCATGGAAAAATTCCTTCTGGACTTGGTCATTCAATAATTGACAAGCCCGACAAAAACTTAACTCATATTTTCTATACAGATCAAGTGCTGATTTTCTAGTGGACTGAATCCTTCAGCTGCCGGCGGCCAAAGAGTGTTATTGCGACCCCGTTGAAAAACGTGGGAAGCAATCTCGCGGCTTTGGGGATTGCTGGTGGGACCGTCCCGCGCAGAACGCGGGATTGCCGGTCATTCAAATCGACAGGCGAGACGCCTGTCGTAACATAGACTCCTCGCAATTGTAAATCCACGCCCCTCCTAACTGAGAGGTTATCTAGTGGATTCTCCTCAAAATTCAAAAATGCTATTATCTTTTGATACACGAACCAAGGACTTGATGAAATGCCAGTACTAACGTCCGCGGAAATTTTTGAAAGGGCTCGCGAAGCGGCGAGGTTATCGAGCCGTTGCCGATTATGTCCTCGCTCGTGCGGGGTAAACAGGACATCAGGAGAAATCGGATTTTGCTCTGCAGGTCCGCAGCCGGTGGTAGCTTCCATTTTACCTCATTTTGGCGAAGAGCCACCATTGACTGGACCAGGGGGTGCTGGAACTATCTTTTTCTCCGGCTGCAACATGCGATGCGTATATTGTCAAAATCACCAGATCAGCCAAGGGGGTACAGGACATCCAATCAGTCCTGAGCTCCTGTCGCAAAAGATTCTTGACCTACAACGACTGGGCTGTTGCAGCTTGGAGCCGGTCTCGCCGAGCCACCATTTGCCGGGTTTTCTCGTGGCCGTCGCCGAGGCCATTGCAAAAGGCATGACGCTTCCCATCGTCTATAACACCAACGGGTATGAATCACCTGAAACTCTGGAGCTTTTGGATGGAATCGTGGATGTGTATCTACCGGATCTGAAATATGCTTCCGCGGCACAGGCGGCAAGATATTCCGCGACGGCAGACTATGTAGAAATCGCGCGTGCGGCGATTCTGATGATGCATTCCCAGGTAGGAAATCTTATGGTAGACGTGGAAGGTAGAGCCATCCGGGGAGTCATTATTAGGCATTTAGTACTTCCCAATAATCTTGCCGGCAGCTGGGAAACACTTATCTGGCTCGGAGACAATCTGCCGAGAGACATTACTTTATCGATCATGGCTCAATATACGCCGCTACACAAAAGCTCTGATTTCCCGTTGCTCAACAGGGCCGCAACTATTCAGGAGTACGAGGAGGTAATAGACTACGCCTGGTCACAAGGATTTGAAAACGTGTTCATTCAGAACATGGATTCTCAGGAATTAGGAGTACCTGATTTCAGCCTTGATCAGCCATTTGACTGGAATTAACCGGCCGACATCTTGACCCGCTCATAGGAGGAAAGCATGGAAACCAGAACCTTTGAGTTGGAATTCGCCAAGTTCATTCAAAAATTCCACGAACAAATCAAAGAAAACTTTCTGGAAGACACCTTCCACAAGCGGGAACTTTTGTCCCAGTACCAATTGGGAAAAGAGATGCTCGAAGAAATGGCAGACACCATTCTTTCCGAGTTTGCCGTCAATATTGATCGCAGGACATCAGTTGAAACCATAGCCGATCGTTACTTGCAGCTTGGTGTTAGGTGTTGCGAAGACAATCTGAGCTTTGCCGAAATGACTAGAGTTTTCATTCTGCTTAAACGCCATATATGGTTGTTTTTCCAGGAGAGCAACTTTGCCGGGCAGCCCTTTGATATTCGCTCTATCGTGGCGTTGAATAATAGAACTTCACTTTTTTTCGATCGTGCGGTTTATTATTTTCTCGTAGGGTACGAACAGGCCCATTCGGAAGATGTGAGCGAAATGGATGGGTTGTACCAAACTTTTCTGGGCAGAATCCGTCGAGACCTGGGACTTCCACCCGCGAAACGAGACTGAAATCCGCTTGCGGTAACAACTATAGGTGATCTCCCTATGCTTGCATATTTTGACTGCTTTTCCGGTATATCCGGCGATATGACATTGGCTGCCATGATAGACGCAGGTCTTGACGCTGGCTTTCTCAAGAATCAACTCTCCATGCTTCATCTCGACGGCTGGTCTTTGAAGGTGGACAGATCGTCGAGGCACGGACTGTCCGGTGTCCGGTGCGACGTGGAAGTGACTCAGCACCAACCGCATCGCAATTACCAACATATTCGTAAAATGATCAGCGAATCCGGGATTCAGGACCGCGCTAAAAATCGGGCTCTCGACATTTTCGATGTGATCGCTGAAGCAGAAGCTCGCATCCACGGTGTGGAAAAAGATCACGTGCACTTTCATGAAATCGGAGCGGTGGATTCCATTATCGATGTTGTCGGGACCGCTGTGGGTTTTGAAGCTCTGGAAATAGAAAAAATGATATGCTCGCCTGTTCCGGTGAACCGCGGTTTCGTGAAAACCGCACATGGGATGCTGCCAACACCGGCTCCCGCGACATTGGAAATCCTCAAAAATGTGCCTGTAAAAGGAGTAGAAGCCTCCATAGAGCTGGTCACTCCTACTGGTGCTGCTATCGCGAAAACACTTGCTTCAGAATTCGGCCCTTACCCTAGTTTTGTTCCTCAAAGCATAGGATACGGTTTAGGCCGATCCGATCCGCACGAATTCCCGAACGCTCTCCGCATTACTGTCGGGCAAGGATCTGTTACGGCGGTCGGTCGAGACCAGGTAGGGGTTCTGGAATGTCAGATCGATGATCTCGATCCAAGGGTGCTCGGCTCTCTGATGGATCTCCTGCTCTCCAAGGGAGCTTTAGACGTGACTTTCTCCTCGGTGCAAATGAAGAAGAATAGACCTGGCACTGCTATCACAGTAATTACTCCGCCAAATCATGTAGACGATTTCGCCCGGCTTCTGCTGTCCCACACTACCACGTTGGGAGTTCGTGTTTCACAGTCGGATCGAATCCTTTTGCCAAGAACCTCAGAGACGGTGGACACATCGCTGGGACCAATGAGAGTCAAAGTAATTGAACGAGCAGACGGGATGAAAGATAGGCGTCCTGAATTCGACGATGTAAGAACCACCGCAGAACGCTTGGACCGTCCGGTCTTTGAAATAATGAAACTTCTAGAAAGGGAATTGAATCGTTAGTTTCCTGCCGTGGTCAGGTCTTGAAATGTGAAGGCAGGTTCGGTTTTGCCGGGTCAATATCTTTCAAACTTGCACGCTGCTCACACTGCTGTAATTGTATATCGCTCGCAGTGATAGACTCCAAGGTGTCATTGCTGTAAATATTAAATCGGCCATAATATCCGGCCTTTGTAACGTAATTCGTGGGGGAATAGCCGTGCCCAGAATATACCTCATTCTCTTCGCAATCATTATCGTGCCGAGTTTGGTAATAGGCAAATGCGATGTCCCGAGTGATTCCCAAATTTATCTGTGGTGGGACCCTCCAGAAGGTGAAACCAAGTGTGCAATGTTTGTGGGCAGGGTAATTCCGATTACCCTCACGGGCAATGAACGGGCTTATTTGGCAGCAGCGAGCTTCCCGGATCGTGGCAGAAACTTCCAGAAAGGCTCTATTTTGGTACGGCCGAAATTGCGAGAAGCCCGAGAAATTGACGAAGTCGGTCATGACTTTGGCGTCCTACACAACAACGTGAATGGAGCAGCAGTAATTTGGACTGAGGGTTTTGGTTCCGGTCAGGGAACAACCGCTGGAAAGAAAAGAGTGCTGTATTTTAATGGCTGGAAGCCCGTGATCCTTCATGAGGTATCTTTTGGAGATAATTTGGGCGCCTGTGGTGAGGACATCCCAGGCCACGAATGTTATGCGAAAAAGGTTACTTGGGCGTTTATAGACCTCGACAACGACCACAAAGATGATTTAATTGAGGTGGTTATACAGCAAGAAGGCCCTAACACCGACGAACTGCTTTGGGCGATGAAAGTGAACGCTTATCTGATCAAAGATGGCAAGTTAACATCTACATCGCCATCTACACAGTATGATACGAATCTGGATTAATTCTGGGAAATGGGAAATGAACAATAAAGCTAGATTAGACCATTGGAATCGGGGAGCGACTTAAGAATCAGGTGCAGGTCGGGCCGTTCCCGAAATGATTTTGTGCGTTCGCAGTGACAGGCCCCAACGTGTCTTTGCGCGGAGTGAAATCCCGCGGTCCGCGGGAAAGCAATCCCGGAATTCGTCTCTGCCATTGTCCGGGAGTAGAGATTGCTTCGCTGCGCTCGCAATGACAGTTCACAGAGCCTGGTGGTAATGATGGGTCTCCGCTTCGCAATGACAATAGCGCCTCTACAGCTCCGCAGATTTTATTATCTTGAGGCTGAAACGTGAGCCAAGACGAGACTTGGCCCCATGCTTTTTTGCAACCACCCCTAGCAACTTCCGGATAGATGTATGCTTTGCATATAGGCATCGCTTCTTGTAGATTCTGCCAAACCACCTCAACATTCTGCGAACGAAATAGCGGACAACCTGCCAAGGGGACGGGAGACCTGTCATGCCGGGAACTATGCCCGCCTTTTTCTGATACATTCCCCCGCATTCTTCCCTTCTCTTCCCGGCTAAGCACCGGCACGGAGGCCGCGGCGTACGAATCGATGCCAGCGGTGTCCCGGTCCTTCTTCCCTTTCCAGAACGAAATCGGGGAGATCTTTTCAGGATGATCTCCCCGGCTCCGGGCCTACAACTTTTTTCACAAGCTTGTATTAATTCGGTTACTGAACTACCTGCACTGTGTACCCGAATTTGTCTCCATTTTCCTGCATATATTCGATCTTGACCTTTTCGCCCACAGCAGGCCGACGGAAAGGCACGAACTTCGTCTTGAGCCCGACGCGGACATTAACGACCTCAGCGGCTTCCCCTTCTTCGGTGACTCTTACTGAAAGGCTCTTGGGTGAGGATGCTACGACCTCTCCGGATAGGCTTTTATATTTCTTCTCTTCAGTCGCGGGTTTTTCCTTTGGCTCTTCCTTGCTCTCCACAGGGCCTGTGGCTACTCTTTCTTCCTTTTTTTCGGTCGGCGGTTTCTTAACAGAAGGTTTGGTTGTTTTCGGAGGAGCAGCTTCTCTCTTAGGTACCCAATTCCGATCAGCTACGTGAGCGGGTGGCTTGGTGGAGACTATTGGTCTTGGCCGGGGGCACGGCTCGGTGACGACTTCTTCCCTAACCGGCTTTCCACACACGGTCCCACTGGGAGGCGCAGGCGGATAACACTGAGCTTCAGGCACATGCGGGGTTAGGCTCACCACCTTGGTCGCTTTCATGTACCCGCCTTCCAATAGGAAATCGACCGCAACGCGCTCACCTATGCAGGGTCGGCGATTCGGCATATACTTGGTCCGCCAGCCGACATTAACTTCAGCGCACTGATTGCCCGATTTGACTGTCATTGAGCGCCAGCCGTTGTCAAGAACAGTGCCCTTGAAGGTGCAAACTCTGTATGCATCGGCAGGAGCAGCAATCAGAAATTGGAAAATCACGGTAGCCATTAAAACGGCAACCCAGGCTGAAAACAAAGACTTGCCTGACATAGGGGACCTCCTCACATGGGGGAGTGTGATTTGGCTTCTGAACCGGGCAGCCGCCGGGCAGGCCCGAGGGTCAGATTGCATAAAGTGGTTTGAACATAGTATGTTAAATGTAAAAAGTCAAGTGAATTAGGAAAGAATGAATGTAACATCTTGTTCATTAGCCACCTATATTCAATTGTTACTGAACTCCCCTTGCTTGTCAACCCAATCGCATTATGATAACAACATAAAGGGTTGGGACTAAAATGGGAATGTTTAGAGACTCCACGTCTCCTGAAATAGATATAATAAAGGAAATGGCCGAAGGTCTTGGAAGCACCGGGCTGAGGCTTGAAGATCTAATCGAAAAGAGTATAGCCGCGCGACAGGAAGCTTTGGGAGCCATTAAACAATATCACGAACACGCATCGGATGCCGATCGCTCGGAAATCTCACTTGCAAATGATTTGATACGCCAATATAACGTTTTGGTGGAACAGGCTGAAGATGCTTTGAGGTGGCTTTTGATTCAGCGAGAGGCCTGCGGTTTTAGAACCCATCGAAATGTTGACCGGTACTATCCTATTCCGGCTAAGATGAAGCTAATCAAGAAATGTGCTGCCGCTATTCGATTCTTATTAAGCTCGGGGCGACCCTGATGCTCTGTGCCCTGGGGCATGCATTCGCATTGGCAGAGCCTCGAAAATCGTCAAAAACCTTTTCGGACAAACCCGGCACGGTATGGGCTGTGATCTTTTCTTCCTCTGATTGCGCCAATTGTGAAAAAGCGAGAAAGTTGATCGAAAATCTAAGAAAGAAGTATCCCGTTCGTACGAAGAGTTTCAATATCGATCGTGATAAGGACCGTGCCATTTACAAACGATTGGAGGCAATCCACGCGCGGGACAGGTTCTCCGTTCCTGTGGTCCTGGTAGGGGAATCAGTGCTGGTGGGCGAAAAGGAAATATCCGGCAAGTTGGGAGAAATTGTCAAAAAACTTGCTGGATCAGGAGGCTCTCAGCTCCCATACCTGGGTCCTGTAAAATCCGATGAAGCGCCGGCTACTCGATCGACAGATACAGACTGTGATCATTGCGGTCGGCGGGGACCTCCAAGTGTCGGTGAAGAGCTACAAAAGGTCAGAGGGTTTTTGAATAAATTCTTCTGACAGTCCTGTATGAATTTTAAGTATTTCGGGTGGATCCGGAGATTCCCCCGATGTGGAGCAATATTTGTTATGAAGCTGTTACGCTTAATACTTGTTGGAGCTTTGGGACTTTTCCTTTTATCATCCTGCTTATGAACCGGGACGCGTGATGCGAAGGTCCCGGGTCGGGACTCTATATTAAATGGACCTACTTCCGGCGGAGCCTGCCCGCCTGGATCGCTATTCTGTCCTATTCTTAAGGGGAATTAGACGATTCCGTGACTCAAGTAGTACTTGCCTGTATCGACATACATGCATATTATAAGCGCAGCGGTTTTCCGTTTGCATATTTTATCTAGGGGTTTAATCATGATTACTATTGACGATGAGTCCCGCGGCTATTTCAAAGAAAAGCTTAGCCAAAATCAGGCGCTGAGAGTGTTTTTCGGTGGTTATGGATGAGGCGGCCCCAGCATGGGGTTGGCTCTGGACGAGCCGAAAGAAGGCGACGAAACACACCAGATTGATGGCCTCCAAATAATAGCAGATCCCTTTGCCATGAAATTAATTAAAGAATCCGGAGGGCTTACGATAAAATCAACTATGTTCGGCCCAACGGCGGAATTGAACAGACCCAGTGGCGGCGGTTGCAGCTGCGGATAAGGGGATCTCGTATGCCGATATTTGAATTTAAGTGCGATAGCTGTGGAAAAGAATTTGAAAAAATCGTTTTTTCTTCCGGAAAAGATTCCGTAACCTGTCCGGCTTGTAGTTCCGGCGAAACTCACAGGATTCTATCAGTCTTCGCGAGTTCTGGAACCGACAAAATCCTGGCCGGTTCCGGGTGTTCCTCTCACAGCGGTCACTCAGGCCATTCCTGACACTAATGCAGCGGCCACGGTGTGGCCTATACTTAAACTTACATATAATCGCGTCGCAGGAGCGGGTCTCGAGCCCGCCCCTAAATGGACGAGCGAGAATTATCCGTGACATTATCACTCACTGAAATCGAAAGGGAGGTCAGTCAACTCTCGTTAGATGATAAGACACGACTGATTGGTGTGCTGATCTCCTCTCTGGAACAGGAAGATGAAGGTGATATTGAGGCCGCTTGGGAGGCGGAAGTGCTAGCCCGCTCGAGGGAGATTCGAGAAGGTCGTGTCACACCTGTTCCGGCTGACGAGGCTCTTGCTCGGGTGCGTCGCAGCCTATCGTGAGAGAACTCCAAATTCATCCTCTTGCCGAGGCGGAACTTGCGGAGGCAACTCGATTCTACGAAGATCGATTACCTGGCCTTGGTGAGGTGTTTCTAGCCGAAGTTGCTCGGTGTTTCGAGCATGCGTATGATACTCCGGACTTAGGTGCGCCATGTTATGGTAGCTTTCGGCGGTTGCTAGTCCGCCGCTTTCCTTACACTGTGGTGTACGAAATTCTGCCACAAGCGATCCTCATTGTAGCTGTTGCTCATCAAAAGCGTAAGCCAGGTTACTGGCGCCGAAGGTCGTAATCGGTTTCCTGGTCCCCGGGCGCCGCCTGGGAACGAGAAGTGTGGCACGATCATTTCTCGATTCTGAGTTTTGAGAGAGCCCCCGGAGGCCGGTCGCTACCAAAGCGACTGGGGGGCGCCGGGTTCGAATTCCGGTAGCGGTCGGCGTCCCTGCCGGTCGTTCTGAAATGAGCAAACCAGCTTTCTCGCGTTATATCAAAGGTGAATGCAAGCAATGGTAGGACGGCCCGTGGCCGCCGATCTTTCTTGATGCAAATTCGGACAGCATTATCCATTGGTCTCAGAGATTATCGCTTGTGATTCTTAACAGGCGTGGGGCTTTTAAACATCTTCCTTTCGCTCCTTCGGCATCGAAAGCTTTCACTGCCTTCTTTCCGGCAATTTCGGAATCAGCTTCGCCGTATGTGTACGCATACCTGATGGGCGCCTTCTTGTTTGCTGTCATGCACCAACAAAAAGCCCCGTAGGTTATGCCTTTTTTATTATCTTTCTTGTTGAGCGCCTGGGATAGCTCGGATCCTCTTGTTTGTACCGCATTTCGGACCTCCCTGCCCTGCTTGGCTGTATTTGCCATGTGAGACTTCCACTTGCGGATAGTGTGATCTAACGCTTCAGCCGACTTAACAACTCCGGTCACAGTCTCCCCCCAAGCTGTTTCAAAAGACACCGCTAAAGAAATAAACAGGGAAAAAAAGCAGACGCATAGAATATGCCTAAAGGACGTTTTCACGTCCGACCCCTCCATTTGTGCAGGCAATTGTTGATAATTAGCATGGAAAGCGGCTGACAGTCAATTACTCCGGAACTATGGGGCAATTTCGGTTTACAGGCACCGCACTTTTCTGCGCCGAAGCCCTCTCATTTTTTCACCGGGCTCCACGCCAGTGTGAATCATGAGCGGTTCGGGCGACTAGAAGGTTCGACACATCACCGGCTACTCATCTTGCTGGAAAACATCCTTCGCAAGGAGGACCGCGGACATTGCTGTGGGCCATCCCGAGTAAAAAGCAAGGTGCGTAATCAGTTCGATGATTTCGTCCTTCGTTAAACCATTTTCAAGGCCGCGACGGAGATGGAAAGGTAATTGCTCGGTGCGATTGAGCGCAACAAGGGTCGCTACTGTAATGAGACTACGGTCGCGCTTGGAAAGCGCGGGCCGTTCCCAAATGTCGCCGAAGAGAAGATCATCACTAAGTTCAGCGAGCTTCGGAGCGACATCGCCAATAAGCTCCCGCGCTGTTGGTGTGGGCTTCTTCGATCCCATTGAGTCCTCCTTGGTTTACACGGCTGTTTCTAGCAAACCCCAGGTAATCCGGAAACATAAGGTTGTTTAATCTGTAATTCTATCAGAGTATCTGCATGGTCATGGCCTTTCAGATACTTTGCCGAGCTTTCAGTGGCGGCGGCTCTGGTGAGCTGGACAATCCAAAAGCCGCCCCTCCGGGGCTACGTATTATTCGGGCGTGTGTGTGGTTGTAGGGGCGCCGCTTGCTGCGCCCTTTCCAGGGCGGGGCAAGCCCTGCCCCTACAGCAGCCCTGTCTGTCAACAGAATAATCCCATCTATGTGATGAGGTCCGTGAAGGATCTACGGAATCATCTTCTCGATGCGGCGGCTTCTCCAATTCTCGGCAGTTGGAGGATCATCCATCCTTGGACGAGCTTGTCCTGAACATAGGCTTCGTGCCCAAGAGTTGCGTATTCCTCGATCGCTTCTATGGCGGCCAAGATATCGAGCAATCTCTCACGCTGGCTTCTCATAAGGGCGTGGCCTCATGCAACACTCGATCTCGCATCCGAGGGCGAAGGCCATCATCATCGACAACATCCACGGGACAACCGAGAAACTCCCGAAGCTCTCGAATCAAAGCTACATGCTGGAGCAACCCAGTGGCAGGATCGAAACTTGCAAGCAGGTCAATATCACTGTGCTCATCGGCTTCTCCGCGGGCTATCGATCCAAAGACTCGGACATTTCGAGCGCCGTGACGCGCGGCTATTTTGAGAATCTCTTCTCTTTTTTCCGTCAAAACGTTTGTAACGTCCATCTCATTGCCCCTGATCGGCGAACCATCCCCGACTGTCGCGGGACGGGCCACGGAATTCATCTCCCGCTAATCCCACTTCCTTATATCTTCTATGCTCTTATGATCCGGCGGTAAGGTTCCGGGATTCAGGATTCTTACAGAACCTCTGAGCTTCAGCACTTCTTTGACGGTCTGCTCGACAGCGGGAATAAATTCTTCGGGGGCAGATCCCTTAAGCTCCACTTCCAGCGTCATTAAATCCTTGTTTCGCGGTCGTTCCACAAGAAGGCGGGCCTTGGCAATCTCGGGGTGGATCTCCATCACCTTCTCCACCTGGGAAGGATGCACAAACATGCCTTTCACCTTGGTCACCTGGTCCGCGCGACCCATGATGCGCGTCAGGCGAGGTCCGGTCCGTCCGCATGAACATGGTCCGGTGATGATGCTGGAAATATCTCCGGTGCCGAACCTGACCAGCGGATAAATCTTATTGTTGCATGTCACCACGACCTCGCCCGGTGAGTCCTCCGGAAGCACCTCGCCAGTCTGAGGATCCACTATTTCTACTATCACGTCATAATGGATATGCATGCCATTGATAGCTGGGCATTCGTACGATACGCATCCCACATCCGCTGTTCCGTAAGATTGCCTGCCGATGACTCCGTATTTGTCTTTAAATCTCTTGCGCAGCGACTCGGGCACCATTTCCGCCAATATCATGCCGATTTCCAGTTTGAAATCCTTCGCAGGTTGGAGCCCCATATCTTCAGCCTTCTTGAAAATTGCCATGAGAAAGCTTGGGGTGCCGATATACCCCGTAACCGGTAAAGCTTGGAGTATTTCCACCTGAGCATCAGTATTCCCCACACCTATTGGGATAGTGGTGGCGCCAATCTCGACCAGTCCGTCCTCGAACATATGCCCGGCAGGAGTGAGATGATACGAAAAGGTATTCACAACAAGGTCACCCGGTCGAAAACCCGCCGAGTACAGGGCGGTTCCCCATCGCGAGTAACTCCGCTCTTTTCCCACAGGATCGTAGATTGGACCCGGCGATTGGTGGACTCGCAAGAGATCGCTCATGGGGACAGTCAAGAAGCCGCCAAACGGAGGATTCGCTTTTTGCGCTTCGGACAAGTCCTTCTTTTTGATTATAGGAAGCTTGGCGAGGTCTCCGATGGTGCGGATGTCATCAGGCTTTGCCCCGGCTTGATCAAGCGCGGCCTTGAGTGGAGTCCCGGCCGTGTAGGCCACTCCGATGATTTCGCGAAGAAACTTCTCTTGATATTGTTGCCGCTCGTCCTGGGAAAACTTCTCCTCCTGATTTAAAATCCCGGAGCTACGATCGACGTGATGCATATTCTTCCACCTCTCGAGAAAAGAATCCTTAAGCTGGAAAATGAGGACAAAGAAGTTCTCCCTGGTTAAATCATAGTTCAAAAAATGCTAGGTTCTCGAAATTCTCCAAAGGCTTCTCTGAAAACGTTCGCCATTTCACCCACAGTGCAGTATGCCTTACAGCAATTCACCAGCAGGGGCATGACGTTCCTCTTTGCACGGGTAGCAATATCCAGTTCTTTTAATGTGCGACTTACTTCCGAGTCGCTTCTTTCTACTTTGATCTGTTTCAAATTTTCGAGTTGCTTTTCCTGGGTAGTGGGATCGTATTCATGTAGCTCAACATCCTGTTCCTCTTCCTCAACGTATTTGTTCACCCCTATTTTGATGAATTCATTCTTTTTGAGTCCACGTTCCCATTCGTATGCCTGCTGCGCCACCAGTTTCTGCACAAAACCAGTGGATACAGCTTCTATCATCCCGCCCACCTGCTGGATTCCGTCGCGTTCTTCCTGAATCTTTTCTTCCATCTGTTTGGTTAGCGTTTCAATAAAGTACGATCCGGCCAAAGGATCTACCGTGTCTCGCAGCCCGATCTCGTCCATAAGGAGTTCGCAAGTCCTAAGCGAAAGTAAGGCCGCTCGAGGCGTTGGAATGGTGAATGCCTCATCGAAAGAGCATAGAGCCGTAGTCTGCGCACCGGCAAGCGCCGCGGCAAGGGCATAGTAAGCCCCTCGCATAATGTTATTCTCCGGTTGGGCCTTGGTCAGCCCGAATCCGCCGCCTCCGAATAGGCCCCGAAGATGCATGGATTTCGGGTCTTTAGCACCGTACTTTTCTTTCAGATTCTTTGCCCAGAGCTTCCGTGCGGCTCTGAATTTGGCGACCTGTTCCCAAAGATTTCCGAATATATTGAAATTGAAGGTAATACCTCGGGTGATGTCGTCTACCGAGAGGCCGCGGGAAATTGCTTCGTCAATGTAACTATTGGCAATTTCGAGAGCAAAACCAATCTCCTGGGCTGGAGTGGCACCGGATTCACGGATATGATATCCGCAGACGGATACCGGATTACAACGTGGCAGGGTCGTGATGGAATACTCGATAGTATCTCCTATTAAGCGGACCGCATCATGAACCGGATAAATCCAAGCCCCGCGACCGATCATTTCTTTGAGGATATCATTCTGCGGAGTTGCGCTGATTCTCTTAGCATCGAATCCCCGCTTTTCGGCCATGGCCTGGTACATGGCCAGCATGATAGAGGCAACGGCGTTGATCGTGAGTCCAGAACCAATCTTGTCCAGCGGGATGTCTGCGAAAGCGATTTCAAAATCGCGAAGCGTATCGACAGCCATTCCGACTCGGCCCACCTCACCTTCGACCCTCGGGTCATCCGAGTCGTACCCCATCTGCGTCGGAAGATCAAATGCCACATTAAGCCCGCTCTGGCCATGCGAGATCAAGAGTTTAAATCTCTCGTTGGTTTCCAGAGGTGTCCCGAATCCGGAATACTGGCGAGTGGTCCATTCCCTGGAGCGATAACCCTCTGCGTGAATGGATCTGGTGAATGGATATCGACCGGGTTCACCCAAATCTGTTTCGTAATCAAAACCTACTTGTTCCAGATCTCTTGGATCGTAATTAGATTTGACTTTTATCCCGGACTGGAGAATCACCTCTAGGATCGCGTCTTTTTCATTTTTTATGTATTTGGCTACGCCCATAATGATTACCTGCTGCAAAGTCCTTGTTAAGGATCCGGTTCAAGATCAACGAAGAACCAGATCTAGAATTATTTGAAGTTCCTCGACGCGTCAGATGACGCCCTCGGATTTCAAGACGGCGATTTCGCCCGCTGGAATGCCTAGTTCCTGCACGAGAATTTTTTCATTATGTTCACCGAAACGAGGCGGAAAAGTGAGTTTTCTCCCACAGGATTCCAGGAAAGCCGTCGTGACCGGCGGCGGCGCCAGTGTCAGCTCGAATCCCGATTTGTCGTCTTTGGCTTTCAGCAATTTGTCCTTTATCAGCGGATCGGATGCGACCTCCGCCACTGTGTTGATTTTGGAAGCCGCGACTCCAATGGAATTCATTAACCCGAGCAGTCCCGCTGTGGTCATTTTGGAAGTGACATCAGAAATTGTTTTAGTAAGATTCGGCAAGTCCCTGATGCGGCCCAGGTTCTTTTTGTATTCCTCTTTTGCTAGTGCGGAGAATTCCGGAAGTGCCGAAAATGCCTGAAATTGCTTATCGTTTCCTACGGCAATATAAACATAACCGTCCGAAGTCGGATATACGGATACTGGGGCGAAAAACTCATGAGTGTTCCCGCGTCGCGAGATTTTTTTCCCGAAAGACGCGGTCATAGTAATGGGGACCGTCAACCATGAGGCGGTGCTATCAAACATAGAAATATCGATCCGACTCCCCTGACCGGTCATGGCTTTCACAAAAAGCGCTTTCATGGTGAGACCGTACGCATGTTCGCTGGTACCCATATCGGGCAACGGAACTCCAACGACCTCGGGCGACCCATCCGGCTCTCCGGTTAATTCCATGAGTCCCCCGCGCGCTTGCAGAATGGGATCGTAAGCAACTTCATTGTTATCCGGACCGAAGCCGGTAATCCCAAGCCAAATTATATCCGGTTTAATTCTTTTGAGAGAATCATAGTCGACGCCAAGCTTGTTATAATTGCGCGGCAGTTGGTTGGTGGCAAAAATGTCGACGTCCAATTCGATAAGGAGCCGCTTTAATATGTCCTGTCCTTTGGGGTCGGCCAAATTGAGGGTCATGGCTTCTTTACCGGAATTAATGGCCATGTAGTAGCTGTTCATCCGTTCCTCGCCCTCGAGAAACGGGTCACCTACCAATCTGTTCGGGTCTCCAAACACCGGGTGTTCGAGCCGTATCACTCGGCAGCCATCCATAGCCAATCGGTAAGTGAGATAAGGCAGGACAGTTGCTTGCTCCAACGATAGGATCTTGATTTTCCCGAAGAGATCCATGTTTCCTGTGCTCCTTCCGTTTGCGGTACAATGATGTTGACAGTGATTTTGCAAGTGCCTATGATGGGAAATCGGAAAGGATCTCAATCCTCAGTAAACCAATTATTCCTATAAAAACAACTATGTCAAGCTGATTGAGACAACCCTAGCCAGTTCGTGAAAAGTAATGCGGGATTGGACCAACGAATCCTTAACCATATAGCGCAATAGAGGACGTGCATGCGACTGCCCCCTTTCGGGTATGATGCATCTGCAACTAAATGTAACGCTGTCGCTCAGGTTTCCCTGGGAATACGTGGCGGTTCCCGGGCCTTCATAAGCTCTTTCACAGATTTTCGTGCCGTCAATGGTCAGTTCATCAACCGCTACATCAGGAGGTAATCATGACTGTAAGCAAATGGATTCCTATGGGAACAGTGCTTCGCGAACATGCAATCCACTATCCTGACCTGCTAGGCTGTCAGGACAAAATGAAAAACTTCACTTTTCGCGAGTGGAATGACCGGGCCGCGCGTCTGGCCAACGGTCTCACCAAAATGGGATGCGGCCAAGGTGTGCGATTCGCGGTTCTCGCCTTCAACCGGGTTGAATGGATGGAAATTTACGCTGGTTCCGCCAAAGGTGGACAGGTATGTGTTCCGTTAATGTTCAGGCTGGCAGGGCCGGAAATCGAGTATATCGTCAACGATTCCGACGCTAAAGTGTTCATAGTAGAGAAATCTTTCGTTGATCTGGTGAACGGAATCAAGGATAAGTTGCCGATCCCTGCAGGCAGTTATATCTTTATGGGTGAGCCGGGGGACGAGGTACCCAAAGGATATGTGGGATATGAAGACTGGCTGCGCGCTGCCTCCGCTGAGGAACCAAAACTGATAGTGGATGCCGAGGATCCGTGGACCTTTATGTACACATCCGGCACTACCGGGAAGCCAAAGGGAGTTGTGAGAACGCATGAAAGCTATCTCGCCCAATATTATTTGAATATCTCCAACACGGGGTTGAGGCCCACCGACAAACCGCTCATGGTAATGCCCATGTGTCACGTCAATTCCATATTTTACTCATTTCCGTACACGATGCTCACCGCGCCGATATGCGTGTATAACGAGGCGAGCTTCAATGCTGAGGATTTCTTAGCTACCGTGGAAAAAT
>JBKQRG010000441.1:0-6464 GCA_052144015.1 Desulfomonilaceae bacterium
AAGGCGAAGAAAAGGCTCTGACGGAGGCTGTACGCAACGCAACCGCTGTACCTCAGCAAGGAAACGATGATTTCCTTGCCCAGGGGAAGTATTTTCCTTGACAGAGGACCTCTTAATGGGTGACCCCTTCTCCTTCTATTGGGAGATTGCTTCGCTCCGCTCGCAATGACAGACTTTGGACGCTTCTAACTGAGGTCTTACCCGTTGTATGCCGGAAAATATCTAAGAACTGAGGACTTAGCGATAAGACATCTCCCCTGAATGAAGATGCTCGAAATAGTCTCCGACCAGCGGATACTGCAACAGTTTTCGGGGAGGGTATGTTACAATACTGACTGGAAAGGCACCCTGCAAAAAGCACCCCCACAAGCTCACACGTTCCCTTGGGAGGGACGATTATGGGAGAAGAAAAAAAGTTGAGTTCGGATGCGTTCGAGTGGGCATACAACGAATTTGTGGCCGGCGATCCCGAGTCGGAGGCGTTATTCAAGGAATACGAAGTCAAAGCGGATATTGCACAGCAAATATATGACCTGCGAAACCAAGCGGACCTGACGCAGGCGGAACTGGCCAAACTCGTGGGGATCACGGAGTCGATCATACGGGACCTGGAAGAAGCGGACTATGAGGGAGATTCTTTGGGAATGCTCGTGAGGATCGGATCTGCGCTCAACCGAAAGATAGAAGTCCGTTTTGTTCCTACAGTTTCCGGCGAAGCATCCGAATTCCAGACACGCCACACATGATTGGTCATGGCACCTCCGGAATCGTCTTGGTAGCTCCTTGTCATTTGCAATGTCTTGCTATGCAACCTGCTTTGATTTTAAGCCGGTTCCGGATGCTTGTTCCTGTCTCTAGCAAAGCAGCACAGCGTCCGGCTTAGTCCTATGAATCTAAACGCGACCAACCGATCAATCACACAGTCCAATAGATCAGGCAAGAAAGCCGCCAAAGTAGGCGCTCCGAGTGATGGCTTATCCGATCCTCTTCTGGGCGCCCACGTCTCTATCGCAGGAGGCGTCGACAAGGCTCTTGCCCGTGGCGAGACATTGGGATGTACTGCCATCCAGATTTTCACCAAAAACGCTTCACAATGGAAAGCTCGGCCATTCAAGGAGCAAGAATTACGCGATTTCGAATTAGAGCGCAGTAGGACCCGGATCCTGGTTCTGGCCCACGGCGGCTATCTCATTAATCTCGCATCACCAAATCACGATTCATTGGCGAAATCACGGGCTTCATTCAGGGAAGAAATGGATCGAGCGGAGGAATTGGAGATCCCGTATCTGATCGTGCATCCAGGCGCCCATGGAGGATCCGGAGAAGATGCCGGTTTAAATTCAATAATCCGGTCATTCGATACTCTGCTAAAATCTACAGCCGGATCTCGCGTCTCTATTTTGGTGGAAAATACCGCGGGCCAAGGCACCTCTCTGGGATATTCCTTCGATCAGCTGAGTCGAATCATCCAGGATTCGACTGCGCCGGAACGTATCGGAATATGCCTGGACACTTGTCATGCATTTGCCGCAGGATACGATATGAGTAATGCCTCAACCTATGAGAGCGTTATACAAGAGCTGGACGCAAAGATCGGATTAGATCGCCTGAAAGCGCTGCATCTCAATGACTGTAAGAAAGGACTTGGCCAGCGGGTAGACCGTCACGAGCACATTGGCCGGGGATTACTAGGTCTTGAGTGCTTCCGTCAAATCATGAATGACTCTCGATTAGATCGAATCCCGAAGTTTATTGAAACACCCAAAATTCTGAACGTCCGAGATATGGACCCAGTGAATCTGAACCTGCTCAGGAGCTTAATTTCAGCAGGGTAGGATGTGGTGAGCGGAGCGAACCGCATCGGTCGAGAAAAGACCGCGAGCGATGCGGTTCTCCCGCTCTGGCGGGATCACCGCATCCTACGTGATTGAGATCAGCAATTGCCTGGGTAGTTTTACGCACGCCGTCACATGCCGTACCTTCAACATTTTTTTCTAGTCGCTTGCTCAAAAACGGTTATAATATCTGCACGGTACGGGAACGCTTTGCCGTCTTATGCCGAAAACAAACGTTAGCCCCACATCTTGTGGGGGTAAATCTAATTATAATCAAGGCTGTCATAAGATGGAGAGTATGCAAGTTCCTGAGCTCACGAAAGAACTCATCGTTCAGTCCCGAGTAATAGCAAAAGGTCGAGGAATACGTGAGCTGAGGAGACTTGTTCAGGAGTATGGAGGTAGACCATCAATGTGGACTAAAAAGAGCAGTCCACCTGTGGAGATTGGCGGAGATGTGTATGAGTATCACTGGTATGAGCACCACGGAATCGGTAGGGTCGAGATAAAGAGAAAGAAGGTGAAAGACTTATGATTGTAAAACTGAAAGAGAAAAGTCCTGAATATCCGGATCTCACGCTGGATCAGCCATATTTTGTTATAGGAATTGAAGCGGACGACTACCGGATATTGAACGATTCCGGCAAGCCGTACCTGTATTCCTCTCACCTGTTTGAGGTCGTCGATCCGCAAGAGCCGAGTATCTGGATGACCGAGTACGGAGATGACGGCGAGCGCTACTCATATCCGCCGGCGCTAAATGAAGCCGGATTCTTTGAGGACTACTTTGACGGGAAGGACGAGGCTCTTTCCAAGTTCTGGCACGTCATAAATAACCGACTCTCGGAGGCAGCCTGAGTTAGTGACAGTATCCCTGGTCTCGCAGTTAACTGGAGGGTTGGTGAGCACAGCGTTTTCCGAAACTATGCCTTAAGAGATTTGTTGATTGCATCACCCACGATGATCTCCTAATAAGCAAGTTATCTAGGTCGTAACGTACCATGGTATCTGATGTTTTTTTCATACCCGTCTGATAGAAAACGGATTATAATATCAATTTGTAGAAGCAACTCTTAGCCATAATTGTTTCAAACGGAATCGCCATTCGGCATTTTATGCCGGCCAAGCTAACTATTATTGAGCAATGGGGATGACATGAAGGCATGTCCAATTTGTAAGGAACAAATCCAGGACGAGGCCATCAAATGCCGTTATTGCCAGTCATTCCTGATTAGCGTGCAAGAACCGGAAAAGAAAGAGGACTCGAATCGGATTACATACATCATTGACCGTGACCTGGTACGCTTTGCGAAATTCGCCACCGCGGTGCTCGGCGTATTGTTGATTGTTGGAGCGTTCCTTTTCGGCTTTGAGCTGGATAACGCAGTCGAAAAAGTTCGCGACACACGGGAAAAGATCACAAAAACACAGACCGATCTTGCCCAGGCTCAAAAAGAGCTGCAAGCAGCGCAGATCACCGTCAATGAGTTGAAAACCAATGTCGAGGCATTGCTGTCAGAGGCAAAGAGGCACGTGACCGCGATGTCCGAGCAAAGGCCACAGGCCGTTGGAGTGTCACCATTCACATCTTCCGATAATTTTTCGGTACACAGTTGCTTGAAAAGGTCTATAATCTTTGCGCTGTCTAGCGATTTTTAGGCTTGCTGACGTGCAGAATCATAGACGGCGGGGCCGATCTCAGACCAGTTGATCTATCTCATCATTAGAAAAGTAAATCGAATCCCTGAATAGCATGGGATGATCTACTGGCCGATAAACCTTGCCTTAGGTAAGGCATGACATGGCTAACACAAAGACGCGGATGCCCGTGATCACAGAAGCCATAATTGTTGCAGTCGCACAACTCGTCGATGATGCCCAGACTGATCGTCGCGATCCAAGTCACTCTGACCTCGAATTTCAAATCAAACGCGCTGGACTTGTGGCTGGAGACCCTAACAGTCAGGACCAGAAGGTTGGAAAAGCTAAGCGCATTCGTTCGACTTTGATTTGGGCAATGGAAAATGATCCCGAAAGTGGAGGGGAACTGGTTGTTTCTCTCATTTCGTCAATTCGCGGTTATGGCGGATTCCGAGAGTCATCAGCGAACTATATTGGGAAAGAAGTGATCCATAACGCAATCGCCGCGTTCGATTCTGAGGGTTATGAGCTAACCTCTGACGGACCTCCGACCAAAACTTCTTGACAACTTGTCGGGCACTCCCCTTACTGATGCATTGAAAGCATATATTCGACGTGCCAAAATCGGAGCTAACGATGCTGCGCTTGTGACGGGTACGGGCAAGGATCTGCTAGAGGCTGTAGCAGCACACATACTCCAGGAGCGATACGGGCGCTACTCATCTGCATCCAATTTCCCCACATTGTTGGGACAAGTGTTTGTCCATCTGGGGCTCGCTACGCCACACGACCCTCGCCAGCCTGGTGAAGCGCCTAACCGACGGGTAGAAAGAGCGTTGTACGAACTTGCCTGTGGAATAAATCAGCTCCGAAATAAGCAAGGTACAGGACATGGTCGTCCCTGGCTTCCGACAGTTACAGACGCCGAGGCAAAAATGGCTATTGAGGCTATGGGTGTCATCGCTGAACGTCTTCTACTCCTCCATACGGAGATGAAATGAGACTTGACCAAATCCCGGGTTGGGAGCGACTTGTGTTTTTTCTACAACCGCTGAAGCACGCAGATCACCTTCCGCCTTTTCATAAGCGAAGGGATCTAAAGACTTAACGACAAGCCGTGGTGCTTCTACCACGGGAATCTACTCTGGATCACTTAGAATGCAGCTATACGAATGGGAGATCTGGCATACTTACACTTCATACATCAATGTCGATCATGTTGATCTGGTCTATCTTGCCAGCCATTTGGTCGAGTTAGAAATGGCTTATCTCGCATTCCATCGGGATGGTATGACCGTCTGGAGGGGAAAAGAAGGCGTCGGAAAGGGGAAAACGACCGTTGCCTTTGCTCCGGATGGGTACCAGGGTACGTTCGCTATCAAACCTGACCGCAATGCTCCCAAACTTGTGGACTTTGCCGCGGAAGCCTGGTTGCAAGCCTGCTACTTAAGATTCGGCGAACTACGACTATTTGGTACGGAGATGCCTCTGCCACATCCACATGTGAGATTTTTTCTAGGTGAGTGCACCCTTGCAAGGGATGAACAGGACCAGCGTATCCTTCTATATCCGACAATAATTGTATTCGAATCTGGAGTAGTAACTGTCGAATTCAGGACCATCTGCCCCGACCATGAAGTTTCTCTGAGAGATTTCATTGTGGGGGATGTCAATTTATTTCAAGAATCTTTTGACAGCGTTCATGTCCCTCCGGGTCTGGCACGACTTGCCACTCGAGCATGGTACCATTCCGGGCGAAAGTGGAAATTCTATCAAAGAGCCTTCTTAATGTTTTTAGAACGTCGCCATGACTTGGCTGTCACGCAAAGGACATCGACGGAAAACGAGGGAGATTTTGCTTTCGATCTGGCGCCGCTGAGCAGTTCTGATGGTTCAGAACACTTTGAACAGCTCAGTTCGCTGGCTCTCACTATTTTCCACACCCTAGCATATCTGATTGGGCGACCTCGTAAAGGCTGGAGATTTCTATTTCGCGGTCAACAGCGCATTCCGGAGATCGGAGGTTACTGGACTGGAAGGCCTCATGTACACCTAATAAGTTTCGAGGACCAGCGGGAAACGGCAAAAGATAATGAGGATGCACATGCAGTGGCTTTGGGCTCAATCATGCTAAGATCCGATCGTGCAGAGCCTTCCGCTGCCCGCAGCTATTTGCCAGCCAGCAACAGGATATTCCAGGATTATGGGTGCTATATTTCCAAGTCTCTATCGCTTTGGGTGTGGTCATTGAGTGGTCTGCGACAGCAAGAATCCTGGGCGGATCCAAATCGAGGGCACTTGATTTACGAGCATCAATCTACAGCAGAAATGCTCGAATACGGGTATATGCTCCACAGAGCACTATTAGAACGTGTAAGTAGCCATGCCGGAGAGGAGGCGATATTGTCGGCGCGCGAGGATTTATTGACACTCGAACAGGAGATGGACGATGCGAGCAGTTTTGGAGAAATTAGAGATTTGCTGCAACGTGGCTGGAATGCTATGGGTTTGGACTCTATTCGCTCGCGAATCCACGAGTCTCTTGAAATAAGGAAGACACGAGCTTCCGTAAGAGAATCCCGCCTGACTTCACAAATAGGAAGAGCCATAAGTATCCTCTTTGGATTGATCGCTGTTCCCCGTATTGCAGAAGAGGTATTAAAGCCTCTCTGGAAGGTGCTGGCATTGCCACGTCCCAAAGTTGATGAAGAATTCTCTCTTTTGCTGATCGGAATCTCTCTTTCAATGGTCGCAGTTGTCATTGGAGTACTGCTGTGGCACTTGGATCGAAGTAAAAATCAATAGCGTCACTGATTCGTTGAATAGGCGGAGATAAGATCCGGCGTTTGGCTCTTGTCTCTGGCGGATCTTTGACGAGAAGTTGGTGGAGAATGTTCGGATAACATATTGTTTTAGTTTAACAATAACATTGATTGGTATCAAGCGGCTTCTGCCGACAATTTGTGGGAGGTCTTGTTTTTCGGGGGG
>JBKQRG010000442.1:0-5173 GCA_052144015.1 Desulfomonilaceae bacterium
AAGACCCGACTACGTAGATGTAGACCAGGGGCGTACGGTAGAATTGCTTCTGCAGTGGTCTTAATGGGCCGATCCAGATAAAATTGCCCACGGCCGAAGCTGTATTATTACCCACTGTGAAGCCCCAGTTTTCTTTGGATATATCTTCGCCTCTTATTTCTATTTCTTCCAAGCGTCCCGTGCCCAAACCGGATTCGTGGGCGATCCGTATGAATTTAAGTTCCAGCGGGTCGAATCCCATCATTTTCGCAGCCACGGCGTCTATAGCTGTGCTGTCAGCGGAAGCGAGCATCAGATCCTTTTCCACCGGCGTCATGGTCCTTGGGCCAGGTCCGTTTCCGCAGACGGTGCCATCCATTACGGCGAATATGCCCGGATGAATCTCTTTTTGGATTGTCAGCAGGTCGTTGAGGGTTTCGTGAATCACTGAATGTGTGTAATGACGTCTTGACGTGAGCAGCCCGCCAAAGGCGTTCTTCATGGAGCCTGTAGTACCTGTGTATATGTGGCATTTCACTGTTGGAAGATGCACAATGTTTTTGCCTATGAAATACTCCGGTATTTTGATGCCCTCCGGAAATATATTGTTAAGAACCCGCATTTCTCCTTTAGGATGATAAGGAACCCATTTTATCTGAGATTCCCTAAAGTTATACAGAATAGGTACCTTATATTTTTCAAAAATCGGCACATACTTGTTAAGTTGCTCACCTTTAAAAGCATTGGTTACGACTGTCTCGTTCTGAACACAGACTATTTTTTCATAACCCGCGTCTTTGAGGGCCAAAATAACGCCTTCCAATTGCCAAGGTGTAGTGTTCGCCCCAAGAAAAGGAAAATGCCATGAAATATTATCCTTCAGGATTACCGGAGCGGACGGATCCAGAAAATCGGTGAATTTGGCCTGATCCATAACTATTCTTATATCTTCCAGCACCGTTGCCGGCTGGGTTTTTCTCACTGCCACGATTGGCTTTTCAAGCATGATATCCCCTTTTGATCATTGGATTGTTCCATTTGCTCCACAGAAGTGTCCTCCATCTGGTCCGCGCGTCCCACAGGGACGAGATGATAGTAGCCCGGCGATTTATCGCCGGGAAAGCGTATCACTCAAATTTCTAGTCCCATAGGGACGACTGATCCATTAACGCCGGTCATAGCTCCTTCAGACGTCCCTATGGGACTGAACAGCCTTTATTGGAGCCGTATTCGTTACCCGGCGATAAATCACCGGGCTACTTTCAGAGGTTCCTACGGAACCATAACTGCCCCAAAAGTTAACGCTTATGCCCCTCCAGGGTCCTCACTGCCGATGTTTTCATAATCCTTTCCGTGGGTTGTGCCCACGGCTACTATTGGGTCGCCCCTCCAGGGCTCAGTGCAGTCTGTCTCCTTCAACTGAGGACTGCCGCGGAGTTGATCATCAATCTTTGAACAGACCAAACGCCCATCCCAAAGATCCCACCAGGCCCGCATGATCCACGTTTAGGCCAAAATCCCCCCACGATGTATCAATTGTCGCGGAGTGTCCTGATGAAGTGCCTTTGAGTTTTATCAATTCCTCTTCAGCCTTTAAACGTTCCACATCCACCTGTTTGGCTCTCTGAAGCCCGCCATGAGTGACGAAATCCATTACTTTTTCTATTTCTCCGCCATCGAACCAGATCCCGTGTTCCCGGCAAACGTCAACAATTACTCCTGAAATTCTTGCAAAATTAACCCGATTTATAATTTGCTTGCACACAGGGCATCTAACGTAAGATGCGTTCGATTCCACAGGCGTCTGGCCCTTTTGTGGCGGTATAGCGGCAAATACTACGGAATCGCGTTTCTCTTGCATCATGTCGAAAATGTCGTGCGGCACGAATACCCCCGCACACTTATCGCAGCCAATCAGGTGAAATTCACCAATCTCTTTCGCTCGCATTGGAATACTGCACCGAGGACAAATCCGGTCATCCATGATTTTGTCATCGCGGACCATGCCTCTGACGGGACGAGAGCAGCGAACACAGAATCTCCCGTCCGCGGGCGTTGCGGCAAAACAGTTTGGGCAGTTTATCGTTTTGCCTTTTGGCGAGAAATCCAAGGCAGCATTGCAGTAATCGCACCTGGTGGCTTCACGTCTAACCGGAGCCCCACACGACGGACAATAGAGTACCCAACCCGTATCCAGATCGACGGCAACTTTCCCGTCTTTGGCCGGGTCAGGAGGGCCGTCTTCAGAACCGAATCTGACTTTGAGTTGCGCTCGACGGCCGGCTATAATTTCCGGAGTAATTCTTCCCCTCTGTTTCAACTCATTTAAAACGTGTGACAGAGCCGACGGGGTCAGCTCATACTTCTTTCGCAGCGCCTCATCGGGTTCTCCGCGGATGAAATCTTCGAGAAAAGATGACACAGCCAATTTCACTGTTTTCTTCATGAGCGTCTCGCCTGATCGCCGGTTATGATCCAAAGCGCAGCGGACATATTACAGCGTTTATCGGTGATTATTCAAGCCGGGAATGCCAAAGCGGAAATGATTCACCGCTGAGCCCGCGGATCTTGACAACTGTCGCTCTGCCGGGTAAGTTTTCTTTTTTATGGGCCGTTAGCTCAATTGGTAGAGCAACTGACTCTTAATCAGTAGGTTCAGGGTTCGATCCCCCGACGGCCCACCAAAGAATTAACCAGGTTAGCCAATCATAGGCTGGCCTATTTTTTTGAGGAATAATTCAGGGATAACCAGAGCATAAACTGATTTCGGGAAAGCCAATGGTGAGAACCGGTTTTTCAAGACCCGACCACTCACATGAAGGTGTCCCAAAAGTCCGACGGATCCGATTACGAACTCGGTGCTGCTATGTCCTCAGAACCCCTTTCCGCAATCCCTGTCCATCCCTCATAAGATGTCGATTTTGCGAAGTTATCCTTGACGGGCATGGCTTTAGCCTGACCCCGACGGGTTGCTTAAAGAGCTTTTTGATATATACTATTGTCGTAAGTGCCCTGCCAATCCAGCCACTGCGGAGCAGCGGAGGACGGTTTCGGAAATGGCTTTTCAAGCGTCAAAGCAAGAGTTGGTGTGTCATGGTAGAATTGCTCCGGGCCGCGGCTTGGCCGCGTTGCCGGACGATTAATGCTTTGAGCAGGATACTCTAGCATGAAGTTGTCCAAGCCAAAACTGAATGCCGGAGAGGTCATGTTGGACATCCGTGCCGGTCTGAGGGACCAAGACTTGATGTCCAAATACAGGCTCTCTGCAAAAGGGCTCACGAGCCTTTTCGAAAAGCTGGTTGCAGCGCACCTGCTGTCACGGGAAGAACTTGAGGCCCGGCTGGTCTTTGCAGACTCGACCATAGACATTCAAGTGAGCAGCCCATTCCTTGCGGATAGCCAGGAACTTTCCATCTTCTCATGTCGTTGGATGTTTCGAACGAACGCGTGGGTCGACTCCTCTCCGGCATTCTGGAAAGATTCACTGTTTTTTGGTAGCTGGGACACGAGCTTTAATGCCCTTGATTCCGGAACTGGAAGGGTTCTCTGGACCTTTCGCGCCGGGGATGTGATTCGGTCATCTCCTGTGGTGGGCAATGAACTCGTCTACTTCGGAAGCTGGGACAAGCACGTGTATGCGGTACGCGTCGATAGCGGGAGCTGTCTCTGGAAGTTCAAGACGAAAGGTGAGATATGGTCCTCACCTCGCCTGGACGGAGGCACGGTTTACATCACGAGTTCGGACGGCCGCCTATACGCGCTTGATGGTCTCACCGGGGAGCCCGGGTGGCAATTCAGAGTGAAAGGCGCAACTCTGCACTGGGCGGAATCATCACCTGCCATCGCATCGGGTCTCGTTTTCGTAGGAAGCCCCAACGGACTCCTGTATGCTCTGGACTCCCGCACAGGTCAGGCGATCTGGACCCACAATGCAGGAGCTCCTATTGATTGTTCCCCGGCGTTGGGTGAACGGCTCGTGTACTTTGGCAGCGGATCCACAACGCTCCACGCCATAGAATACTCAACAGGGCAAGAACGATGGAGCCGCGTGACCGAGAAGTCCGTCTACGCCTCCTTGGGGGTTGCTAGTAATCTGCTCTGTTATTCCACGCTAGACGGGGTTGTTCATGCCCTGGAAAAAGAGACCGGAGACGAGAAGTGGCGATACGAGGGCGCTGGGGGGGTCTTCACCCGGCCGGTAGAGTCGGGGAACGTCATCTATTTCGGTAACTCGGACAGCAATTTGTACGCTCTGGAGTCGCACACCGGCAAAAAGCTCTGGACATTCACCACCGGCGCCGCTGTGATCTGCGCTCCGCGGGTTCACGAGGAAACCGTCTTCGTTGGCAGCACGGACGGATGCTTGTACGCACTGCCCCTCCGGCTTGAGGTGTAAACTATCAGGGCCGTAACCGCCTGGGCACCCCAAACGCCACAGAAATAAGTTTGGCGTCCCCGAATTATCGAATCATGAAATTATGTTTGAGTCTCACTTCTTCTTATAGTGGTCGACCACCCACGGTGCGAACTTGTATTCCACGGTGCCTTCGTATTTAATTCCTTCCCAGCCGTCAGGCCAGACACAGACGACTTTTCCATCCTGCCATTGGGTTCCGATTCCGGTGCTGTAATTCGGCCCAAAAACAAGGTCATGATCCTTGGAGAATACTATTCTCTCCCCAGTGCCCACGCGATCGGTTTTCTCTAATACCGGCACGAGCTTGTCGGGGTCTAACGTATCGGTTTTCTCGATTGCGTCTTTCAGAATGTAAACGGAGTCATAGACTCCAGCCGTATAGTTCGGGCCTTCCTTAAACTTCTCCTTATACTTATTGAAAAAGGGTATCGTTAGGTCAGTTATTTTGACCGGTGCGTAAGTCTTCAGGATCAAAATGCAGTTGCCTTTTCCGCCGGCAGCGCTCCAGAATCCGTCCTTTTCAGCCTCAACATTTATTCCAACAATTGGAGCCGGAATCTGCAGCTCGCCTGCCTGCTTGGCAAACGGAATACCCACAGAAGAAGAGAATGTGACAAAAATAATTTGTCGCGGGGTCTGTCGCGGGTCGCGGGGTCACCCATTAAGAGGTCCTCTGTCAAGGAAAATACTTCCCCTGGGCAAGGAAATCATCGTTTCCTTGCTGAGGTACAGCGGTTGCGTTGCGTACAGCCTCCGTCAGAGCCTTTTCTTCGCCTT
>JBKQRG010000443.1:0-5129 GCA_052144015.1 Desulfomonilaceae bacterium
TGCTATTCCCTCGAATTCGGCGAAACTGATCATGGACGATTTGAGAAATGAGGGAAAGGTCCACAGAGGTCTACTGGGTGTGAATATTCAATCAGTCGACGAATCATTGGCCAAATCCTTCGGAAGAACAAATACTGATGGCGCATTAGTGTCTCAAGTCATCGAAGGGAGCCCGGCTGAAAAGGCAGGCGTCAAGGCCGGTGACATAATTCTTAAGTTTAATGACCAGCCGGTAAAAGATCACTCACATCTGAAAAATCTGGTGGGACGAGAAAAACCTGACACTTCGGCAAAGTTGACCGTATTCAGAGAAGGAAAGACGATAGACCTGAATGTCAAAATAGCTGAGCGGACAGAAAAGGCCGTTGCCTTGGCCGCGCCCAAACGGCCTCCTGCTTCGGAAACATCAAGCGAGCTTGGAATAGATATCGAGAGCCTTCCCAGCGCAGCCGCTGAGCAATTGGGCTTGAAAGAAGGTGAAGGCGTCAGGATCAAAGATATGAAACCGGACGGAGTCGGGGCCAAAATGGGGCTCAGGACCGGCGACGTAATCCTCGAAGTTGCCGGCAAGAACATTTCGGACGTTTCACACTTCAACGCGGCCGTCGCGGAAGCCAAATCGAATAAGGTCATCCGGGTAAAGGTGCAGCGCAATCGTGCCGTCCTTTTCATGGCCACCAATATCGGATAGAACAAACTAATAGAGTGCCCTATGCGGAAATTCCTTTGCGAATGAGGGGTTTCCCCACCTAATTCAAATTTAGTACTCGCTTTCATAAGAATTTCAGATTTCCGGGTACACCATATTATGTAATCGTAGACAAGAAATGCTCTCAGGCGTTGGGTGTGACGTGGGTCAAGTTGCACCGGTGGTTGTTCCGGGCTGACTCAATCACGCTACCTATGGGCATGCGGTCAAGGAACTACCGGCGGAATCCATCATGTGGCAGGTCTCGGCAAGACTGGGGCACATTCTGCATCTTGGCGTCCCTGCAATCTCCGGAACGCTTTTCGCTGTTTCATGGATTAGACGGAGAAGAGAACAAGAGGTCATGTAGGACGAAGCGGGAAGTAGTACCGAACGGTAGCTGAAGTGACCTGCCCCCAGTAAAATCCCACCAGGTCTTCAGATGCAAGGATAGGATGGCAAAAGCCGCATTGTGCCTGGGCATTAGTTTTGCTGATCGCATTAGCGGAACGATTGTTTTCCGAGACAAGACCGAATGGAATACCGAAAGGGCGTGTACCGATCCGCCTGTGCCACCGAATAATGAGGAATCCGATTTGGCATCTTCATGTGGCTTCAGCCTTCCCCTTGAGCCGAGATTGCCAGGCTGTGTTTGATTGAGACAAGCACGGACGTGAAAACCGGCTGACGGAGCGGCGTGGGGTGAGGTACGCTCACAAGCTGGCAAAAGTCATGTTTTTCAGGCTATATAGTGGCAGTTGAGCGATTAGGAGCCTCACGGGAGACAAGGCGGCACCATTTTGGGGTCGAGCTGGGCGTCGAGTGACCGATCAAGAACCAGAAAACCTGCAAGGTGGCAAGAGCGCCGCATAATTCCGGATGGAAGGAAGATTTATGTTAAATGCTCATGGCAAATTGCCTTTAACGGCTCATAAAAGAATTTGGAGAGTATTTGCACTTATGCTGACAGTATTTGTCTTTCTGACAATAGCAAATGAGGTTTTGGATGTGCCACATTATCTGTTAGGGGACGAACCAACAGAATTCCCCCAGCGAAAAGGCGAAGTCATGTTGGAAGTGTCAATTTATTTCATTGTCATATTTTCTTCATATTATTACTTTCGAAAGAAAATAGAGAAGGAAATCAAGATCCTTGAAGGTTTTATCCCCATTTGTGCGAATTGCAAAAAAATTAGACAGGATGTTGATTGGAATACATTGGAAGAATACATCAGCGCAAATTCGCTTGCTAAGTTTACCCATTCCCTATGCCCTGACTGCATAAGCATACTCTATCCTGAACATGCTGATAAATTGCTCAAAAAGAAAAACGATCATGCCTGACAACTGCTTCGAGCCGACCTCGCATTGCTCGGCGGGTTAACTATCACGTTAGCCGCCCGAAATAGTTTACTACGCAAATAACGGATGAATCCCATTTTTGTCTCAACAGAGGCGTCCACCTCGCCGGAAATTCTCTTTTGCAGCCGATAGCTCGTCTGGCTCCAAATTCATCTCACCGATCCACACCCTAATACGTTTCATGTTGCCCCCGTTAGGCTCAAACAGATCTGTTCCGAGCAACGTTTGCCTCTCTGAGGTCCTTCGGTATGGGCCTTTCTCGTCACCTTGTTCAGTTTCATTATATCCCCTCATAATCATAGACTATATTTAAGGGTAAGAGGGTTTTCATTGAGGGACAGAGATCAAAAGAAAGGAGACGCCCGTGAACTCACACCTTTTGCGGATCGTTGTGCTGGTGGTCGTTGAAGTGGCTCAAATGACTATTGGCAGATGGATTGACCAGATGGCAGGTGACCCAAGAAAATAAACGAAACACGAAAGGAGGCCCAAGAATGCCGACGTTCAAAATCAACTCGGAGCAGCCCTATTATCAAGATGGACGGCTGGTCAAAAAAGTGAAGACGCAGCACAACCTCGTCGTGAGTACTACAGACTGCGCCATCTTAGGGTGGGCTGCGGCGCTTTTGTTGGGCAAGCTGGCACTGGCGCTGATTTTCAAACGCAACCCGTACCAACTGCCTTAACCGTTCGATGAACAAGGGGAGAAAGAGCAGATGGAATATCGCCGGACTGAACTCACCGACTGGTACGATAAACAAGGGCGAGTGCGAAAGTGCAGGATCAGAGAAGACAAGTTCGTTCTTTCGGCTTGGGAGTTGAACAAGGTGTGCGATTCCCTGGTCAAAATCTCTGATGGTGCTGTCAAAGCGTTTGTTGCTTCCAGTCAACGAAATCCTTACCTGCTGGAATAGCCGTGTGAAGTATCGCCAGCCAGCTCGCCCCGTGAAGCCATACTGAGCCCGCAGTCCCGCCCGCCTTAAATCTAAAGATAAACAGAATACATCAAGAAAGGAGAGCCAATATGGGCACAACCGGAAATGGTCAGTTTTCAGAAAGTGAGCTGATCCATCGCAAGGTAAAGGTCGGCAACGAATGGCAAACCCGCACCTTCCCCATTGTTGGAGGTCGGCTACGAATTCTCGACGAAAACAACGCTAACCTCAGCATCCGGACGCAGATCATACAGCTGGACAATGATTTTGCTGTTGTAAAGGCCGCCGTGGAAAGCCAGAAGGGAAAGTTCAACGGCACGGGAACCGCATCAGTCCAAAGAGATGCAAAGCTGGCTGACTCTTTGGTTGAGTTGGCTGAAACTAGGGCCATTGCTAGGGCGCTGCGTTTCGGTGGCATAGGAGTCGAATACACTGGCGCAGAAGAAGTCTCCCATGTGACGGCCACAGATTCTGAACTGGAGCAAACCACGGGCAAAGAGGTCAAGCCGGTCTTTCCGGAGGAAAATCAATTTTGTGTCGATCAGTTATGAATCATTCTGATTTGTGATGCTTTTTGGAACGTTCGACCTGAGTTAAGTACTTTATTTTACGGTGGTGCTGCCCTCTTGATGTGAACAATGTCAACATCGCATCAGAGAGGTCAAAGGACACAAAAAGAACCCGACCGGGCGGACACAGCTGGGAGGGGGGGTCCTAGGCCGCGGTCGGGTAGACGAATTGCTCTTCTACTTGCCGTGTGCAAATATGTTGTGTACCGGGTGTTCCCGAAGGACCAGGCACACGCCGTCACATCAGAATATAAGGGCCATCTTGAGGTATCCGCCCTCAAGGCTAGTGTCTATCTGCTTGAAATCGTTGTATCCTTTTTTGAAAGTCACATACCTGTAACCAGCCCCCAAAGACCCCCATCGTCCGTTGCCCATGGGGATCGTGTACTTCAAGCCACTCATCATGTCTGAACCGAAGGCTGCATCCAGGAAGGCAACACCGGCTCGGCACTCCAGGGAAAGGGTGTTTTGGAAACGAGTGGTCTTCAAGCATCGCTCGACCTCCAAACCTGCCATCCCCATGTTGAGTTGATGATCGAAGGTAGGAACAGTGCCAAACGCGGACCAGTTTGTCCCACCAAAACTGAGCTTTTCGTCGAGCCGCAAGTAGCCTGCGAAAACACCGACCCTAGCCCGATGGGTAAATATCGGATTGTAGACCAGATCTATATGATGGTACAGGCGTTGCCATTTTACCTGGGTACCCTGACCAAAACCAAACCCGACATTTTGCAGGTTGCCGCCTGACCCGTTCAATTCCATGGGCATTATGGAATATCGGAGGGACCACTGCGGTCGAAATCTGTAGCTTAGGGAAAAGGAACCGACTGCGCTGTGATCAGGTATGCCCCAGTCGCCATTGAGATCCTGATCAGGTCCTCCGCCCCAGCCATACCATCCTCCGCCCCAGCCCCAATTGGAGTTGGAGAGACGAATTTTGCCCTTGATCCTTGCAAAAATGACTTGCGCATCCACTTCCCAGCCATTGGTCCGGGCGACTGGAAGATAGCATCCCCCCAACTGCGGGTCCGTGCGAATGAATTCGGGCTGGACCTTGTAGATAGGGCGAACCTTCTGAATCGTACCTGTTTTGACCAGGGCACGATCCTTAGTGTCAGGCGCAGGTAGGGCAGCGAGCCCTTCTGGCGGGCCGGCAGCGGCCTGCCTGATGGAGTAGGCCGGGGCGCTCGTTGCCGACATTAGAATGAATAACACTAGACATACCGATAGTATAGATACGTTTGTTCTCAACATACCCTCCCTCACAGAGGTAATAGATTGTTATCAACCGTATTTACCCATAGAATTATATTTGTCAAGAAAAATATTACAAATATTTAGGATATTATCAAATTAATCTAGAATTGACATGAAATTTACGAGAAATTTTCAGATAAATAGCATAATAATAATATTATAACGTATTCATAATACATTTGTTTCTAATCACACTAATTCTGCACGGAATCTTGGCGACCTCCGATGCAGGGCCCCTTTTCGTATGAAATCCCTCATCGATTCCAACGCGCTCATTGCCCTAATCCGAAGTTGGAAAAGTTGATGTGCGTAAGAATT
>JBKQRG010000444.1:0-17875 GCA_052144015.1 Desulfomonilaceae bacterium
GTTTTCCCGATCTAATCCTCCGTGATTCGATCTGCGAAGGCGCAGCTTCAACGATTAGTCGCCGGGCCGTCATGCCACGATGAATTGGTCTGCCCTTCCCGTGCCGCGCATAAGTGAATGCTTACCGTTTCGATACTGCTGTTGTTCACATCATCAAGAATTTCCTGTAAGGTGGATGCTCCTATTTTGGTAGCAATATCTCCAGGCAGGCCAAAATCTCGCTGCACGTCGCCCAGACGAAAAATAGCATTTAAAGTTGGACGATTTCCCAATAAGGACCCATAGAGTTCCTTTAGCAGGGACTCAAAAATGAGTCCTCCTTTGAACAAATGTACAATAAATGGTTCAATCGAGCCGCCTTGGGTGCTACGAAGCCTCAGATCAAGATATAGGCTGTGATACTCCAAAATGAAGGTGTATAAAGCGGTTATTATTGATCGTGTATTTTTTCCGGGAGGCAGTGCATCGTTCTTTACAAACTCTTTCACAAAATGAGTCACGAAACGCTCTTTGGTGAGCGGCAAAGAGCTGACCGTACTGAAACGGGAGATCTGCTCGGCCACAGCTTCTTCTACACGAGCAGCTGCTCGCATGGCGACCTGATCGCGTGGATTCTCCAGGATTAGGAAAGTGCTTGCACAGGAAGTTAGCCAGTTCTCAGGGTCTTGTCGGATATCTTCCGAAATAGCCGCATCCATGTAGTAGATCGCTTTTTCGTAATTCTCCATTTCGAAGGCTGTCCATGCCATAAAGTAAAATGGGGTCCCCTTATGAATACTCCTATACCGGGGTTGATCTCGCTTTTCCATTTCCGCCAGAAGGCACTCATAATCACAGAACCGCTCATATGGTTTGTCCGTCCAAAGCAAGTTGTTTCCCGGCCCAAATGTCTCGAAAAACCAATCCCCTTGGGAACGGTCCGCAGCATCAAAATTGGGATTTGTAAAGGTTTCCAGCGCATGCTGGAACAGCCTGTCCGACAGGAAATAACGATTTCGCTCTATGTTCATCCTTGACCTCCCTGCAAGATCATCTGATGGTTGTTGTCTAAATTCGCAGCAAGTTCTGGCTTTACTCGTGACTCAGCTTCAAGGATTTCGTCAAAAGTGGGATCTTTTTTAAATGTTTCTATTACCTTAAGGGAATCTTGTGGGGTCTTCTCAAATTGGCGCCGCATTCCCTCCATCGCAGCTTTCCATTCGGCGGTTTGTCTCAGAGCATCAAACAAGTAACGTGGGAGCTTTCCTTTAGTATCATTAAGATAATGGCAGACAACAGCAAAGCCAGCAGCATCCGAACCGGGCGAACTGTGATCCAAAGTGGCCGCTATATGATCTGTAGGCGGACTCAAGGATGCTATGTCGAATTTCATCGGGATGTTGCTCCACGCGCAACGACCACCCCGTTGGCAAATCAACGAGCGCAGAAGTTCGCGGGGGACACCGTATCGTTTGGCATGCACCTGGACCCATCTCTCCTGATCCACAGACAAACAGTAATTTCTAATCAACCTTTTTGTCTCCTTTCCTTATCAGGCCTCATGGCTATCTGCCGTGATATTCCGTTTTCCACTTTGAGGGATTGACTTTTCTTACCATATCATACGGTTCCCTAAAAAGAGAGAAGAACTAATACGCTGTAATATACTTTATTACAGGGTGATGGTTTTCGGAGTCTTATGCCGTCCGGGAATTCCGGGTACTCCACACTTAATTGATGAAAGAGCGGGGGGAGAGGGTTACTGTCTATTGATGGGCCGGATTGGCGCGTGTTGTGGCTCCTGATCGCTATTATAGGATAAGGGTTGAAAAGGCGGCTCTCGGAATGGCTGTTCCCGAAATCAGTTTTCCGATTATGCTGTGTGTCTCTGCCAAGGATACTGCCGCAGCGTGAAGTATGGTGTCCCCAGAATTGTGTTCGACCCGTTCGAGACAATAGTCGGTTCAGCAACATAGCGGATATGGATTTGAATGTCCGAACAACATCCCCCAATGTACAGCGTACCTGTGTGTGCGCCCTTTCCGGGCAGGGCAAGCCCCTGCCCCTACAGCGGCCCGGTCGGTTAACCGATCACCCGGCCAACAGAGGGCGACCGCCGGTCGCACCCTACAGCATCTCGGATGAATCACCTGCCACGGCGCTTATACGATTCTGTGATCTACCCCCAAACACCTAAAAGTCCTTGCCGGAAGGGGTGCGGGGGAATCCGGCTTTCTACAGAAAGCGGGTTCCTCCGCATTCTTTCCTTGTCCTCTCCTTCTGCGGGTTCCCGGTGGCCTTCTCAGCGCCCCTATTGCGCCCAAATCCGGGCAGACGCACGGGTCTGCCCCTACCGCTACCGCGGCCTGGTCGGTCAACCGATCACACGACCAACAGAGGGCGACCGCCGGTCGTGCCGTACAAAAACGTCTTCATATCCCGTAGCTTGCGCCCCAATCCGGGCAGACGCTCGGGTCTGCCCCTACCACTCGTGGCACGGAACCTGTACGATTCTGTGATCTACCCCCAAACATCTAAAAGTCTTTGCCGGAAGGGGTGCGGGGGAATCCGGTCCCGCGATCCACGCGGGACGGGTTCCCTCGCATTCTGTCTATTCATCTGATGGTTTCCAGAGTCCGACAAAACCGGTCAATTTCTTCCTCGCTATTGTAGTAATGTAATGACGCACGGACCAGACCGTCATGAAAGCCACGCTGCTCCATATCAAGAAGCGTATAGCACTTCGGGGCCACCGTAACATTGATCTTCTTGTCTGTGAGCAATCGTTTTATTTCCAAGGGCTTTTTCCCATCCACGGTGAACGTCACAATCCCGCATTTCTGGCGGCCAAGGTCATGCACAGTTACGCTTGTCAGTTCCGTCAAGCGTTGCCGAAGCTCTTCGGCAAGAAGGCAAATTCTCGGCCATGTGACGCTGATGTCCAAATTCAGGGCGTAGTCGATAGCTGTTCCAAGCCCTATTTTGCCCGCGTAGTTTCCTTCCCAGGTTTCGAAGCGAAATGCGTCTTTCCTTATTTCATATTTGTCTTTTTCCACCCACTCTGCCGAATGGAGATCCAGTAACGGAGGCTCCACATCAATAACAATGTCATTACTCACGTAGAGAAATCCTGTCCCGCGGGGACCTCGTAGAAACTTCCTGCCGGTGGCCGAGAGCATATGGCATCCGATGCGTTGAACATCCATAGGCATTTGGCCCACCGACTGACATGCGTCAAGTAAATATAAAATACCAGCCTCTCGAGCGATCGTTCCGACCTCCTCGGCCGGATTGACAAGGCCCCCATTGGTGGGAACGTGAGTCAGTGCAATTAATTTAACTCGATCAGTAATACTCTTCTTCAGGGCTTCGATGGACAAAGCTCCGTATTCATCGTTTTCAATGACCTTAATCTCCGCCCCAGTTCTTCTTGCAACCTGTAGATACGCAATGAAATTGCTGGCATATTCCGCCATAGCAGTTAAGATGATATCGCCGGGTTTGAACCGAATTGAATAGAAGGCCATATCCCACGCGCGAGTGGCATTCTCCATAATGGCAATTTCATGAGAATGGCAGTTTATTAGTCGCGCAGCGGAATCGTATAGGGATGCTAACTTGTCCCTGGACTGCTCGGCGGCTTCATATCCTCCTGTACTGGATTCCAATTTGAGATAGTCTATCACCGAGTTTAGCACCGGCTCGGGCATCAGGGATGCCCCGGCATTATTGAAGTGCAGGACATTAGAACATCCGGGAGTGTCTGCGCGGGCACGCGCGAGGTCGAATGACATATTATTCTCCGATATTGTTTCTATTACTTCGCAAGTAATCCGGGGGACTTTTCCCTGCACCCAAGTTGAGCATCAAGCGTACTCGAGCAAGAAAACTCATGACCTACTACTTGCTTGTGCAAGAATCGCTCAATTTGGGTTGCAAAAGAGTTTTCTCCCCGGCGGCCCGCTTTCTGAAATCATTTCTCCCGTGATGACGGGACCCAATTGCAGGACGCGTACTCTAGAATTTATTCAAATCAGATGTGAATCCAACCCGCAGGCTATCAGCCGATCAAATTCCGGGGCTGGAGTGAGGGACGTAAGCTCGAATTTGTCCGACAGCTCCATAAGTCGAGCTTTAACATTTTTGATCCCGCGAAGGCTTGCATAACGCGCAGGACCGTGCCAACAATCAGGAAAGCCGATGCCCAACACAGCCCCCAGATCCATGCTGTAATAATCAGGCAGAACCCCGTCTGTCAAGCACCAGAATGCTTCATTTACCATTCCCAGGAGCAGGATTTCCTTTACCTCATTACGCTCGGGGACTGGCAGACCTTTTGCCGGGACTATATGTTCCAGAGCCGATTCATCTCGTGTCAGAATCCTCTCATCCAGATAGAAAGAAGGCCTGCCCGCTCCCACATAACCGGCTCCGTACAATTTGGTTAGGCTTTCCGGAACCTTAATACGATCCGGAAAATGGCTGGCCAGGAACTGATTCGCGTGATAAATGACGTTTCCGCCGGTAGTTCCGTACAGATGTAAAGGACCCTGCGGAAAACCCGCCTGTAAGGCCAGAAAATCCACATCCCATGGTAATATGCCGAGCTCGGCCAGTCGGAATCCATTATTCATAAAACTGCCGAAGGTCCGGCTGGTGTAAAACCCCGGGCCGTCATTGACCAGAATAACCGTTTTGCCCATTGTTCGGCCCAGGATAACTGCTGTGGAGACTGCTGACAGACTGGATGCCGCTCCTTTAATCACTTCGAGTAGCGGCATTAGCGGCACTGGCGAAAAAAAGTGCATGCCGACGACCTGCTCAGGCCGCCGAGCGCCTTCTGAAATATGCGCCATAGGAATGGTTGAAGTATTGGAGGCAAAAATCAGTTCAGCATTGACATCTTGAACCTGTGAGAGAATTTTACGCTTAAGTTCGAGATTCTCGAAAACGCACTCTATGACCAGCGGAACCTTTTTCAATTCGGCATAATCCGTGGTCCACTCGATGTTTCCCATAACTTTCTCTTTGCGAGCCTTTGTCCAGCGGCCTTTTGAAACCATTCTCTCCAAAGTCCGATCGATGTTCTCGACTGCTGCCCTGCTTACATTTTCGTCAATATCCAGCAGGGTGGTTTTTATTCCTCGCTCCGCGGCCACTTGAGCGATGCCTCTTCCCATAAGTCCAGCGCCAATTATGGCCATTCTATCGACATTGACGGCTTTGGAGCTGTCGGCTTTTGCGAGTCGAGGCGCAATACCGCTTGCTAGAAAAAAGAAATCCATCTTGTTGCGCGTATTAGGGTGCTCTAAGAGCGGGACGAATTTTTCAACTCCATTTCGCACCGCGTCTTCAAATGAAAGCTTCAGGCCCTCCTCAATGCAGTCGATCGCTGCACCAAGATACGGCCGATCAGGACAAACCATATACCGAAGCCGCGCGGAATTTATGATCTTCTGTTTTTCTTCGTCAGGTAGAGCATCAGGCTCTTGGAAATTGGGATCGTAATTGCGATTAATTACACTTTGATTCTCATCAATCCAGCCTTTTGCCAGCGGCTTGAGATCCGCTGAGGAACACATGGTCAAAAAAGCCGGATTTATGAAAGATTCCGCTGAGCTGACGCGGCCGGTAGTTATCATCTCAATCGCGGTTTTAAAACCCACCACCCTGGTGAGAGTACAAGTTGCTCCACCTATAGGAAATAATCCGACATTCACCTCTGGCTGTCCCACCTTGGAGCCGGGAGTTGCAAATACGTGGTCGCATCCCCAAAGGAGAAGCTCCAGTCCACCTCCCAAGGCGGTCTGAGCGTCCAGCATAGCTACTACTGGAAATGGACTTTTGGCCAGGGCCGCCAGTATGTCCTGATATCTTATAACCGCCAATCTGATGGATTGAGGCGACGCATCGGTGATCAATTCCTTCAGATTGGCTCCATCGAGAAAGCTGTTCTTCTTCGCTGAGCTGAGCACGACTCCTCGAACTTTGTCCTTATTGGCTTTATTGATAGCTTTTTCCATATCAGTCATAAAAGTCTGGCCGATCGTGCTGATCGGCCCCGCGGTGTTGATGATAAAAGATGCCACCATGTTTTTTCTATCGAGAATGTAATCTACTTCAGACATAACTGCCCCTTTGTTTATAGTTCACCCGGCATTGAGAAGGCTCTGCGCCGATGAGGTTGGAGTGGGGACCCATCTTCCCCTCCATTCTGACCCATTCGAACAGTCAAATAGCCAATTCCTGATGAATTTGACTACTTTCCTATGCTTCCAAAATGGTCGCTTCGCCCTGAGTTAAACCGCCGCAAATTGCAGCGATCCCGCGGCCTCCACCCCGGCGTCGCAATTCGTACATCATCGTCATCAGAATCCTTAAGCCTGAAGCGCCCACCGGATGACCAATGGCAATGGCGCCGCCGTTCACATTGGTTCTGCGCAGCAGCGCGTGCCATCTATCCTGATCACCATCGGCCAATATTTTTGTGCTTACAAGTGGCATGGCTGCAAAGGCTTCGTTAATCTCGACGAGATCCATGTCCTCCAATTTCAAAGACGCCTTGGATAGCACTTTCTTAATTGTGAATGCCGGTATCCAGGAAATACCATAAGGCATGTCAGTTTCCCCGGCCATTTCAATTATGCTGCCAAAGGCTTGCAATCCTAGTTCTCTGGCCCGGTCCTCAGTCATTATCACTACAGCGGCCGCTCCGTCATTAAGACCTGGAGCATTCCCGGCAGTCGTAGTCTTGGCCCCGAAGACGGGTGGGAGCTGTTCTATTGCGGCCAAGCTACCTTCTGGCCGCGGGAATTCGTCCTTTGCAAATAGTAATGTTTGCCCCTTCTTCTTTACAAGAATTGGAGCTAATTCGTCGCTGAACTTGCCCGCAGCCTCGGCTTCCGCCCATTTACGTTGCGACCCCATGCTCCACGTATCCAGCACTCTTTTCGGGATTTCATATTTTTCGGCGCCATTGGCTGCATCGACCGCAACTGAATTGTAGCCGGGATACATTATGGGAAAGATGAAGTCTCTGAGCTTCACTTCTCCGATTCGGACGCCATTTCTTAGGTCACGGGAGGTATGCGGCACACGACTCATTGCTTCGACACCAACAACCAGCGCGGCCGAGTACTCTCCCAACCGCATTCCCCATAAAGCCATCCGCAGGGCCGTCATGGGCGAACAACATGCCGTGTCGAGAGTCACCGTGAAACGGTCAATGCCTAGTTTTAGCCCAATTTGCCGGCCTGTCACTGAAGCGCCTTCGAAAGATCCTGGGATGCAGTTCCCTGCAAAAATCTGTTCGATTTCCCCTGACAAATCTATTCCTTGTGCAGTCAAAGCAGCTCGACCTGCATGGACGGCTACATCCAGAGGTTCCATCTCGGAAAGTGAGCCGAGATATTTCCCGAACGGAGTTCTTTTGGCGCCTACGATAACGCATTTGTTCGTCATTGTTCCGTTCCTTCCACAGCAGAAGTCGTGAATCGAAGATTGGAAAATTAGATTTTCAGCTAATACTTGGAGTGACCAACTGATTATAGGTGAAACCGCGTGGCCATGCACCTAAATATGGAAACGATTCGTAACTCCTCAGTTATGCGGCCAAATAATGTCATTGCGAGCGGAGCGAAGCAATCTCCAGCTTGGGGGATTGCTTCGTCGTTTCACTCCTCGCAATGACACTCCCTCGCGTAGGTGGAGCGTTACCGGAAGAGTCGCCGCATCTATTGAGTTTTCGAGACTATCATGGTACACGCTTGCTGTGACTATGACACGTTTGACATGCCCTGAACAAACCACCGAGCTTGACGGCATCGATCGTCAATCCGATTGCGCGGTTTCCGCGCCTCGCGAAAAACATGGAATCGAGAACGTCGGATTCCTGGATCTTAGTGAAATTATCAAGATTATTAAACCGGTGTTCGTGAAAGGACCGGGAACCGGTGCTGTTTCAGGCATCTCCATTGATACTCGCAAACCCGTGGGTGAAGATTACATCTTCTGGGCAATAAAAGGCCGAAACTTCAACGGCAACGACTTTGTTGAGGAAGCCCTCGGTCTGGGTGTTAAAGCAGCGGTCGTCAGTCGTCCTGATCTGCTCGAAACGGAATCGGCCGAAAAGGCGACGTTGATTCTCGTCTCCGATACCCTCAAAGCCTTACAAGATCTCGCGGCATCTTATCGGCACTGCTTCACTTTTCCAGTGATCGGCATTACCGGGAGTAACGGTAAAACACTCGTTAAAGAAATGCTCGCGTCTATCCTGTGTCTTGAACGCAAAACCTACAGGTCTCCGCTGTCATATAATACGCAAGTGGGCGCCGCTCTGGGATTGCTCGGCATGAGGCCGGAGCATCAGGTAGCTATCATAGAGGCCGGAATAAGCCTGCCTGGTGAGATGGATCGACTGGAACGTATGATCAGGCCCGATAATGGTATTCTCACAATAGTCAGTAAGGCCCATATAGGCGGTTTGGGCAGTCTTGAAAAGACGTTGGAAGAAAAAGGAAAACTATTCACCAACCTCAATGAAGATTCATTTCTGTTACTCAACCAGGACGATGCGTTGAGCATGAACCTGTCCACCCAAGTACGGGCACGAGTGACCACTTTTGGACTTTCCCAAGCGGCGGATGTCACAGCCGAGGATCTGGTCTCGGTACGGGATCATGGACACAGATTTAAGATGCGTCTTTTTGGAAGCACGCTAAATGTTATGCTTCCGGTTCCCGGGCTCTTCAATGTTCTTAATTCATTAGCAGCGGCCGCAGCGGCTACCCTTCTTGGAGCATCACCAGCAGCTGTCCGTCAAGGGCTTGAGAACTTCCGACCGTCCCCAATGCGACTGGAATTTCACACGGATGTGACGGGAGTAACTCTTATTAATGATACATACAATTCCGATCCCGCCTCGGTCAAAGGGGCTTTAGACGTGCTGGCTAAAGTCGGGACCGGCCGCCGCAAAGTGGCGATCTTGAGCGACATGCTGGATCTCGGTCCATACAGCAGCGAAGAGCATCTGGCAGTGGGAAAGGACGTGGTGCGAGCCGCGGTAGATCACCTTATCACCGTGGGTGAAAATGCAGCTCTTATCGGAAGAGCCGCCGCGGAAGAAGGGATGAACACCAAGCGAATCGTAAATACTCATAGCTACAACGAAGCGGCCCAAGAATTGGAAAAGATCATGACCAGCGGGGACGTCGTCTTGTTCAAAGGTTCACGCTGGTTCAGACTGGAACGCATAGCCCGTGAACTGGTCGGATCCATAGGTCCTACGAGGCTGGTCGTCAATCTTGATGCCATAGCGGCAAATACCAAAGCTATTAGGAGGGCCGTCGGCGAAGATATTGCGATTATGGCAGTTGTAAAGAGCTTTGGTTATGGGAATGATTCAATCCGGGTATCAAGGACCGTTCTGGAGAATGGTGCGAACTACTTGGCCGTAGCTTTTCCGGATGAAGCGGCAACTCTGAGAGAAAACAGGGTTGATGCCCCCATTCTGGTGTTTCATGTGCTACCGGAAGAGGTGGACAGAGTCATCAGATATCGATTGGCTTCAATGATATCATCTCTGGAACCTGCCAGAGCCTTGAACAGAGCGGCAACTGGTACCAAAAAGATTCCAGTGCACATTAAAGTGGATACCGGGATGGGAAGATCCGGCGTCTGGGTGGATGAAGCCATTCCCTTCATCGAAGAAGTCATGTGCCTGAAGAACCTGGAAGTAGAGGGCATAATGACTCATTTCTCCAGCGCCGACGATCCGGAGGCGGATGAATATACATTAGGTCAGATTAATGCATTTGAGTCGCTCTTGGCCGAGCTCAAACGAAGAGGACATGATATCCCGTATGTGCACGCAGCCAATACGGCAGCCGCGGTTAGGTTCCCTCAAACTCGTTACAATATGGTACGGCCGGGCCTGGCGATTTACGGAATGTATCCTTCCGAGGCGGTGAAACATTTGATTCGAGTGGAACCCGTGATCACCTTTTGTACCAAAATCGCTCAAATTAAAGAGCACCCGCCGGGCAGTTACATTTCTTACAACCGTCGATTTGTAACTTCTAAGAACTCCCGAATCGCTACTATTCCGGTCGGGTACAACGACGGATATCCCCGTTTTCAATCCAATCGCGGCCAAGTGCTTGTCAGGGGACGACGTGTTCCGGTTGTTGGAACGGTTTGTATGGATGCAACCATGGTAGATATTAGTGATGTGCCGGAAGCTCAGGTTGGTGATGAGGTAGTACTTATCGGCCGCCAAGGTGATGAGGAAATTTTAGCTGATGAAATCGCGGCCAACGGCAATACAATAAATTATGAGATCGCCTGCAAGATCTCACCTAGAGTCAAAAGAATTTTCGTGCAGAGCTGACAAGACACCTCTCAGACGGATTCGCCATTAATTAGCATATCAATCATTCTAGAGCCATTCTTCACGAACAGTCCTGATCCCTGGGCCTCTGCCTCAGAAAAACCGCGACTATTCGATGTCTCGGTAGAGTTCCAGCGCTCCGAATCCAGTAAGATGAATGGCACCGGATCACACGAGTGTTTCCTAGTGGTAACAGGAGTCGGATGATCCGGCATGAGCAATATTCTCCATTTGGGAAACGCCTTCAGACCTTCCAAAATTGGCCGAACGATCCGGTCATCAAAATCGTTAATGGCTTTTATTTTAAGATCATATTGGCCGGAATGAGCTGCTTCGTCCGGGGCTTCCACATGCAGGAATACCAGGTCCGTGTGACCCAGAGAACCCAATGCAGCTTCGACTTTGCCCCTGTAATTCGTATCCAGATATCCGGTAGCCCCCGGTACATGAACGATTTCCAGTCCTGCATATTTTCCGATACCACGCACCAGATCCACGGCTGCCACAACTGCCCCGGAAATCCCGAAGCGTTGAGTTAGAGTGCTGATTCTAGGCGGCCTGCCTTGCCCCCAGGGCCAGACAGAATTAGCTCGGCCCTGACATCTTTTTGTCCGCCGAAGGTTTACCGGGTGATTTTCCAAAATCTTCCATGACTTGATTATAAGCCTCAGCAATGCGTCCGCTCCCGGACCGGAAGGCAAATGACCAGCGAGGAGTTCTCCCGGTATATCGTGCGGCGCCTGAGTGACCAACCCATCGGGTCCATTCGCCCATACGAGAAGATTCCTATAGGATACTCCCGGCACAATCATGAAACCCAGGTCTTCTGCCGCCGGAATTAGGGAGGTTACCAATTCGTGGGCTTCAGGAGTGGAAATATGATCCGCGCTGTGGTCCGCCATCATAGTGAAATTTCGATCAAGAGTGACAAGATTCAGTCGAAAGGCCAGATCGCTTTCTCTGAGTGAAACCCCCATAGAAGCGGCTTCAAAAGGGGCTCTCCCGGTGTAAATCTCGGCAGGGTCGTAACCCATGATAGACAGATTGGCAATGTCGCTCCCGGGGGAAAGCCCTTCCGGCACAGTTAGTGTCATTCCAATCGTTCCTACCGCAGCCATACGATCCATCCACGGGGTTTTGGCCGCTTGCAATGGAGTGCTGTCACCCAATTCCGGCACGGGCAAATCGGCCATGCCATCGGGTACGAGGACTAAGAATTTTGTTTCAGAATCCGAGGACATTGAGTACCTTCTTCATTTCGGGTTCGCACGTAACAGGTTCGGCCGATACCTTGATCGCATTATCCGGATCTTTCAGACCGTGCCCAGTGAGGGTGCAGACGACTCTAGCGCCCTTGGGGAAGTAGCCTTCTTTGCTCTTCTTTAGAACACCTGCAATTGAGGCTGCCGAAGCGGGTTCGCAGAAGACGCCTTCTATCGAAGACACCATCCTGTAAGCATCAAGAATTTCCTGATCGCTGACCATATCTATCAAGCCCCCTGATTCGTCGCGAGCCGCTTCTGCGGCTTTCCATGACGCGGGGTTGCCAATACGGATTGCGGTCGCCACGGTCTCCGGATGATCCACCACATGGCCTCTCACTATGGGGGCCGCTCCCTCTGATTGAAATCCTATCATCTTGGGGAGGGTCTTTATCTTGCCCGTATCAACATAGGTCTTGTACCCTGCCCAATAGGCGGTGATGTTTCCCGCATTTCCCACCGGTAACGCATGATAATCCGGTGCGGAGCCCAACACGTCGCAAATTTCGAAGGCCGCGGATTTCTGGCCTTCTATTCGATGTGGATTAAGAGAATTCACCAGAGTTATTGGATAATTGTCGGATATTTCTCGAACTATTTTTAATGCTTCGTCAAAGTTGCCCTGAACTTTCACCACGATTGCCCCGTGGATCATCGCTTGGGCCAGTTTGCCGAGAGCAATCTTCCCCTCCGGTATAGCGACAAACGCCTTTATGCCTGCCTGCGCAGCATATGCCGCGGCAGAAGCGGACGTATTCCCTGTTGACGCGCAGATGATGGAACGTGAACCTGCTTCTACTGCCCTGGATACTGCAAGCGTCATACCTCGATCTTTAAACGAGCACGTGGGATTCAATCCTTCGAATTTCAAGTAAATGGTAATATCGGGGTTAATTTTGGCAGCTAACCTGGGAGCGGGAATAAGCGGCGTATTCCCTTCCAGGATTGTCACTATATTTCGGCCGTCATCAAAATGATAGAATTCCGGGTATTCTCTTATGATTCCTTTCCACATTTGCGCAGGCTCCGTAGGGATCTTATTCAGAATGCCGCTTTAATGATCAAATCATCACGCAAGCGTTTCGTCTTCAATTCTTATTATTGTCGGACGGCCCTCTACCACATCGAGTTCACCAATACGAGCATTGGCCTCCTGCAGATCCGCTTCTCGTGCTCGGTGAGTAAGAAACACTACCGGTACTGTCCCGGAGCTGTCACGACCTTTTTGGAACACTGAGTGTATACTGATCCGGTGGTCAGCCATAATCCCGGAGATCTTTGAGAGCACCCCCGGCTGATCTTTGGCCTGGACGCGTAAATAGTAATTGGTGACGATTTCTCTCATGTCCATCACATCACCTGAAGCGGCCCAATCTCCCGGATATGCCGCAGGAGATCTCTCGAAATTGCCTTGAACAATATTTTTCGCTGCTTCTATTACATCGCCGACCACTGCCGATGCGGTCGGTTCTTTGCCCGCTCCGCGTCCGTAGAAGAGCTGTTCACCTACCATATCTCCTCTAAGATAAATTCCGTTGAACACGCCGTCTACTTGGCCGAGAGGGTGATGCTCGGGAATCATCGTGGGGTGAAGGCGCGCCTCAACCGTTTTCCCGTGATCGATTATAATTGCCAATAATTTGATTTTATAACCGAATTCTTTTGCCATCGCGACGTCAAAAGACTCTATTTGTACGATTCCTTCACGATGGATCTTATCAAGAGGAGCCCGAATACCGTGAGTGAGCCTAAGCACGAGCACCAGTTTGTGAACAGAGTCGATTCCTTCAACATCCAGAGTTGGATCCGCCTCGGCGTATCCCAGTTTTTGAGCCTGCCCAAGAACCTGGTTTAAAGAAACACCGGGAGTCTCGTGCATGGCTGTCAAAATGAAGTTACAGGTACCGTTAAGTATGGCCAGTACTTTTTCAAATCTATTGGCTACCAAACCTTCTCTGAGTGATCGCAGGATCGGGATGCCGCCGGCTACAGCGGCCTCAAAATCTATATACACACCGGCTGCGCGGGCCGCACTGAATATCTCAGTCCCGTGTTCGGCCAACAAAGCCTTATTAGCGGTGACGACCTGTTTTCCATTACGGAAAGCCTCGAGTATGAAACTTCGCGCGGGTTCGTAACCACCGATTAGTTCGACAATTATGGAAATCTCAGGGTCTTTAAGTACTGCATTGGCATCTGTGGTGAGGATGGAATGATCTACTTGGATCCCTCTGTCAGATTCCACATCCAGATCTGCGATGCTTTTCAGGCGCAGAGGTATACCCACCCTGGCTTTCAGAATGTCACGATTCTCTTGAAGAATCTTTACTACACCTGAGCCGACAGTACCGAAGCCTATCAGCCCAATGGAGACCTCATTCATTGTAATATCACCGTTGATCTATTGAACAGCCGCGGAGCGGATTTCAGGAACACCGTTTTTCAAGTCATTCTTCGCAAGGAATTGACGGATGCCCCGAATTGCCTGCATAATTCTCATCCTGTTCTCGACCAGGGCAAATCTAACGAAATCATCACCAAACGGGCCAAATCCAATGCCGGGGCTTACAACCACCTTCGCCTGCTCCGCGAGAATTTTCGAAAATTCGAGCGAACCCATTGACCGAAACTCTTCCGGGATTTGTGCCCAGACAAACATCGTGCCCTTCGGCGGGGAAACGGCCCAACCGGCGTCATTCAATCCCGAGCACAAGGCATCTCTTCGGTCTCTATATTCTTCAACAATTTGTCCGACACAATCCTGGCCTTCATTTAAGGCTATAATAGAAGCGATCTGAATCGGCTGGAACATTCCGTAATCTATATAGCTTTTCAATCGCCTCAATGCTTCGATCATTTTGGCATTTCCCGCGGCGCAGCCTACCCTCCATCCCGCCATGGAATAGCTTTTTGACATGGAAACAACTTCCACGCCCACCTTTTTAGCCCCTGGGATCGAAAGGAAGCTCGGGGCACGATAGCCGTCGAATGTTAGGTCTGTATATGCGAAATCGTGAATAACCATTATTTTATATTCGAGTGCGAAATCCACAAGCCTCCCGAAAAAGTCTTCATCGACAACCATCGTGGTCGGATTATGGGGAAAAGATATAATCAGCATTTTCGGTGACGGCCACGTAAGCCGTGCAGCAGTTTTGAGATCTTCAAAAAAGTCGCTGTCGGTTCTGATCGGGATGTGTCGAAGATCGCCCCCAGCGATAATGACTGAGGTCGGGTGAATCGGGTACGTAGGAGAAGGAACGAAAACCACATCTCCAGGTGTTGTTATGGCAAGGACCATGTGCGCCAGAGCATCCTTGGCGCCCATTGTTGCCACAACTTCCTTATCGCAATCCAGATCAACGTCGTAACGCCTTTTCCACCAATTAGCGAAGGCTTTTCGCAGGTTAGGAATACCAGCCGACGCGCTGTATCTGTGGTTGCGCGGATTCTGAACAGCTTCGATTATTTTTTCCACTATATGTGTCGGGGTGGGAATATCCGGATTGCCCATACCCAAGTCAATTATGTCCTCACCCTGACGTCTGAGCTTCATCTTTAAGTCATTGACAACTTGGAACACATAAGGAGGAAGCCTTTTAATTCTCTCGAATTCTTCCACGTTCACCTCCCGTCGGCCTTAAACCGATCTCGATCTCTTAGAAAAAATAATCTGCCTATGGCGTTCATGCCCATTTTGCCGGAGCGATAGCATCTTTCTTCTCCCGACATACGGCACAAGATTTTCACACAAAATGTTTTTTCAAACAGTTAGGGTCCTCACCGGCCATAATAGCCTCAGCATCTGATGTTCGTTTGCCGGGACACTGATAAAGTACCAAGGAATTCTCGACAACATCACAGGTTGACAGATTCGGCCCTGCTTCCATGCAGACCAGGCATGAGGGCGCCCTCTCGTAAGGATGAATCCATAACATACGCGACAGCTTAAATCCAGTCTCTTTCATCGCCTGACAAACACGATCCAGACTGGAAGCAGGATAAATGAGTGATAGTCTTCCGTCCGGTTTCAGGAGCTTTTTCGATATTGCGAATAGATCATTGAGCGGCATCATAAGTTGATGTCTGCATACCGCTTTTTCCTCTTGAATGTTGATGTGCCCGCGTCCCGGCTCGTGATATGGGGGATTCGATACGATGCAATCAAAGCAACCATGCCGAAAAAAAAGGTCCGCGTGCCGTAAATCTCCGCGCAGGATACTTACCGAGGATTCAAGACGGTTAAGTTTGAGCCCGAGTCCTGCGCGACGGGCCAAAGCCGATTGTATTTCCAATCCCACAATTGTGGTTTCAGGTTGTTTCAGCGCCAAACCAAAAGCAATTATTCCGCAACCGGTACCCACATCCAGTATGAATTCTCCCGGATGAGATTTGACAAACCAGGTCAAGATCAAGGCATCTTCGGACACGCGGTATCCTTGCAGGGCCTGTATGACTTTTACCTTGTTTCCGAACAAACCGTCGATCGATTCTGCTTTACTAATCAAATCCCCTTTCGCTTCTTGTTTTTTCATACGGCGCCGAGTAATTGATATTGACTGCACATTATGCAACATCGTCGACCACAGACCCAGACATAATGATATAGCCCGGAACTCACATTTATGTATCAGTAGACGTGCAGCACAAGGCCTGAAGATATCTTCGGATAGAAATAGGTGGATTTGTGAGGTAGCTTATGGCCCAATTCTGCAGCCGACTGCACTTGGTCTACTCGCGTAGGATTTAGGACAAAACTTATCTGGATTTCTCCTCTCAGAACTTTTTTGAGGGCTTCCTCTATCAAGGGCGTATATTCTATTTTGCCTTCTGCGTTTTCGCCGTCCATACCTAACCCGTGATTCATTATCGCTTCACGTAAAATAGTAACATCTAGAACCCGTAATGGCGCGGGGATGGAACTATCCATGAGAGATTCGGCAGCGTGAAAATCCTTAAGCCTTAATAATCGAAAACATGGCTCTCCCTGGATAATCATGCCGAACTTTCCGCCCACTTCCGAATATGATTCAATTCTCTCAATTAAAGTACGGAATACCGATTGCCGGTCCTGGTCATTAAAACACAATTCCTCGATATTAAAGTAAGGTCTCAGTTCCGCCAGGAATCTGCCTAGATCGAGATGGCCGAGTCCTTTTACCATTCTATGTGCGGGTAATATGACTAATCCCGGGTGTGTCATCGAGGTCAGATAGGCCATGACATACTCATGCGGATCTGTGGGGTTCGTATGCCCGGCTGCTCTCATTTGGTCTTTGTAAGCGCGTGCCGTCTCATAACGATGATGGCCGTCAGCTATGAAAAGGCTTTTTTCTTTGAAAATATTCTGCAATCTCTCAATTACGCCCGGATCAAAAATATTCCAGGTCCTATGAATTGTTCCATTGGGATCTCTAGTCTCTTGATCCGGAGGTTCCTGGATATAGCGACCGTAGGCATCAGTTATTAGGTGGGGCTCGTCCTCGAATAGCGCATGAATAGGCGTTAAATTGGCCCTGCAAGTCGCCAACAAATTCAATTGATCTTGCTTAGGTCCTTTATAGGTTTTTTCATGCGGCAAAACTTTCCCTTTACCGTAATCGTCAACTTTTATCAGGCAAACTATGCCGTCAATTATGTGAGTACCGTGTCCAGGCTGCTCGAATTCCATCTGGTAAACAGTGATTCCCGGATAGTTTTCACGGTTAAGGACGCCGTCATGCAGCCATTGCCGCAGAGTGGCCGCAGCCCTGGTATAGCGGTTATTGCCGTTGGCATCAGCAGCAAACTGCTTGCCCAGAACCAACCTGATGATGTTTAATGGATGGGCCGCGTAGTATAATTCTTGTTCCTCATTGGATATAACATCGTAAGGAGGGGTGATTAAACGGTCCAATTGTGCTGCAAACGTGCGATCATAGTGGACCATCCGAAATGGTTGTATTTCTGCCATCTAATATGCCCGAATTGTGGGCGGTTTTCTAATCGCCCATTGAAACCAAAAAGGCAACTCCCAACAGCGGATTCCAGTCATGCAGCCGTGGAAGCGCCCTCATAAATATCCAATCCCATTATTTAACATGTGGGAAGGGGAGGGTCAAGGTCTGCTCGGAGGATTTGAAGTTCGGGCAGAAATGGCGCTGAGGCTATTTTCAATTGCTCGCAAGAAGAAGTGCACATCGTTGGGTGGAGATTTTCGTCAGTCTGAAGCTTGGGGGGAGTGATGCGGCTCTCCCGCTTCTCGCGG
>JBKQRG010000445.1:0-8385 GCA_052144015.1 Desulfomonilaceae bacterium
CCGGATTGGAAGGAGTTGAAACAGCTGGGATTCAAGCAGAAAAATTGCTCTATATGATAGACAAGACGCTTTTCGCATCATCCAATGATGAGTCCAGATTCAATCTGAACGGGGTACTCTTCGAGCAGAATCAACAAGTCATTAGACTAGTGGCTACCGACGGCCATCGTTTGGCTTTAATTGATGAAGATCTAGGGATATCTGTGCCATCAAAAGTGTTGGTTCCAAAAAGAGGTCTGCTGGAACTGAAAAGAATGCTGGAAAACGTCAAAGCGAATGTTGAACTGGGCTTTGAACAAAAGAATATGTGCATTAAAGGCGAACATTTTGTTATGACATTACGGCTAATTGATGGAGATTACCCAGATTATCGCAAGGTAATTCCTGAATCTGGAGACAAGATATTGAAATCAGACCGTACAAGACTGCTATACGCTCTGAGGAGAGTGGCTATTCTGACTTCAGACAGAAACAAAGGGGTTGATGTTATTATAAATTCTGGTAAAATTGAAATTACGGCCGTTCATCCCGATTTAGGCACCGCCAAGGATGAACTTGATGTAGAATATGAAGGAGAACCTTTTTCGCTTCTGATAAATGTGGGATATTTCATCGATTCACTGAGCGCTGTCGATACAGAAAGAATTAGCCTGGAATTTCATCAAGAAGGGTCTCCCATCGTAATAAGACCAGAGCCAACCAAACATTATTTCAATCTTGTGATGCCCATGAGGCGATAAAATACGAGAACGGACTGGATATAGCAACAATATGGAAGAGGAAAATCGGAACGTGCAGGAAGAGCAATATTACGGCGCTGAAAATATAAAAGTTCTCGAGGGCATGGATGCCGTACGAAATACTCCGGGAATGTACATCGGGAATACCGGTCCGGAAGGCCTTCATCAGTTGGTTTGGGAAGTAGTGGATAATGCCGTGGACGAGGCTTTGGCGGGATTTTGCAAGAATATTTCGGTCACAGTGCATCTCGATTCATCAGCAACGGTAGAAGATGACGGCAGAGGCATTCCCACAGAAAAGCACCCTACTGAAAAAATCCCGGCCGCGGAAGTGGTAATGACAATGCTGCATGCCGGGGGCAAATTTGATAGTAAATCGTATAAAGTGTCAGGAGGGCTGCACGGTGTCGGCGTATCGGTTGTTAATGCGCTGTCGGAAGCATTGAAACTTGAAATTCGGCGAGAGGGCCAAGTTTTTCGGCAGACCTATCGACGCGGTAGAAAAAATTCCGAACTTGAAGTCATAGGCACTACTCGACGAAACGGAACGAAAATTACATTCAAGGCGGATACGGAGATTTTCGGCAATCTTGAATTTAATTATGACATTATTGCCGCGAGACTACGTGAGTTGGCTTATCTGAACAAAGGTTTAAAGATAAATTTTGAAGACGAAAGATCGCAGAAACCTGTGGTCACTTTTGAATACGAAGGCGGTATAGTATCATTCGTTGAGCATCTGAACACCGCGAAAAAGGTCATGGACGGCCCTCCTATTTATATACAAAGCGAAAAAGATACCAATTTTGTCGAGTTGGCAATCCAATACAATGACAGTTATTCGGAGACAGTTTTCTCATACTGTAACAACATCAATACGTTCGAAGGAGGCACCCATCTTTCCGGCTTTAGAGGGGCCCTTACCAGAACCATAAATCAGTACGCAAACGCTAAAGGACTATTCAAAAACGGCAAGAGCCAAGTATCTATAAGTGGAGACGATCTTCGTGAAGGTTTGACAGCCGTGTTGAGTGTCCGAATGTTTAATCCGCAATTTGACAGCCAAACTAAATCCAAACTCGGAAATATGGAAATACGGGGCATAGTCGAGCAGCTTATCAATGACAAGTTGGCTCAATATCTGGAAGAAAATCCGCAGGCCGCTCGATGGATCATAAATAAAGGCCTGGAGGCAAGCAGGGCAAGAGAAGCAGCTCGCAAAGCCAGAGAACTTACTCGACGAAAAACGGCTTTGGAAAGTTCAGCTCTACCAGGAAAATTGGCTGATTGTCAGGAGAAAGATCCTGCTTTGGCAGAATTATTCATAGTAGAAGGAGAATCAGCTGGAGGTTCAGCGAAGCAAGGTCGAGATAGACGAACCCAAGCTGTTCTTCCTTTAAAGGGCAAGATCCTCAATGTAGAGAAAGCAAGATTCGACAAAATAGTTCAAAGCCAGGAAATACGAATTCTGATAACCGCATTGGGAACCGGAATAGGAGATGAGGATTTCGAAATCTCCAAGATTCGGTACAAAAAAGTCATTATCATGACGGATGCCGATGTAGACGGTTCGCATATTCGCACCCTACTTTTGACTTTTTTCTTTCGATGGATGCCCGACGTCATTAATCGAGGATACTTGTATTTTGCTCAGCCTCCTCTTTTTAAAATAAAAAAGGGAAAAGGAGAATGGTACGTCAAAGACGAAAGCTCGCTTGACGACATTATCCTTAATCAGGGACTTGAAAACGTCAAAATTGCTCCGGCAGAAGGTGCTCCGTTGGAAGGAGCCGTCTTAGTCAATATCATCAAGAATCTATTGAGAATGGAAAAAATACTGGATTTATTCGAAGTGAAAAATATGGAGAGGCTGGTATTAAAAGCTTTTGCCGCGGAAGGTCTAGCCCAGAATTCGTTGGCGGATTTGGAACGAACGACACAAACTGTGGAACATGTTCTCAGAAAAATTGAAAAGCGTTATCCTGAACTGATGCCGGTTACAATAGATATTGAAAAAGACGAGGAGGAATCCAAGTATCGCGTAAACGTCAAGTCACGTCGTAACGGATTGGAACGTCGGACCGTAATTGACTATGATCTTACCGAATCGCCGTCCTTTGAAGAGATTGTATCGATAAATCGAAAAATCGAAGCCGTAGGTGAACCTCCGTTTCGAATGGAGATAGAAGATAAGGTCGAAGAAGTTTCTTCGTTCTCAAGACTTGTAGCAATCATTATGGACCACGGTCGAAAAAAACTGGCGATCCAACGGTACAAAGGACTTGGTGAAATGAACGCGGAACAACTCTGGGATACTACAATGAATCCGGAGAATCGCCAAATCCTCCAGGTAGCTATAGAAGATGCAGTAAAAGCTAACGAGATCTTTTCCACGTTAATGGGCGATCAGGTCGAGCCCAGAAGAGAATTTATAGAAAAGAATGCGTTGAATGTGGTGAATCTAGATTATTAAAAGCGCTCTTCATCGATCCCGATACCGAAAGTGGTAAACTGTGGATTCATTAAAGCGGATAATTAAAGAGTTCCTCTTTGGAATGGCGGTTTATGAACAAGCGATGGTTCCAGTGAAGGAGAAGGCTGAACTGGAGCGTCTCCTATTCATCACCCTATTCGGAGATCTATTGGGTATTCCCCTGTGGCAGCCATATTATTCGCTTAGGATCTTGCCTCACGTTTGTACCAGGCTTGATTCCTGGAAGCGTTCAGTACTCAGGCCGCGGGATTGGACAGATTGGGCTTTTGATTAATCAATTCGCTTGCGGGGGTAGCAAAACCTTTCGGGGCGTAATAGTTTCGACGAAAGCGGCCCAAATTTGTAAAGTGCTTAGAATGGGGTTCGGAAACCTTTTCTAGCTAGAAAAGGTTTCCCGAAAATTGTATATCAAACGACAGGTCTAGGTAAAAGTTTCGCTTTTTCAACTATTTCCCCGACTTTTTCCTCCCATTCAATCGCCATGATGTGAACTCCGGCAATACCTGGCATCTGACGCAATTCTTCGATTGTTTCCACAGCTATGCTTATGCCTTCTTCGGCTTGCTTCTCCTTAGGAGTATCTTTCATTCTTTTTAGAAGCTCATCCGGGACATCCATGCCTGGAACGTTCTTTGCCATGTACCTTGCCATACCAAATGACTTGAAAGGAGTGACTCCGCCGAGAATATAAAGTTTCTCATGGATTCCGCGATCCACAACGCCTTTCATCCACTCGCGGAATTTCTTTAAATTGAAGATGCATTGCGTTTGAATGAATTCAGCACCTGCAGCAGCCTTTTTCGCCAGTCTTGGAACACGGATTTCAAAAGGATCCGCAAATGGATTTTCAGCGGCGCCGACGAATAATTTAGGGATTCCTTTAATATCATCGCCGCCAAGGAATTTACCTTCATCCCTCATCCGGCGGACCGTATTGATAAGCTGCATGGAATCTATGTCAAATACATTCTTAGCCTGCGGATGATCACCAAATTTCTGATGATCTCCTGAAAGACAGAGCATGTTCTTTATTCCAAGAGCCGCGCCACCCAGAATATCACTTTGAATTGCTATCCTGTTGCGGTCTCGACACACCATCTGCATCACAGGTTCAAGATCTTCCTGCATCATAATCACTGCGGAGGCTATAGAGGACATTCTTACTACGGAAGTTTGATTATCTGTTATGTTGAAGGCATCTGCATTGCCTTTTAGCAATTGGCACTTTTTTCTTATCACATCGGGATCAGCTCCTCGAGGTGGTCCGCATTCGCCTGTAACAGCGAATTGCCCCGATCGAAGGATCTTTTCGAGTTTACTGTCTGTTTTGCATTCCACACTCATCGTTGAAAATCCTCCCTGACCATCTTTCGTGGACCTCCATCCCTGTTGGTTCTCCAGTCGCATATTCCCATCAGTTCCTCATATCGATTCATTAACCCGAGGCTTTTGAGCCGATCAACAATGAGCTGCCAACCGCAATCTACTTCAGAATCAATTTCGCATTTCCCTTTTGTCGAACCTCCGCATGGGCCGTTTAGCAGACTCTTGGAACATCTGGTAATAGGACAGATCCCGCCTGTGTAATACAATTTGCATTCACCACAGGTTTGGCATTTTTCAACGTAGTATCCTTCTTTTACAGAGCCGCCCACGAACGTTGTATTCAATGCAGGGTAGGCAGGAGTGGAGGAATATCGTTCCGCAACATACTGCACGCCCACGCCGCACGCCATGGAGACTACGGCATCCACCTCAGGAACAATACTTTGGATCTGATCAATATATTCCGGATCGCACTGTCGTTCTACGGTTCTCTCGATGATTTCAAGTGGCACGCCTTCCTTTTCGCGAGCCATCCGAAGCTGGCTGGACAAGACACGTACTGCGTCATCTCCTCCGGTAAGACATACCGTCACACAGCCTCCACAACCGAGTACCAAAATCTTTTTGTGGTGCTCGAGCATTTTGAGAATTTCTTCGAAGGGCTTCCTCTCACCTATAACCATTTGGTTCCTCCCAAGCGACGCTTCAGAGCTCTTACCTCTGTAAATATTATGCCGCTTGATCTTTCACATTTTTATATTTCTTGTTCAGGGGGCTCGGACCGAGTTCCCGTATGCGTTGGGTGAACTCATTTGCCACCTCGGCAAACTTGGGACCCATCGCAGCGCTCATATTGAACATCTCCAGTCTTTCCGGCTCAAGCCCGACTTCCTGGATTAGCTTTTTAGTATAATTCACTCGAGGTTTTGCAACCAGATTTCCATGCATGAAATGGCAGTCGCCTTCAAGGCAGCCTGCCACATACACCCCATCCGCGCCTTTTTCAAAGGCTCTCAAGAGAAATATAGGGGTAACTTTGCCTGTGCAGGGCAGTCGTATGATTCTGATATTAGGCGGATATTCCAGCCTCATACTGCCTGCCAGATCGGCCGCGCCATATGCGCAATAATGACAACAAAACGCGACAATTGTTGGTTCAAACTCTGCCATTATTATTAATCTCCTGGATTAATACTGGAATTCTAAGGTTGGAGTTCTAATGTAAACGAATATAAAGAAAATAGCAAGGCACTGATAAAGGGTTAAACCTTCCATGGGAACCAATTTGCGTCAAAAAAAAAGCTACGCCCGGACCAGCTTCAAAGGGTCTCCCAGTTTTGTCCGAAGTCTTCAGCGATCAATTCTTTGATTGTTCGTAGATCGGCCAATGATTCGAATTCGCGCGTTTTGGGTTCCGGCGCTGTAGTCTCTGTGAAGACCGGCCTTTTCCGGAGCAATCCCTTTATGATCGGAGTAAGCGGATAACCGAAGTTCTCCACACTGCCGGTCGACCGACGTACAAATTTTCGCGCCAACGTTTGCAAATCGAGAATGAGAGTATGACCCCGACGGAAAAGCATTTCCATGTGATTAGTTTTAATTATTCGTACTGCTTTTTTCGGATCTGAGCGGCTTATCTCCTCTAAAGCGATATTGATGTACCCGCTCACTTTCTTGATGCCATTCAGCAGATCGCCCACTGATCCGGGATCTTTCACATCCGCAATCATCACTTTGTTAGCTAAATGTGCCAACTGCACAGACAGCCTTTGCCTTTCATCCGGATCATTCACTCTGTCAAGGGTCTTTTTGAATAACGAACTGTCATCCAGAGTAGCTAAAGGATATGCGAGCAGTTTTTCGGGTTGTTCTTCAGTCTCGTCAACTGGCGAGTACGCATCGCGCGAGCCTTTGATGATCAAGTCAGGTTTCACGGGCCGATAGATTTCGAGCGCCTCATCAAAATCAGGAAAGCCCTTGTCTGCAAGCCGCGCTTGAGCCCATTTCAGTGCCCTTTCCACCGTGGCTGGATCGACGCCGGCAACTATTTGCTGGATCACTGTGTAATAGTACTCCGGGTTCCACCGGAACATCGTTCCAAGGAAACTCTTTATTAGATCTTCAGGGACATCGCCGAGAAATTCGACGAAAAAGATACGGTCAAGGCTGAACCAGGGAAAGTCATCTTGCTCTTCAAGGTGATCAATATCCGGATTCCGGACCGAAACTCTAACAAGGCTATTCAGTATCAAAACTACTAATTCAGGGTCCGTGACTTGCAAAAACTGAAGTATCTTTTCTTCACCAACGGCTGCAATGATCTCGATCCATTCGGACGCTGCCTTTGGAGTGAATACACCGCGGTGCCACACATCCATATCTATTAAATGCCTGAGCTGCGCGCCAGTGGTCATAGTGATGAGCGCGGGCGCCCTTTCTCGCCCCAGTGCTTTAATGGTGAAATAAATTTCCTCTTCCGAAATCGCACGCACAATTTCCCATGGCCGAGCAGCTATTTCGACCAGTTCCTCCCGGGCTTCAGGCGAGAGATCACCGAAGATCTCTATTTTCCGTTTTGTGGGAAGGGCATCGAATGATTCGATGATTTGCAGAGCTTCGTCACGAGATGATAGCTTTGTCATAGTTAAAATTTATACTGCTCATACTGCGAAATCAATTAGCGAATCAGATTGCGACATTCGAGAAATTGTTGATCTTTAAACACCTGAAACAAAATTCAAGACCTGACGGTTTGTTTTGAGAGATCCTGCATAAATATTTGCGCTTCATTTTCGTTTTGAGGTTGATATATTATTATTCAATCCGAAGAATTGTCTCACACTCAGGGATGGAAACAATGGAAAAATTCATCGGCAAAGCGATTATTGCCATGGGGGGCGGTCCTACCGCGGTAATTAACCAATCACTAGTAGGCGCGGTGCTTCAGGCCCGTCAATATGCCCATATTACTCAATTCTATGGAGCATTTCGCGGAGTCGAAGGACTGGTGGCAGAAGAGCTGATCAACTTGTCCGAAGCCACCACTCATAATTTAGAGATGGTTGCGCGCACTCCTGGGGCGGCAATACGCAGCACCCGGGTCAAGCCGGATGAGGAATACTGCAAACGCATTTTTGAAGTTTGTAAGGCGCACGGAGTACACTATTTCTTTTATATAGGAGGGAATGATTCCGCGGAAACATGCAGAATCGTCAACAAATTCGCCAGAGAGGCATCTTACGAATTAAGAGTAATGCACATTCCCAAGACTATCGATAATGATCTAAGAGTTACCGACCACTGCCCGGGCTATGGCTCTGCTGCAAAATTTGTGGCCCAGTCCTTTTCAGGCGTTAACCTGGACAATCGATCTCTCCCAGGTGTTTACATAGGCATAGTCATGGGCCGCCACGCGGGATTTCTTACTGCATCCTCGGTGTTTGCACGCAAATATGAAGATGACGGGCCTCATCTGATATATTTGCCGGAACGAACATTCAATTTTGATGAATTTCTCTCGAGCGTCGAAAAAACGTATTCAAAATTCGGTCGTGCAGTAGTGGCCGTTTCCGAAGGCGTTCAGACGGGAGATGGTACGCCTGTTGTGGCCAGCCTGGTGAAAGAAAGCGAGACAGACTTGCACGGGAATATTCAGCTTTCCGGAACTACTTCCCTGGGTGACGCGCTAATGGATTTGGTAAAAGACAAGCTGAAAATCAAGAGAGTTCGGTCAGATACCTTTGGGTATCTTCAGAGATCTTTCTTGGGATGCGTCAGCGAAGTAGATGCCAATGAGGCAAGGGAAGTCGGAGAACGTGCGGTTCA
>JBKQRG010000446.1:0-44004 GCA_052144015.1 Desulfomonilaceae bacterium
ATACGATTCGTACACCTTTCCCTTGTACTTTCGTCTGGAGGTGGCTACGTGAACGGGGCCGGTTCAGCTAGGCATGAAAATGGGAGATTAAACAGACTGAAACGGAAGTCAAGCAAAAAGATACCACTTTAGTGGCTACATATCCGGCCCCAAAACGCCCTAATGCCCCGACATCACTACAACTCACAATAAAATCATCGCGAACTTCTGCCTAAAGGTTCGGCAAAGCCTTCTGAGATAAGTATGGTTTCCCCAGAATTCAGAATTAGAATTCCGAATTCCGTATCGTTTCTCCTGTCGATTTAGCAACGGCCGTACTGTATCAATCGTTGGACGAGGAGATGAACAGTAGTGCAAGGATTGTCGTGGGCGGGCTGTTTTGGCTCATATAGGTCCAGCAGTTTGTTCGCATTCGCAACCGCTGTGTCGATCATCTCTTTCAATAAATCGTACATGTCAGGTCTATTCTTTTTATATGGTGATCCCAACAACGGGGTCAATTTTTTAATGTAGTCACTACGAGTAATTGCCGTATTAAAATAATGGTAATGAAGCAGATACCATAGTTCAAATGCTTCATTTGAGAAGGCCACCTGGATATTGTTTTGATTAGCCAGCTGAATAGCCTCATTGACTTGTTCTGTGGAGAATGAGTCCTTATCAAAAACGCACCACACTTCATCATAATCATTACGGCTTTTCTCTTCTACCGCTGCTCTTACGAGACTAACCGTGTTATACCCCGTTCCTTCTATCTTACAGACAAGAACTTCCTTGTTTGTGGGAAACGCTCTGAAATAATTAGGTTCGGTTCTTTCTCCTTCGCAGATGATGAGAAATCTTTTACGTAGTTCACGAATGTTTTTCTTGCGCCTGAAAGAAGAAATCCGACGCTTTCTTCCCATTTCTAATTGCCTCTGTCTTCGAAGGGGTATTCCAGGTTCCCAATGAGAGGGATGGCTCCATATTTGCCGTGAACATAATCTGAATCGAACGAGGCATCATTGCGAACTTTGAACTCTGCGAGAGAATACAAATATGTTGCTGCTTGTTTATCTTTTTCCACAAACCATATTTGATCTCTTCGAAGAAGATCACGGTTCAGTAAATTGATGTCGTGCGTCGTAAAAATCAATTGAGCATTTTTTGGGTTTGTCTCCTTATTATTGAAAAGATTCAGTATGCTTTGAGTCAAAATTGGATGCAGTTTTGTGTCTAATTCGTCTATGACTAAGACAAGGCCCACGTTCAAAGCGAGAATAATGAACGGTGCCAAACCAAATAGCCTTTGTGTCCCATGTGATTCATTGTCACGCAATAGAAATTCAACCTGATCGACGGCTTTACCTTCTCTGTCGTACTTTAAATGCTTGGTTCGGATTTCGTCCATAATAAACTTGCCGAAATCCATCTCTTCTGAGCCTACCTCCTGCCGAATCGACTTCGGTGGCTTCTGGACCGATGAGCTAGAATCCGGAATTGGACTCCGCTCCGAAACGAAATCCGTGATCCCAATATCCAGCGCACTAATAAACTGTAGAATCGGCGACTTGAACTTAGCATCTTCGAGAATGAAACGTGGCAATGTGGGAGGGATATCCAACAAAGTGAGTAATTTATTAAACCAGGACAAGATTTTTGCTGAAGTATGGCCATTCCATTGTGCGGCAACCGAGAGAAATAACGCATTTTCTCTGGTTCTTTCTTCAATTCCTCTGCCTTCTTTAAAATAGTTGCCGATCTTGATGTTATCCCGATTTCTTTCAAACAGCAGTGCTTCCCGAGATTTCGGTGCAAAATAGAGCCATTCTGAAATAATCCGATCGGTGTTTAGCTCAAAACCGTACCGATATCTTTTGCCTTCAATGAGAAAGATTATCTCAAAGTGTGAAGGCTGGTCTTCAAACTCGGTGCTCAAACGAAATCGATCAACGGGAATTTTTTCGGATACCTGTGTATCTTTGGCAGAAGACTTGACAAAGCGGTTCATAAAGTTCAGCGCCGATACGAGATTGCTCTTTCCACCGGCATTGGGTCCATATATGGCAGCACTGGTCAGAAGCTTCAGGTTCTGAGCTGCGCTGATAGTGTTGTTTGCATCCAGCGATTTGTCTTTAGATTTAATCGCCGCAGCAACCATGCTAAAAGTGACTTTTTCTCGAAAAGATTTATAATTGCCTACGGAAAATTCTATTAGCATCCTAAACCCCTTATTAGGGTCTCAAGTCGGCTTTTATGTGATATTTTCACATAAAAGTAGTGTATGTGGCAATTAAGAGGATGTCAAGCAAATCTTTGTCGAACATTAGGTCCCTCTACCCAACGCACCTCTACGTCCCCAGAGAGGCGCACAGAGCTTTCAAGCGATTTTTTATTGATTCGCCTAACTGGCTGCCGCCAAGAATCCCGAAGTCATTTTTCATCAGGTGATGGAAGCACTCGGCGTTGCATTTTTCTCCCAAGACAAGAAGCCTCCATCAGGAGCAAACGATCTATGTAGTTAAAGGGAAAACTCCAGGAAGTTTGACAACATAATAAAGCAATGCGCTTATGGAAGAAAATGAAAATCTTCAACTGCTGAAAGGATATTTTCTGTAAATATGCTATGCCAACGTCATAAAAGCGCATGTTTGACGTCGAATCCATAAATACACCAGCTCTGGCAGTTGCTTGTCGCGTACTATACTGGAATGAGGAAATCTGAAATTATTTTCCTGACCTGGGAGGAAGTGGATCTCCAAAACGGGTTCATTCGACTAAAGGGTGAGCGGACCAAAACAGGTGCAGCGCGATCTGTTCATCTGCATCCGCGAGTATTAGAGTCTCTTTCGTGCTTGCCAAGAGCCATCAGGTCATGCCGCGTATTTTTGTGGAAAGGAAAACCTGTAATCGATGTGAAGAAAGCATTCAAAGCAGCCTGCACCAAGGCGGGCTTGAACGATTTTACATTCCACGATCTTCGCCACTGCGCCATTAACAATCTTGGACTTGGAGTTAATGACTACTTTAAAATTATGGCTAGGAGCGGCCAAAAGACCATGAACGTCTTCAAGAGGTATAACCTCGTTACGGAAGAGGAACTGAGTAATCTTTCTTGGCACGAATGGGCCGAACCTTGGGATAATAGACACCTATATGGACACCAAAAGAAAAATGGCCACTCAGCAGTGGCCACAACTCTATTAATTCTTTGGCACGCCCGGCAGGACTCGAACCTGCGACCTACGGATTAGAAGTCCGTTGCTCTATCCAGCTGAGCTACGGGCGCACTGAATAAGCATTGGCATGGTTTCGTAAGCCTTTTGTCAAGGCAATATAATTCCACAGATAAACAGGGACTGTCAACAAGCTTACAGCAGTGTGCATTGACAGCGCCAACGCCTATTGCTATAAAAACTAAAATTTTAATGTATCTGGATCAGGCGCTACAGGCTTTTTCTTTCAAACTGATGACAGTGCAGTTTTTTGTTCAAGGTCTTCAATGAGCACAAAAATTCTCCTGGGGATAACCGGCGGGATCGCGGCATATAAGACGCCATCTTTGGTGCGGCTCATTGTGCAATCAGGGATGGACGCTCACATTGTGATGACCCGCGCTGCAACAAATTTTGTGACCCCCATGACTTTGGCAACTTTGAGCGGGAACCCGGTTCATGAAGATATGTGGGCGGATCGGCGCTTACCGTCAGTGGAACACATTTCTTTAGCTGATCTGCCGGATCTCGCAGTTATCGCGCCAGCTACCGCCAACGTGATCGGAAAAATCGCCAACGGTATAGCCGACGATCTCCTGACAACTGTGTTTATGGCCGTCAGGTCACCGATTCTCATCTGCCCGGCCATGAATGTGAACATGTACCGCAATCCGGTTGTCCAAGCAAATATCATGAAGCTGCACGAATTGGGCTATGATGTGATCGAACCCGAATCAGGTTGGCTGGCTTGCGGCTGGGAAGGTGAAGGCAGGATGCCGGAACCTGAAACTATTATGGCGCGAATCAGATCCATTTTATCCCCTCGAGATCTTGAGGGTGAACGAATACTTGTTACGGCCGGCCCAACGGAAGAGCCTTTGGACCCGGTCCGGTTTCTTACAAACAAGTCATCCGGAAAGATGGGGGTCGCCGTGGCCAAGAGAGCCGCGGCGCGTGGGGCAAATGTTACGCTCATAGCAGGTCCTATGAAGGTGGCGGCGCCCGACGGCGTTCGGCATATTCCCGTGAGAACTGCGCTGGAAATGCACGACCAGGTGATGGAGGCATTTTCTGCGGTGGATGTGGTTGTAAAAGCGGCCGCGGTGGCGGATTTCCGACCCGCAGTCGCCCGAGAGAGTAAGATAAAAAAAGATGAGGCAGAAACCTCTCTCGAGCTTGTGAAAAATCCTGATATCCTCAAAATTCTAGGTCGGAAGAAACACAAAAATCAGGTCCTGGTAGGTTTCGCAGCGGAAACCAGAGACGCAGTTAAAAACGCCAAGAGGAAGTTGAAACAGAAGAATCTGGACATGCTGGTCCTTAACGATGTTAGCCAGGCCGGAGCCGGTTTTGACCACGACACGAACATTGTTCGGCTCCTTTACCCTAACGGCGGTGAAGAACAATTGGATCTAATGTCCAAAGAAAAAGTGGCTGATACCATTTTGGATCGCGTCAGAGAAATGAGGAAAAAGGCGGGACCGTAGTGTCAGACGCTGAACGTGATATATTGAAGGATCAATCTTGGACTCAACTGGCCCGCAATTATCTTGTGTATCGGCGGAATCTCGGGATTACTGAGGTGCTGATGCCTCGTAAAAAACGCAATATCGAAACCCTCGAGGATATACGAAAGGATCTGGGCGACTGCACCAGGTGCCCTCTGCATAAGGGCCGTTTGAATATAGTATTTGGCGAGGGCAACCCGTCGGCTCGATTGATGTTTGTCGGCGAAGCGCCCGGCGCGGATGAGGACCGTGAGGGGCGGCCTTTTGTCGGTCGAGCCGGTCAGCTATTGACAAAGATGATTAATGCTATGAACCTTGATCGATCCGATGTGTACATATCCAATATCGTTAAATCGCGGCCGCCGGGCAATCGTAACCCGGCTCCTCCTGAAATCGGAGCCTGTTTTCCGTTTTTGGAGAGGCAAATCGCGGCTATTCAACCCGAAGTCATTGTGGCTCTTGGTAAAATTGCTGCGAATACTCTCCTGGAAACAGGAGAGCCAATTGGAAAACTTCGCGGGAAATTTCACGATAGGCGGGGTATGCCGGTTATGCCCACCTATCACCCTTCGTTTCTCTTAAGAGAAGGTTCCGGCAAACGTTATAAGGCAGAGGCCTGGGCAGATCTGAAAAAGGTTATGGTCATGCTTGGATCGTAGCCCCAGGCGCTGGAGATGAAATATGGACCGAAACAGAATTGTGATGTTCACTCTCATTACTATTTGCGGATTCGTGCTTTCACAAGGCCAACCAACAACCCCTTGGGGCCAAGAAAAAGCGGATAAGCCCCTGGTATATCTGCTGGATGTGGATGGCTCGATTAACCCTGCTGTGCTGGATTACCTAACGAAAGGTATTGAAAAAGCCACAACAAATAAGGCCTCCTGCCTAATTATACGGATGGATACTCCAGGCGGCGTTGTCACGACCACCAAAAGCATCATCAAAGAGATGTCCAGTGCCAAGTTGCCAATCGTGGTGTATGTGGCGCCAAGCGGGTCGTCGGCAGCATCTGCCGGAACGTTCATCACTATGACTGCGGATGTGGCAGCAATGGCTCCCGGGACTAACATAGGCGCGGCCCATCCGGTCGCCAGCGGCGGCCAAGACATACCTGAAACAATGTCGGAGAAAGTTGTAAACGATCTGACCGCGTTTCTTCGAGGAATGGTAACAAAGAAAGGCCGCAACGCGGAATGGGCGGAAAAATCCATCAGAGAAAGCGTCTCGATTACGGCGAAAGAAGCATTGGACATTAAAGTTATCGATCTTATAGCGGATTCTGTGCCGGATCTCCTGACAAAAATAGACGGAAGGACTATAGATAAAGACGGCCAGACCTATACTCTCCAAACGAAAGGCGCTCGGCTTGAAAGAATAGCCACGGGTTGGCGTTTCAAAATCCTCGATGTCGTTGCCAACCCCAATGTTGCGTCTTTGTTGATGATGGGAGGGATAATCGGACTGTTGGCGGAATTCTACAGCCCCGGCTTGATTTTCCCGGGCGTGGTGGGAGCCATCTGCCTGGCCCTATCCGCATTTGCATTTCAAGTTCTGCCGGTTAATTATGTTGGTATCTTACTAATCATTCTGGCCATAATCTTTTTTATCTTGGAACTCAAAGTTGCGTCTTATGGCATGCTTGCGGTGAGCGCAATAATCAGTTTGACTCTTGGGCTGATAATGCTTTTTGAAACGGAAGAAGCGGCCATGCAAGTTTCGTGGACAGTTATTGTTCCGATGGTTGCTATGGTTTCTCTCTTTTTTATCGTTGTACTAGGACTAATAGTGAAGGCACGGCTGTCAAAGCCTCGGACCGGCGAGGAGGGGCTGTCAGGTGAAATCGGTCTAGCTATGACTGATATAAATGCAAGTGGACGAGTAGCCATACACGGTGAAGTTTGGAATGCTAGAGCGGATAGGCACATTCCCAAGGGTGAAAGAGTAAGAGTAATCGCTGTGAAAAACCTGTCATTGATTGTTACCCAGGAAGTGAGCGGCTGATCTCCGAAATGTAATCAATTATGCACTGTCTTGTTTACCTTTGCGTCTAAAATGGGCCATGATTGGGAGGGGGGCCTAAAGGGGCGAGTTCAAGAATCCTACGGTTCAACTATAAAGGAGGGAGTTCAATGCAAACGGGTCTTGGAATCATTATTTTTTTGGTAGTCATTTTTCTATTCATGGCCTTGAAAATACTCAACGAGTACGAAAGAGGCGTCATATTTCGACTGGGTAGAGTAATAGCTCACAAGGGACCGGGTCTGATCATTCTTATTCCTGTGGTCGATCGCATGGTCCGGGTCAGTTTGCGGACTGTGGCCATGGACGTGCCGCCCCAGGACGTCATCACGCGTGACAACGTCTCAGTAAAGGTCAACGCCGTCATCTACTTCCGGGTCATGGATCCTACCAAGGCCGTCATCGAGGTGGAGAATTACCTTTATGCCACGTCTCAGCTCGCGCAAACCACGCTCAGAAGCGTCTGCGGGCAATCCGAGCTGGACGAGCTTTTGGCTGAAAGAGAAAAAATCAATGTTCAGTTGGCGGAGATCCTCGATAAACATACCGATCCATGGGGAGTAAAGGTCAGTATGGTCGAGGTGAAGGCAATAGATCTACCGGCGGAGATGCAGCGTGCAATAATGCGTCAGGCTGAAGCTGAGAGAGAACGACGAGCCAAAGTTATCAATGCTGAAGGTGAATATCAGGCTGCGACGAGACTTGCCGAGGCAGCGGAGATCATATCCAAGCAACCGCAGGCGCTACAGCTCAGATTTTTACAGACTCTTGTGGAGGTGGCTGCTGAAAAGAACTCTACTACGATCTTTCCGGTCCCCATCGATCTATTGACTCCGTTCATGAAAAAGGCCGAGGAACGTTAAGAATCAGCAGCGTAATATCAATCGAGCACTCGGTCGGGCGGCCGAGACCAGTCGGCAATATCATCGTTGATATTGAGGAGAGACAAGGGACATGACCGGAATATTAATACGATGGCTGATCATGACTCTGGCCATTTTGGCTGTTCCTTACATGATTTCAGGCGTGCAAGTGGAGAGCTTTGGCAGCGCCATGTTAACAGCGGCAATTCTGGGCATACTCAATGCGCTGGTTCGACCGGTATTGATAATACTGACTCTTCCGCTCACCATACTGACATTGGGACTCTTCATTCTCATCATTAACGCTCTGCTCTTTGAGCTTGCGGGAGCAATCGTTCCAGGTATGCATGTGGCTTCGTTCTGGTCTGCCTTTTTCGCTTCCATCATCGTGAGTATTGTTTCGTGGCTACTCAATTCGTTTGTGGCTGGAGGAAAAGGCGAAAAGACGATCATGATCTGGAGGCATGGCAATGCGATAAATCTGCGCCGCCGCAGAGGTGGGCGATGGGAGTGATTCCTACCCCGGGTCGGTGGTCACGCGTTTCGGCAAAGAGTCGCAAATGCTGACCACCGGCCTGGAAAGACTTTTACGCCATCCTCAATTATTGGCTCAGTCCGGCAATCTGGCGCTTCTGTACAATCAGGCATCGGTTGATTCGAAGTTGCGCCCTGCTCCTGATCTTCTAAACAATGCTTTTCCCGGCCGTCTCAAGGTTTTATTCGGCCCACAGCATGGTGTTGCCGGGATAGAGCAAGCCAACATGATCGAAACCGGCCACGCAATACATCCCTTGTTGGGAATCCCCGTTTTTAGCCTTTATTCTGAAATCCGAAAACCAACGGCCTCGATGCTGACAGATATAGATACGGTTATTATCGATCTCCAGGATGTGGGTACCCGTGTTTACACGTTCGCCGCCACAGCCATGCACATGATGGAGGCATGCGCCGAGGCCGACATAGCTGTTCTCATTCTCGATCGTCCCAATCCCATAGATGGCCGCGATATCGAAGGCAATCTTCTCGATGAGGAATTTTCATCATTCGTTGGCCCGTACCCCATACCGATGCGTCATGGTTTGACTTTGGGCGAACTGATGCATTTGTACAACGAAGAACACGGCATCAAATGTCGTTTGCGCGTCATACCGATGGCAGGGTGGGATCGAGATTTGTACTTTGAGAACACGGGTCTGCCCTGGGTACTCCCGTCTCCTAATATGCCTCTCGTTGAAACAGCTCTTGTTTATGGAGGCCAGGTTATGCTCGAAGGCACCAATTTATCCGAAGGACGTGGAACCACAAGGCCGTTTGAGATTTTCGGTGCGCCTTATATAGAACCAAAAGCGCTGTTTGAAGCAATCGAAGCTGAGACATTGAAAGGTGTTATTCTTCGAGAGACCGGCTTCATCCCCACTTTCGACAAATGGGCGGGACAACTCTGCAAGGGATTTCAGATTCACGTTCAGGACAGACGGATTTATCGGCCATACCGGTGCTCGCTGGCAATAATTGCCGCAACATTGAAGCTTTATCCGCAGCAATTTAGATGGATCGAACCTCCGTATGAATATGTTTCCGACAAACTGCCCATTGATGTTATTATAGGCGACTCCAAAATCCGCATGGATCTGGAGCAAGGCCGCTCTGTATCAGACATGGAAAAAGAATGGCAGCAAGAGCTGAACAAATGGATAAAAATTCGATCTCGATTCCTTCTCTACCCAGTTTAATCTAGAGCTCAACCGGAGGTAATGCCGATGGAAAAAAAGAAAGTCTCGATAGTTCGATATGAAAAGCCATTGGAATCCGTTCGTCGTGCGGTAGATCTGTGCAACGGATTGGAAAATCTGCGATCCAACTCCAAAGTGTTTATCAAACCGAATGTTGTTTTCTGGACCAGAAAGATAGCTTTTCCTAAATGGGGTGTAATAACTACGTCCCGCGTTGTTCACGATATGGTGGTTCTACTTAAAGAAAGAGGTGTCGAGGACATCACAATAGGAGAAGGCACTGTAGTATATGATCCCAAAGATAGGGAGACAGCGGCACACTCGCATGAATCACTCGGGTACAATGTTTTGAAGCAGCGTTACGGCGTGAAGGTCGTCGATGTTTTTAGCAGACCCTTTGAAAAAGTGGACCTTGGTGAGGGGATGGAGCTGAAGTTCAATACTGACATTCTTCACAGCGATTTTGTCGTCAATTTGCCGGTCCTTAAAACTCATGCCCAATGTGTGGTGACTCTAGGGGTCAAGAACCTGAAAGGGACTATAGACGTTAATTCGAGAAAAAAATGCCATTCAGCGGACCCGGACAAGAATCTGCCATTTTGGGTTTCAAAACTTTCGGACAAAATTCCCGGCGGGTTCACTCTGTTGGACGGGATCTACACTAACGAAAGGGGCCCCTCATTCGACGGTAAAATTAGAAGAAGCAATCTGCTGGTTGGCTCTGCGGATACCCTTTCGGCGGATAAAGTAGGCGCAAAAATCCTGGGATTTGATCTGTCAGAAGTCCCCTACCTGGCCCACGTCGCGGCCCGAAAAGGTCGGCCACTGGATTTTTCGGATCTGGAAATCGTCGGTGAGAGCGCTCAGGACGTTGGGATGAAACTCCAATATTCGTTTGCCTATAATGAAGAGGGCACGCTTCCCGTACCAATGGACAAAATGGGGATAAAGGGTCTTTCTTATCCGAAATATGACCTTACTATTTGCACGTATTGCTCGGGACTGACCGGCGTAATCATGGGCGCCATTGCAATGGCTTGGAAAGGCGAGCCGTGGGACAATGTGGAAGTATTGACCGGCAAGCTCATGAAACCGACCCCGGGGAAGAAGACTATATTAGTTGGAAAGTGCCTTTACGAGGCCAATAAGAAGCATTCCGAGATCGACAAGATGTGGGTAATAAAGACCTGCCCGCCCTCCCCGGAGGCGGTCGTCAACGCGCTCCATGAAACGGGTGTTAAAGTGGACCCTCAGATCCTCATGAACGCCGACATGGCTCCTGGTTTCTTTATGAGAAAATATGAAGGTAAGCCTGATTTCGACGAATCATTCTTTAGAGTGGAGTAGCAGGTATATCTTTCACATTCTGCTTCTGATATCCAAGAATTCGCTCAGCTGTCTCGGATTCCGGGTCCAGTGAGGAGTTACTTTTACAAATAAGTCCAGCCTCACCCCGGTCTCGAGGAATTCCTCGATTTTTTTCCGAGCAGCTGTACCAATCAGCTTCAGCATCTGGCCGCCTTTTCCGATGAGGATGCCTTTTTGACTTGGCTTTTCTACGTGGATATCGGCCCGTATCAGCACTCGACCGCGTTCTTCTTTAAAACTCTCCACAACAACCGTGGTCTTGTACGGAATCTCTTCACCCGTCTTCTTGGTGATCTGTTCCCTGATAAATTCTTCAACAAAGAATTTCACAGGCAAATCGCTTATTTCGTCTTCAGCGAAGAGTGGGGGGCCTGAAGGAAGCAATTCAATTAGCGCCCCAACCAGTTCATCCACACCCAGACCGAGTGTCGCACTGATTGGGAAAATTTGCTCAAAACCATAAATTTTGGAATAAGCGTCCATAACCGGGAGCAAAAACGATCGTTCCACGGTGTCGATTTTATTTATGGCCAGCACACAGCGAGCTTTAGATTGTTTAATGATTTCAACTATGCGTAGGTCGTCCGGATGAACTTCCCGCAACGGCTCTATCATAAGTAGAATGGCATCAGTTTCTTCAATCGTTTTCACCGCGGCAGTCACTAGCGCGCGGTTAAGAGGCGTTTTAGCTGCATGTATTCCCGGGGTATCCTGCAGCACCATCTGCACGTCCGGCGAAGAGTATATGGCGGTAACTGTCTGCCTTGTCGTCTGCGGTTTGGGAGTTACTATGCAGAGTTCTCGCCCAAGTATGCGGTTCACGAGCGTCGATTTACCGACATTCGGCCGGCCCGCTACGGCAACAAAGCCGCTTCGATGATTGGCCCGCGAATTATGCGGCATGAGCGTTTCTCCTTGACCCCTCTTTGTATGCCGTTTATTATTGGTTAATCATTCTAATGGAGAGATGCCCGAGTGGCCGAAGGGGCGCGACTGGAAATCGCGTGAATGCCCACAAGGTGTTCCGAGGGTTCGACTCCCTCTCTCTCCGCCAATAACCCGGTGATTTTATTCAACCCCGCGTCTGAAATCCTCAATAAGAGGATACCTGCAACATACCTGCAAATCAAGGTCCGGCCGGCAGCGGGATTTGATCCCGCGACTACACCTCCCAAAACCACTATTCAAGCCGTTTGTTTTTCGGTACGCCCGTGCGGCACCCAAAGGGGGATAGATCAATGACTGATCCAACGTCAGTTCGACAGGTTGCCGCAAACCAAGCTACAAATTTCGGCTCGTTTTATTGTTTTAATTGCCGAGCTGCGCTGGTAATGGCAGGCCCCAACTTGTCATTGCGAGGAGCGAAGTCCCGCGTTTCGCGGGAAAGCAATCCCGGATTCGTTCCTGCCGCGCATGAGAATAGAGATTGCTTCGCTGCGCTCGTAATGACATGCCTCGGGTCATAGGTTCCCCCGAAATCGTTCTTCTGTAAATCCGAATCTCACCACCAATCGTTGGTATTATAATCCGGCAAGTTAAAACTGCGATATGTATGGATAAGCGATCGGTTGGGGTCCGTTCCGTAATCCCATTCATAAGGGATCGGGTAGTATGGGAAACTCAATTCGGTTATTCGGCCCATATATCGATCCCACCGATACCTCTCGATAGCGAGAGGATCACGAGGCTTGTCTGTTTCTTGAAATCTTTGAGCGTAGTACCACATACCATAATAACCGGGAGGATAATTATGAACGAATCGCGGGTTGTAATCGCCGGCAATAGAAAGCGAATAAACGCTCAGGAACAAAGTAGATGTTAATATTGTGAAGAGCCCGAGCCGAATGGTGCGCATCGTCTGATCCTTATCCTCTACCTTGAAATAATCCGACAAGATAATAACAGATAAACGGCTGTTCTGTCAATTCGTTATCAAACTATAATTAAGTCTTTGATGAGCATACATTAATCCAGATTATAAATTTACCGTCGGAGGATTCCGTGTAACTTCGTTTTAATAATTATTATGGTTCTTCATAACCGGATTTAACAATCCGGACTATTTCCCGATGTAATTCATCAGGTGGCAGGGTTCCATTCATACGATGTATCGCCGGATCGGATATGCTCCGGTATATCCCGCGAACTACTTCCAAATCGGATCGAGCTTCGAATGCTGAAAACCCTTGGGAACGACCGCAACTTATTCTGGAGAGAGCGATTTCAACTGTAATTTCCAGCAGAAAAATTAAATCAGGCATAACAAACTGACGGTTTTCGCTAAGAATTCTGGCAGGGTCAACGCCACGAGCTCCCTGGTAAGCCACGGAAGAGTACAAGTATCGGTCGCAGATCACAGTCTTCCCATTTTTTATAGCAGGCAGTATCACATTTTCAACGTGGTGGCGACGATCTTCCGTGAAAAGACGTGTCTCTTCCTCAGGATTGAGCCTGACCTTCAATGATTTTATTAACCTTCCCGTGGGGCCGTCTGAAGGCTCCGCTGTCAGGATAAAAGGGATTTTATCGGCTCGGAGTCGATCGGCCAGCATGCCTGTCTGCATGGACTTTCCTGCCCCATCTATTCCTTCAAAAACTATAAACAAAGGCTTTATCTTTGTTTTTTTAATCACTCACACCCAAACTAATTCTCTGATGCCGATTCTGCAGGTGATCTAATCGGCTGATGTTGAATTTCCGGCTACTGATCTGAGGATTGTGATTTGGTGGGCTCGTCGATCATGATCTCGTTGCGAACCCACACGGCTTCGCTGTCTTTGGATAATTGCCGCCTTAGTTCGCGTTCGAAAATCTCCCTTGTGGCCAATAATTCATCCGGATTTATATTGGTCCAATTGCGAGTCTTCTTTTTCCATTCTTGCTGAACTTTCTCCTGAAATCCTTCCGGAGGCCGGATTTCCAGATTGTAAATGACAAATCCTGACTTTTCTTTACAAATATAATAAATCTTCCCTGTATCTGTTATCTTGATCGAAACCAGCTTTCCTGATGTGGGCACTTTAGTATAAAGGTTTTCGTACCGTATTCCTCTGAATTCCCCGAGCGAACTCTGCAGAGGACCGAAGTCTACCCCGCTCGTTATCTGCGGTTGGGCTACCGCAATGATTAGCAGTGAAATAAAAATAAAGAATTTCATGCTCGTTTTCTCTCTGATTATAGTTTTGGTCCGAGACCGCACATATAGCTCAAATTAACCACCCCGTCACAAGCCGGTTGCTGCTAGTATTGGCTCTGCCAATTGCTTAAAATCAGAGGCCATTTCTTTTTCGAGATCTCGAGCTGCGCCCGGTCCATAAGAAATCCCGAAAGACCTGTTTATGCGTATTCCTCTTGACCGGCAGTATTGAGAGAGTGAATCCTTGGTCATACTACCAATAAGAAATGCTCCTTGGTTGAAAGCCCACTGGAAATGCGGGCCGTCTCCACCACTATCGCCTATGACTATCACCCGATTTGCGGGTATTTTGAATTCACTCATCACTGCCGCGGTGTTTTTAGGTTTATCCTCTATTTCAGTAACCAAGTATTTGTAACAAGTGGTCTCGGCTGGATTGCTGAAATTGATCATTGCATTTGCCGCCACAAACGGCACTTTTGGAAGCAGCCCTTTGGCAAACACTCGCTGGAAATAACCTTGTGTGCTCGTTGTATTTATCATGAATAGTATGTCCCGACTTAAGCACCACTCAATCAATTCCGGCACACCCTCGTACGTTTGAAACTGTGCGTCTAAATATGCATCCATCCGGGCAATGGTGAAATCCTTGGGCAGCAGGCGCTCTATTTCCCCAATTGCCGTTCTTAGTGAAATAGCATTTCCTGTGTACGCAAGGAATATTCGCTTCAGATTGGATTCAAGCTCAGGGTAATTGAATGCAATCGGATCAAAAGGGCCATTTGGCGACAGGCACTCACTCCAATCGGAAGATATAACGGCTTTATATTTTTGGTTTATCATTGATGCTTATGAATCTCCCCGGTTTGCGTAGAAATATTTCCGGTCCATCAGAGGAATTTCACAAATTAACGGCCCAATGCAACTCTTTTTGCAAACAAAACTTAATCTTGTTGATTTTCGGTAAGTTAACCTATATAATTATATTGAACTTTAAATTACCGGGAGAACGATCTCATGGCCAAATTAGAAGATCTCATAACACCATCCGAGATCCTGGAAGTAATAAAGGGCGGCATGCTTAAGTCGGAATTGATCAAGCGGTACAGAACTACGGAACAGGAATTGGCCATGATGCTAGTCCCTCTTTATCGAGGGGGTGAACTTACCAAAGAAGAATTTAATAATTTCTTTAAAGGAGTCCCTTTATTCCAGCATGAAACGCCCGCGCCCGCAGCTCCGGAGAGTCCTCCTGCAGAAGAGCCCGTGGATAAGCAGGTGGATAAGCCAATGGATAAACCTGTGGAAATCATTAGATCTTTGCAGAAATTCATAGGGAAAAAAACATCGATCAATTCGGCCCAACCCGAGGAGAGTGCAATTGAGAACGCAAATGAAGAACTATCTGTGCAGGAAATAGACCCTATAATCGAGGAAGTGGTTCCCCCGAACCCCGCAATAGACATAGAACGGCTATCCGTAACTGAAACCCTTCAGACAATCGTTGATAAACTCAGTTCTATTGATGATCGCCTTTCCGAAATTGAAAAGAAACTTGGCTTAGATTGAATCTGAAAAACATTGTTTCGCCGGTCGGATTGGCATCATTCCTCATCAATCAGAATCAGGCCGACTATCCAACGTCCCTTCTTCGCGGCAACAAAATCAAACGGTATTTCGTTGAATCGACGTAGACACAACTGTAACTTTGCTCTATTCTTTGCATGAAATTGCGAAAGGAGCTTCAGATGAATTCTTATTTCAAAGTTCTTATAGGTTCGATGCTTTGCATTACTCTTCCACTGATTGCAGCCGTTCCCACATACTCGGCTGATCTTAAGCTCGCCAAAGTGAGCTTGGAAAATGTATTCAACAACTCGGCACGGGTCAAAGCAGCTACGGAAGAAATAAAAAAGATGCAGATGGAGTCCAATACTAAACTTACCGGGATGAGAACCCAAATCAATCAATTCGAAGAAAAATTGAAAGACGAGAAATCTCCTTTGAAAAAAGAGGAAAAAGACAAAATTGAAGGCGAACTCCAGCGCAAAATCGAAGAAATGACGAATGAACAACAGACCTTGCAAGCTAAATTGACGTTTAAAGAAAGATCCGTACAAAATGTGTTCAGAACCCAGATAAGGTCGGCTGTTGAGAAGGTTGGAAAAGAAGAAGGGTTCACGGCCGTTTTTTCGGAGCAGGCAATGATCTTTTCAGGAAACCTGCCTGACTTGACGGATAAGGTCCTAAAGGAATTCGATGCCATGCCTCCCCTTGAAAAACAACCGCAGCAGTAATTGCAGTAGGAACGGATAAATTTAGACGATCTACGGTGAGGAGTTTGTTCGGGTTGCTCCTGATAAAGAATTTGGGAAAAGGCCACCCTGTTGAAATCATTCCGACTGTTGGACACTGGGCCACTATCTGCCGCAGCTAATATGGCCTTGGATAAGATTATTCTCGAAGAAGTGGCTCGACAGGCCAGTCCTCCTACTCTTCGTTTTTTGCAATTCAAACCTGCCGCCGCTCTCGTTGGCTATCACCAGGATGTGGAACTGGAGATTCGGCAGGACTATTGCCGGACAGCCGGCATTGACATCAATCGCCGCCACACCGGTGGAGGCTCTATCCTGTTTCAAGAATCGGGATTGGGATGGGAATTCTTTGGCGTTCCCGGTGAAGAGCCCTGTAGAGGCTCCTATGGAACGATTTTGAGCAAGATTTGCTCCATAGCCGCTTCCGGAATATCCCGGCTCGGGATCCCGGCTGTTTTCAGACCTCGTAATGATATCGAAGTGGACGGTCGCAAAATTTCCGGAACCGGCGGAGTAATGATTTCGGGCGGGGTAATGTTTCAAGGAACAGTCCTGGTTGAAAACGAAGTGGAACTGTTCCTCAAAGCCCTTCGTGTACCGGTGGAAAAGCTGAAGAAGCGTGAAATCGAGTCGTTGATGGAGCGGATCTGTTTCCTTTCAGATTTACTGACCCCAACTCCGCCCATTGATATCATTAAAGAAAATATATCCGCGGAATTCCAGGAGCAGCTTGGGAGCGAAAGGATTCCCGGCGGACTTACCTCGGAAGAAGCTCGACGTCTCACAGACGAAATTGATTATTTTGCGGGCTCAAAATGGATAATGTCACGTTCCCGTCCGCCCCGTGAAGGTGAACCGATACGATCCATTACTCAAACTGATGCCGGAACATTGCGAGTCCATCTATGGATGGCACCTGGAGGCCGCAGAGTGCGGCAGGCGTTGATTGTTGGGGACTTCTTCGCACGGCCGGAGCGCCTTATCTATGATTTGGAGGCCGCGCTCGTGGGTGTCGTGGCGAAACCCGATGCCCTGAGACATGCAGTAGAATCTTTTTTCAGCTCGACATCGGGTGAGATTATCGGCATTGAATCGGACCGTGTTGCTGCGGCGATAGCTTCTGCTGCGGAACGCCTAGCTCTGCTCGACGGCCGTTTTTCACCAACTGAAATCAACGATCTTTTTCTACTGAACTTGAATCCTGATGAATTTTACCATCACAGACCGCGCTGGCTTCTTCTCCCCTACTGTTCCAAGAATCTTGACTGCCCCTATCGCCAAGTCCCGGGATGTGATGAGTGTGGCAGATGCGAGATTGGAGAATGCTTCGAAATAGCACGGTCATTCGATATGGATCCGATTACTGTTCAAAGCTTCGAACATCTTATGGAGGTCCTTCGCACAACTTGCGCCCGGGAAGATGGAATGTACGTCGGCTCTTGCTGTGAACCTTTCTACGCCAAACACCAAACGGAAATGGAACAGGCCCGGGCAAGGGGCGTACTGGTCAATCTGGATTGCGCGACCTGCTATGATTTGGGCAAAGCTTCACAGGCTTATAAAGGCAACTTTGATAATAAGACATACCTCAATCTAGGGCTCATTACTAAGACCCTCAGATATCTCAATGGGTGAAAAAATCGAATGTGACATATTGATTGTTGGGGCCGGCCCTGCGGGTTCTCGTGCAGCTGCTACGGCCGCGGAAGCGGGTTGTAGTACTTTGCTGATCGATGCAAAATTGCGAATCGGTGAACAGCCGCATTGCGGGGAATTCGTACCGGCTAGACTTTTCTCGGAATTCGAACTGGACCGTGGTTGCATCGTCCAAAATGTCAATTTTATGGAAACTCGCATCCTGGACGCAAGCGGCCGAGATACTTCGGAGACTGTTCTCAAATCCAGCCGGATACAGTCTCCGGGTTTTATGATTAATCGTGTAAAATTGGACCGCGACCTGGCTCGTAAAGCCGCGTTCAACGGAGCAATGGTGTTGTGCGCCACACGACTGATAGGCCGTGAAAATCGTTCATGGATCATTCAGAGCCGTGGACAAAAGAGCCTTGTCACTCCGAAATTGACCATTGCAGCGGACGGCGCAGCTTCCACCGTGGCAGCAATCTTGGGAATGGAGCGGCCTGATCTTCTGCAAGGGCTGCAAATGGAGGTTCCCCTCAACTCGCCGCTAGAGGACACGTTTGTGTTCCTGGACCGAAATCTTATCGGAGGATATGGGTGGCTGTTTCCCAAAGAAACTACCGCCAACGTCGGTATCGGAGTGGTTCCACGATCAGGTTGGACTGCTTCGCGGTTGCTGGAAAGATTTCTGGACGGTCTTCATAAAAATAGCATGGTTAAGCCGGGCCGATTGGCTATCTCTGCGGGGTTAATACCTGTCTCAGGTCTGCGAAAAGACCTGGTCGTGGATGATGTGATATTTTGTGGGGATGCCGCGGGCCTTACGCATCCAATCACCGGCGCGGGAATTCCCCAGGCCATTCTTTCCGGCGAGCTGGCTGGTCGTGCCGCTGCCGCTGCGTTAACGACTGAAAGCAAGGAGCCTTTGATCGAATACCAGAACCAAATCCGCGGGACCTACGGCGGCATCATTAATCATGCCTTGTCCAAAAGGGCGTTCATGATGCGCTTCTGGAACGACCAGGATTTTGTAGCCACATGCGAGGAGACCTGGATCGGGTTCAAAGGCTACAAGAAGCGCATTAGGACTATCCATGATAAATAGAGATCTTGAGAACCCGAAGAATCACGACCTTTCTTCTACGCTTGAACGCGCCTGGGCCGAATCAAGAGCCAGACACGGTTCGCGCTTGACCGCCTATCTGCCGGGGATGTTTGTGGTGGACGGACGCAGGGGCAAGTACCGCGCAATCTCCATAACAGGCGACAAATGCGATTTGGACTGCGATCATTGCAAAGGGACGCTACTGCGATCAATGGAACACGCATTGAGCCCGGATGACCTGAAACGGCAGGGGCAGGCAGCCGTGGATCGCGGTGACCACGGAATTCTCGTCACCGGCGGTTGCGATCGAGAGGGCAGACTTCCATGGGAGCAATTCATACCCGCGATTCGAGAACTAAAGGAAAAAACAGATTTAATAATAACTGTACACGCGGGCCAGACCGATGTAGGGATCGCTCGCGCGTTGAAGGATGCAGGAGTGGACCAGGCTCTGGTGGATGTAATAGGCGATGATGATACAGCCGGTGATGTGTATCATCTGCCCAAGGGAACCGAGTCGATACGGCGAACGTTGGACTCACTAACCACCGCCGGGCTTGAGATTATTCCTCACATAATTTTCGGAATCCATTACGGCCGGCAGCGCGGGGAAATGGCCGCTTTGAAAATGCTCCGGGAGTATCCAGTCAATAAATACGTGGTGGTGGTTATCGTTCCCACGCGCGGCACTGAAATGGCGGCAATCCAGCCGCCGCCGCCGGAACAAGTCGCTTTGTTCATTGCCCGGGCGAGATTGGAAATGCCCGGCCCTGAAGCGTCCTTAGGCTGTGCCCGCCCAAGAGGACCTTACCGAAAGAGCTTGGATGTACTCGCCGTCCGGGCCGGGATAAATTCTATTGCCCTACCCTCGCATGCAGCTCTGGAAGAAGCCGAGCAGCGGGGCCTCGAAGTCGTTTATAAGGAAACTTGTTGTTCGCTTGGGTAAGTTCCTCTTTTTCTTGACCAGCGGGCGAATCGCTCAGGCCATTGCATTGCCGAGCTTCGCGGCATCAACCTTGGAACAAAGAGTGCCCTGGCAGATATATATTTTCACGCAGCACTCCTCTGTCATTTCTCTTGTTTCGCGGAATTGCCTAACCCTTCCCGCGCACAATATTCAACGAAACTCTTGATCCGTTCGTCCTCCGATTTACTGTCCCAATACATGTGTATGGGGTTAATTATTGGGTACGATGCATCTTTTAAGGCATCTTCCGAGGGTTTGACTGCCAGCGAATTTTCATCCGGTTTGATGGCTAAAAGTTTGATTTGCGACTTGGCGATAAGCGCCGGACCTATTCCTATCGGCAGATCATTGGCCGCGGAGCAAACCTGAACTATGGAGGTCCAGCTTTCCGCAAAAACTGTATTCGCACCATAAGCTTTCTTCTGAAGTACCTCTTCCATGAAGAACACCGCGCCGCCGGATTCCGGAATGCGTCTGCTTAACGTTCTAATTTGGGCATCAGGGCCGCCCAACTGCTTCCAATTGGTGTACTCCCCGGTAAATACTTTACGAAGTTGCTCCAGGGTAAGTTCATCGATCGTATTCCGCGGATTAGTCATTACTGCCATTCCTGAGTAACCGATGAGCTTGTTCGTGAGCACCAAGCCCTTGGCTGAGGCCTTTTTTTGCTCTTCCGCTGAAATGACTCGGCTTCCCAGAGCTATATCCGCGTTTCCTTCAAGAAGGGCCTCAAACCCATTCCCTGCGCTGGACCCAATCACCAGCACCTTGGCTTCAGGGTTGGTTTGCATAAAAGAGTTGGCCCACTTTTGAACTTGATCCGAAGCCATGGCTGCGCCATTCACTCTCAAAGCGGGTTTGGCAGCAGTGTCAGCGCCCAAAACCGGCACAAATAAATGTGTTGCGATTGCGCCGCAAATGATAACGCTCAGTAGTAAACTTTTTCTCATAACCATGTTCACCTCCTGCTCATTAAGAAAACTCGGGACCACACAGGTCTCCTGGCCAGCAATTTTCTAATTCTCCTGAATTGTTAGCAATCCCGTCTTGTTCATTTATTGCGAAGTTCCGGTATGGATAATCTCCGCGGACGGCAACCCTTGAACCATGTTTCGCAAGAAGAACTGTGGTGTGCTATTCGGAAAATCTAGAAAAATACTGGATTATTGGAGAGCAATGATCATGCCAGCAAAGTGGCTATGGGAAATCCGACTGCAGATCATGCGAATAGCACACCGTATGAACCCAGTGCCACACAAACTGTGTACGTCCGCTGTCCATTTCTTTTACAGATCGTAAAACGGACTTCCAAGGACTGGATTCTAGACAATAAAGCGGTAAAAAAACTTGCCAGCCAACAATTGCTGCGGATGATATTAGCGTGCTAGTTAGATGTCTTCGAACAAGTCGTGATTGTCAGGACGTGGGCCGGGTGGCTTGCGCGCGTCGTCGGGGACGGAAGGGAAATCTTCGGCTCGAAAACAGGGACCGGCGGTGATCATGTCCAATAGCTTGGCCTGTTCGTGATAGCCCTCGACAGTCGCCTCCAACACCCAAAGCAGCTCAAGCAATTCTGTGGTGAATTGGCTGGTCCACCGCTCAGGTCGGACGTCGTCAAGAAGCGAGGATTTCTTCCCCGCGCCCTTCTTCATGCGATACTTGAGCCACGACTGCACTACCTTCAGGCCCGACACTTCGAATTCGAAGACCTCCGCTGCTACGGGCTGAAACTCTCCGTCGCCGACGCGAAGGATTCGTGTCGTGTCGTTGTAGTCGAATGAGTCCGGATATCCACCGGGATCGCCTGGGACCGCCTTGATGCATTTGGCCGCGCCAGGCGGAACCTGGCTGCGCTGCTTGCCTTTCGGTACAAAGCGTTCGCCGTAGGTATGAAGCCAAAGCAGCCGCGCTCCACAGTCACGAACCTTCACGAACAGGGTGGAATCCTTCGTAATCGGCACGCGCAACTGTCGCGTCTCGAGTTCCTTCGCGTATCTCGCAGTAAAGGCGGGCTGCGCCAGGACTCCGTAGACGTACGCCACAAAGTCCTCGGTCGAAACCTTGCGCTTGTATGTCTTGCCTATCAGTTGCAAGAGATCGGGGAGGATGTTAGCTTCCGTCACTTCGACATTGCGATAGAGTGGAATTACTTCCTTTGCTCCATAGGAACCTCGAAAATGATGTAAGTCCGGGATGCAAGCAGCAGCCGTTATCGAAGGACCCAGCCCAAGGGGATGATTCAGAAGTGTTGTCAAATGAAGCTGCCGCTGGCCGTGGGCGCGCCACAATTCCGGGCCCGGTCTGTCCAGCAAACGGGCGTCGGCAAGGATGAATTGTCTGTCAAAAGACCTGTAAGCGAATCTGATGATATCAGGCTCAGGGCTATCCTTCGCAAGGCTATCAATCGGCTTCAGTTCAGTTTCACCAGGGGGCAATTGTGTAGCCGCCTGGTGTGCTTTGCGGCCCGTAGGCGAATCTTTGAAAAGCTCCTTTCGCTCATCCTTTTTGGAGTTGACCAGAACTTTCCAACGTTCCTTGAGTGCTGCCTCTTCGGGGGCAATCACCCAAGTGCGCCCTGCCTTCAATCCGGACTGTTGCCACGGCATCAAATCTGTCAGAAGCGGCCAGTTAAAGTAATCACCCTTGCCGGCCGGCCGGAAAGGGGCTTGCCAGTCGGTGGGGCATTCCTGCCATTCTAACGCGGCGAAATCGGTGATGTTGTCGAGCGCACTAAGCTTCACTTCGCGAGTTCCCTCGATTAGGGCATAGCGAACCTTGGCAGGTTTTTTGAGCCTCGCTTTACGTGTACGAACAGCAACGGCAATGGCAACAGGAGTTTGGATGGCGAAAACATTGTCGCTTTTCTTAGTCCCTCGTCCTTCACCACCAATATCGAGTATCCAAATTTCATCGCATACACGACGCATGTGCTCGCGCATCCCGCGAAAGGCTTCGCCGTCGATATAGCTTGCCGCGCTAATGAAACTGATGATGCCCGGGCCTCGCGAAGTTTCATGTTCGAATACCTTCCAAAGCCCCCATCGCCAGAAATATACGTATAGATTGTACAGGTTGTGAACTCTGACGCCATGGCCCGCAGCAATGGCAGGATCAAGAAAATCACGCAGGATGGCGTGAGAGCCCTTCTCATCATCGCCCCAACGTACCCAGCCGCCGGTCCGAGCCTTGTTGTGGGTATTGGCCGCTTCGTGCCTGTCATATGGCGGATTCCCCAGACAGACAATGACTGGAACATTGCTCTTGACCTCAAGCGCCTTGGCATGCTGTTCGGCAATGGGTCTGAGAAACAGCGGGAGCTGCAGCAATTCGGCACGGGGGCTTTCAAGAGTATCAGTTAGGTAGATTTGGGAGCCACCTGCCGGAGGGTTCGCTCCACGGTCTTGCAGAGCACGGCTCACACGCAATTCGGCTACGGCAAAGGGGCCAACCATAAGCTCGAAACCGTAAAGATTGGTTGCCAAAGCCGAAGCTTGGCCCGGCACTGCCCCAGCCCCCTGTTCAGCCTCGACCTTGCTCATAGCGTGCTCGATGACGCCGAGTAAATAAGTCCCTGTACCTACAGCCGGGTCCAGCGTCACGACTCCTGGATCGGTGAAACCAAGTGGTTTGCCGAGACGGGTCACAAGTAATCGGTCGATTAAGCGAACTTGAGCGTGGACAACCTCAGGAGGCGTGTAATAGGCCCCGACGTCTTTGCGAAGTTTCGAGTCGTAGACGGCCAGAAAATCTTCATAGAAATAAAGCCACGGGTCCTCAACACCCGTCAGTGTTGAGGGGGCCGTTGCATCAATGACTCGTAATATTAGATCGAGCGAGGACGACATCTCGGATCGAGTCTCGCGGTCAGTGAGTACCTGTAGCGCACGCGAGAGTAGGCTGTGCTGGGCTGCAAGCGCCTTCTCGGCCGTATCGAGTGTCAGCGGATCGGCCCCCTCACTGCGGCTCAACAGAAGAGCGAAAGTGACTGTCTGAGCATAGGCGTCAGCAAATTGCTCGTCTGAAGCATCAGGGAAGAGCAGTTGCCGCCAATCCTTCGCTAGTTGAATGAGAGGCGAGGTAGGATTGCGAAGCGCGTCGGTCACGTCGTCGCGCAGCATCCGGCAGAGTGGTGCCAGCACTTCCGCGAATCTTTTGAGATCGACTTTACCTTTGCGATCAGTGGGTATAATCGGTTGCCAAGCGAGAAAATCCCTTAGCAATCTCTCTAATTCATGCGCGTCCTCGGGACCGATCGCTCCTGTGCCCTTGGTGACAATGTTGCCTGACAGGCGGACCAACTTGCCCACGAATTGCCCGCCCCGGCATAGCCCCCATTCGTTGCCATCGCAGTAGATCAGATTAGGGATGAACCTGAAGCGACTCCACTGGTCGCGGTTGTGACCACTGTAACGGCTAGGATCCGCTCCAACACCGGGTGCCTTCAGTTCAACATAGCCGGCAAGCAGTCCGTGAAGATGAACAGCGTAATCGGGTTTACCAAGCCTGTCCGGTAACCTAGTTTCGCCCGTGCAGACGACATTCCAGCCGAGAGCGCGGGCAACCTCGGCGATGAAGCCCTCAAACGGAGAGCGCAACTGATCTTCCGGTTCCCCGTGCGTCAGCGTGGACATCTTGGCGCTGACAGTCATAGCGAATCGCTGAAGGGCTTCTTGGATTGTCATGCCGTGTTCATATCATAACCTGCGCCAAAATCACCATAACAAGTCCACAAATAAGGTAATTCCTCAGTTAGAAGCGGCCAAAGACTGTCATTGCGAGCGGAGCGAAGCAATCTCCCAAACCTTTGGGGGATTGCCACGGCCTTGCGGCCTCGCAATGACAAATCTAGACCCGCGTAACTGAGGAGTTACCAAATAAGAAATTTCAGTTAATTGATGCGCGACTTCTCCATATCTTCAAGCCTACCGTAGCCCATCCTCTTTCTTCGCTTGATCTTTCAGAAGGCCACCTACCCTCGGCAACGGTCTCCCCGAATCAGTCACTACCAGCGCAACCACTATTTCATCGCCCCGGGGAGCGTCCTGAACTCGCACCGGCATTGCGTCGAAGTGCGTGCGAACAAAAGCGGCATCCTTATAATGCACCGGAACATCAATCTCAGTGCCGGGTACGCCCATCTTCTTCGCGGATGGGATTATGGCTTTTCCTCCGCCAAGAGCTTCCCTGAAGGGTCCCCCAAGTTTTGGATGCATAATTGCCGCGGCATGCTCAAGCTCTCCCTGAGGTCCAACTATACATGCTTTTCCATAGCTCTCGGCCTTCTCCGGAGGAATCCCCAAGGCTTCCAGGGCGATTTTCCCGAGCATGCCTCCCAGTTCTTCACCTATATTGATCAACTCTTCCAAATTTTCCTGATACTTTCCGGCAAAGGGATTCTTTATCACTGCCACCGCAGCGGCTCTTCTTGTGGGGGGATTCACAGGTTTACCCATTTCCATTCGAGTTTCCTCAACGATTTTCACGATCTTGCGTATTTCCATGCTGATATCTCCTTTCATAATATTGGCATTATTCAGGAAAGGGCTCCAACAGGGCAGAGATGTTTTTCTTGCATCTCATCCTGGATTTCACTGCAACGCAAGCCCCTTTTATCAAGCCTCGTCGGATCAATTCCTCTGTTCTTGCGATTCCTTGTTCCAGAGCCGTGTCTATTTCATCTTCCGATAGGCTTCCTACGGAAGTGGTCACTTCTATACTTTTCAGATCAGTATCCGGATCTATCTTATCCGCAAACTGTCTATCGACCTCTGCTGTTTTGATGAATGTGGCATTGGCTATTGATGTGGCCGCCGCATCCGCAATTGCAGCCCGGTTTGCAAATACCGTTGCTGCAGAAGCAACACCCCTTGTAAAACTTCTTCCACCCAGGCCGCTTGTGCAAATACCTCCAACTCCCTCTTCGTAACGCAGGAGCAGCCGATGGCTGACCCTTGGCAGATTAACATCAGGTCTAATACCGACGGAGACTGTCTCTCCTTTGGTCATTCGAACGGCTATATCACCGCCGTTATTAACGATTACCCGGGTCAATCCCGATTCGGCCAGGAAATCCGCGGTGGCATCCGCTATGGTTCCCGCTACAGCAGCCATAGGAGTGAGATCGCTGTCTCCGACCGTAAATGCCGCCAACCACATTGTATGTGCCAGCAGTCCTTCAGGCGCCGCGGAGTAACTGATAGCCGGCATCTTCAGAACATCCCTATGGTTTGCTATCTGCTCAAGAAATCCTATAGCAGTTTCGCCGCCGCGTCGGCAAAGTTCCGGTTGTCGCACTCCTTCGTAGGATCCATCGATGAACATGCGCATCGGCCCGCATTCCACGAGAACCACCTGATCGTCCAGAGTTAGAATCCGGCTTTCCCACACTCGTGTTTCCGCTATTCCTTTAAAGTAAAAGGTCTGATCGCCTGTTCATGGCCTCCCATATCCAAATAGTCCTCCAGAGTCATCGTGTACTCTATAGGACAAACAGTAGCCGGTGTGGGGACCCAGGTAAATGCGCCGGGCATGACCTTTTCCACGTCCACCATGAAGTTGATGCCTCCACCTGGAAGCACAAATGTACCAGCGCCGCCCACGGTAAGTCGGGCCGTCATGGAATGGACAGCTCGGGTCAGCTTAATCGGATAACGCGCAACCCCCGCACGAGCACTGCCGCCACTGCCGCCACAGTATACCGCAGAGACTCGGGATTCCTGGCATGTGTCTGCGAGTTCGGCTATTGCGCTCTTCGCAGTGGGTGTGAGGTCGATCTGTTCCAGTTCGCCTTCTCGTATAACGCGGAACATAGCGGCATTCCGGCCCGTGGTTTCAGTGACCATGATCTTCATGCCGGGCCTGGCAACCGCCATGTCTATTGATTCCATGATATCGCGTGGATCGATTATGGAAGTCCCGCCCCAGCCTTTCCCGTGATCTCCAAAATATCGCCCCGGGGTGCTCTGCTTAAACCGTAGGCGTACCCCGCTTGGCTTGGCACCCACATAAAGACCGGCTGCATGTTCGCTCATAAGTCCGGTGAGGTGAGAATCCAGTACTATCACTTCGTCAGCCGCGTCTTTGAAAAGCTCGGCAAACAATCCCAGTGTAGCGCTCCCACAGCCGACGCGCATTACATCTTCAACTTTTCCATCTATTACGGGGCGTGTACCTACCTGAAGCTCAAGCCGGCTTCCTCCTTCCACACGGACGTTCACTTTCTTGCGGTTGGCGAGATCACAGACAAGTCTTGCAATACTGAGCCCGTCCGGACCTGTAAGCAGATTTACACCGCCCAAAGATAAGATCTTGGAACCGTATTCTTCGGTAGTAAGGTGACCGACTTTCTTTTTGCGATATATGACCGGCGCACCTTCCTCACCAAGATTTGTATCAGTATCGACCTTGACCTTTATCCCCGAATAGCTCAAAGGCGCTTCAGTGACTACAGTGACTACGTCCACTCCATCAACTTTCGAGTGAACTATATGGGGAGCCGGCTTGCAGTCAGGGTAAGTTGTTCCGGCTCCTATAGCGGTTATCAAAGGTTGTCGGATTGCCGGTTTCCAATCAGGGCCGACAAGATGCTTCACTTCTTCATATGTTTTTAAAGAGACAGTGCGCTCCAGAGAGCCGTCTCGATTGATGAACCTTTGGCATGCGCCGAAGTATCCTTCTTTAATGCGGCATCTTATCGGGCAGGCCTCACAGGTTACTGCGCTCGGGATCGGTGCGTCCTCGGAAAACAGCGCCTCCTCGGGACAGACTCGTATGCATGCTTTGCATTCCGAGCATTTGTCTCCGATCGTAGCCTTTTTCTTCACCACTTTTATGGCGCCTTGAGGGCAGTCCAGAACGCAGGTTCCACAGCCCTTACATTTTTCGATTATGACTTGCACTTCATCATCCCATTTTGTTCGCCAGTGATGCGGTTTGCTGCGCGCTCACCACATCCTGCGCTGTATAATAAGACCGGTACGGGGCGCCGGTCCCCACCAATGCTTTTTTCCGGCTAGAGCACTTTTGCCTTTCTTACCGCAGGCGGTGTGTTGCGGCTTACCATGACCTGTATTTTACCATCGACCATCACCATCGATATGCCGGGAACATCACCCGCTGCAATGGCCTGGAGAGCATCCTTCCCGATCGATCCCATTGGACCGTCCATGGCCGTAAGGTCAGCAGCCAATCCTTCGCGCACAAATCCGGTCTCCAGACCGAAGACTTTGGCCGTATTGCCGGTTGCCATGCACAGGGCCTGCTCGGGTTTCACTTTAGTTAAAGATGCTGCCATACAGATCACACGAAGAATTCCGAGCGGAACTACGCCTGTTCCGGATGGAGCATCGTTCCCGATGATAAAACGACTCAATGCATTATATTGCAGACCGAAATTCAGTGCATCGACAGTAGCTTTGGGATTACCGCAGTGGACAAGCTCAAGCGTATATGAAGTGTCCCTGACCAGTTTTTCTATTTCCTCAGGAGATACTGACGTCGGGCCTCCATTCACATGGCAGGCTATATGCGGATCTACGGCAATTACCTGATCGGCAGTTACCGTGTCGCTACCGGGTATTGAGGTGCCACCGGTGTGCATCATGACTTTCATGCCATATTTTTTTGCCCATTTCACCATTGGGACCGCATCCTCGGCGAATTTCACGGAACCGAGACCTATTTCGCCCACTACTTTGACTCCTTCGCGGGCCATCTCAGCGAAATCTTCTTCCTTCAGTCCTTTTTCGAGTATGACCGATCCTCCAATAACTTTAGCGCCGCCCGGTCTAAAATTTGCGAAACTCTTTGCGGCAAGAATAGCCAATGCTTTGGTACCGGCCGGGTCCTTGGGTCTGCCTGGAAGATGAACCTCGCCCGCGGAAATGAACGTGGTTACCCCACCATGAACTTCACTATCGAGATATCCTATTTGGTTCTGGCGTGGCGTGTAGTCTCCGAGCACCACATGACAGTGAGAATCAATCAATCCCGGCGTAATAGTGCTCCCACCAGCATCGATCACCTTCTCCACGTTAGATTTTTCGAGATCAGAGGCTTTGCCGATCTTCTGAATTTTACCGTCAGCGATGAGTATCGCATCTGCATTAAGAATCGGGTTTGTTATGTCCCCGCTGACCAATGCACCTATATTCTTGATCAATGTTCCAGACATGACACCTCCTTATAGCTGTTCGACATTAAACTTGCTTTTAGAACTCGCTCTAGATTTGCGGGAAGATCATATACACGCGTGCCGAGCGCGTCCGCCATGGCATTCAAAATAGCAGGCGCTGTGGGAATGAGTGCGGGCTCGCCTACGCCTTTTGCTCCGAATGGACCGGTAGGTTCCGGATCCTCTACGATTATGGTCAGAATTTCGGGCATATCGGCAATACATGGTATGTGGTAGTCTTTCATGGACTCGGTCCGGCCCGGAATGAACTCCTCCATCAGCGCGAATCCTATTCCCATTGCCACACCGCTGCAGATCTGGCCTCTGACGTTAGATGGATTAATCGCCTTTCCCACATCGTGAGCTGCCACAACTTTGACGACCCGGACTTCTCCGGTCAGGATATCCACTTCAACCTCCGCCACATGGGTAGCGAATGCGTAAGTCGCATATGGAATTCCTTGCCCTGTTTCAGCATCCAGGGTTGTTGTCTCCGGATTGAAATATCCTTCGGATTTCAACTGCACCCCACGTTGTTTACATCGATCTGCAATTTCCTTAAATGAGACTATCTTTTCAGGATGAGTTTTCACACAGATGATTCCTGGCTGGAGCGTCAGTTCGGTTGACTTGACCTTCAACATACCGGCAGCTTCAATGAGCAGCATCTCTCTAAGTTTGCCGGCGGCTTGGAAGATGGCATTTCCTGAAATATAAGTCTGCCTGCTGGCAGAAGTAGCGCCCGCGGATTTCGTGAGCGCGGTATCAGCTACTATAAGACGAATATTTTCGAGTTTAAGGTTTAATTGCTCTGCGGCAATTTGGGCGAGCGCTGTCGAAGAACCTTGGCCCATATCAGCCGCGCCCGTATACAAAACGATTCTTCCCCGAGTATCCAATTCGATTTCAGCAGAGGCAGGATTTTGCATTCCTGTGTTGCCGATACCATAAAACATAGAACCCAATCCGACTCCGCGACGGACGTATGCGGGCGATTTCTTGGCTTTGTTCTCAACTGATTCTTTATAATAGGACTTAACCGCCTCGAGGGTGGCTTCAATACCCACGCTGGCCTTGAGTTCCTGTCCTGTTGCAGTAATTGACCCTTTGTGAAAGCAGTTCCTTAGGCGAATTTCAAACGGATCGATTCCCAACTCCTGAGCCAACAGATCCATCTGGGACTCGTGAGCAAAAGCAACCTGTGGAACTCCGAATCCTCTCATGGCCCCGGACATTGGGTTATTGGTGTAAGCGAAAATTGACTCTACATGGACATTCGGCACCTCGTAAGGACCAGTGGAATGACTCCCGGTCCGAGCCAGTACTGCCGGTCCATATGAGGCATAAGCGCCTGTGTCACCGATAATTCGGACATCAGCCCCGATCAGTTTACCTTCCTTCGTGGCTGCGGTTTTATAATGGATCCTGAATGGATGGCGTTTGGATGTGCAAAGATAGGCTTCTTCTCTAGTGTAGACCAATCGGGCGGGCCTTTGCAGCAGATAAGCAGCCAATCCAACAAAGCCCTGAACATTGAGATCCAGCTTGGAGCCGAATCCACCACCTGTGGCGGCCTGAATTATGCGTACCCGGTGCTCTTCGAGTCCCAGCAGATCGGCCACATCCTTCCGATCATAATGAGGATTCTGCGTAGAAGCGTAAATCGTCAGGACTCCATTGGAATCCATGTAGCCAAGGCCGGCATCCAGCTCGAGATAATTATGCTCGATTTGAGGAGTTGTATAAGTCCTCTCAATGATAATTTCTGCTTCCCTGAAAGCTGCCTCAGGATTTCCGTGTTTGGTAACCCGCCGTCCCAAGAGATTACCTTCATCATGGATTAGGGCTGCGTCGGGTTTAAGAGCCTCCTCCGGATCAAAAATCGCAGGGAGATCCTCGTAAACAACGCGGATGGCTTTACTGGCTTCTTCAGCACCCGTTAAGGTTTCCGCCGCTACCAAGGCTATCGCATCACCAACACACCGGACCTTGCCGTCAGCCAGTAATCTTTGATCTTTCTTGATGATTCCCAGACGGTTCCGGCCCGGAATATCCGATGCCGTGAATACAGCAAGGCAACCGGGCACTCGCCGAGCGTCTGAACTATCCAGCTGAACAATGCGAGCATGCGGCCTGTCACTCCGCAATACTTGCAGAGCGACAACACTCTCCATGTCAATATCGGCAGCGAAACGGCACTCACCTGAGAGCCTTTCGACAGCTCCGATCCTCTGTTCGCTCTGACCGACAATTTTTAAGGCCTGTTCAGGCATGGTGTTTCGTTTCCAAAAGAGTTTCCGAAAGGGCCTTTATAACCAAGCCTTCGACCGCAGGTTTTTTGTACTCGGTCGTGGGCCGTATACCACTGCGACGAATCATCTCAGCAGAAACGGTTTCCGAGGCCCGGCGAATCAGTTCAGGATTGGGGACGTTACCTTTCAGAGTTTCTTCAGCCATTGTCATGCGAGCGGGTTGCGGCAAAATAGAACCCACGCATAATCTTAGGTCTTCGACAATGCCCTGAGAGCCCAAGGACGCCAATACCGCCACATTAGCCCTAGCTATGGCAAGCGACTTGCGACGGGCAATACGCTGAAAGCTCCAGCGACAGCTACTGGGAATGGGTTCAATGAGAAATCTTACGATCAGCTCGTCCGGTTTCAAGCTCGTGCGATAGGGCGCTGTGATGAATTCTTCCACAAATGGAGTTCGTTCAGACGAGAAGCTCCGAATATGAGCCCGGGCACGGAGAACCACTAGAGGCGGGACGCCATCAGCCGCGGGAGAAGCATTGGCAACATTGCCGCCAATTGTCCCAAGATTGCGGATTTGAGGACTTCCCACAGTTTTAGCCGCTCGGGCCAGCAATGCGGCGGACTCCAATATTTCCGGCGAATTGGAGATTTCCGTAAAAGTAACGCCTGCTCCCACAGCACATAGACCATCGACTTTCTCGATACGGTTTAGTTCGTCAAGTCGTGAAATATCCACAACAAATCGGCTTTTTAACTCGCCATTTCTCGCTGCGATCATCAGATCGGTGCCTCCTGCCAGCAGGGAAGTCTGATCGCCATAGGCGTCAAGAAATTGCAGGGCGCTTATAAGAGATTCTGGTCGAAAATATTCGAATCTGGCTCTCACTTTTCCGACCTGTGACCGGAATTCTTCTTTGCGGCAGCTTCAACTGCCTCTAGTATTTGGATGTACCCGGTGCATCGGCACAAATTACCCGAGAGCGCTTCTACTATGTCCTCCCGAGTCGGCCTGGGATTCGTTTCCAGAAGGGCTTTCGATGTCATGAGCATGCCGGGCATGCAATAGCCGCATTGAACCGAGCCGCACGACAAAAATTCTTGTTGCAACGGTTCTAGGGCTTCACTTTTGCTGAATCCTTCTACAGTTTGGATTTCTCGGCCATCCAGTTGTGGCGCGGCAATCAGGCAGGAATCGACCGGCTTTCCATCGAGCAGTATGGTGCATGCTCCGCATTCACCGATGCCGCATCCTTCTTTTGTTCCTTTGAGACCCAATTGATCTCGAATGACATTGAGAGCCGTTTCCCAGGCGTCCACTTCGATTTTCACGGTTTTGCCGTTGAGCACGAATGACATATTCACCCGCGAAAGAGGTTTATCGGTTGCCGTTTGGGACATTGAGATGATCCTCGTTTACAGAGCTAGATATGATTTCCGAACGTGATCGTCGTTCATCAGTTCAGGGCCTGAGCCCTCCATCACCACACGACCGTTCTCCAGCACATAGGCTTTACGTGATATTTCCAGGGAATAATGGACATTCTGTTCGACCAACATGACGGTAACACCCGAGTCGGCAATATCCTTTATCGCTTTAAAAACAGAATCCACGAGCATGGGCGCCAAACCGAGCGACGGTTCATCCAGCAGCAGCAATTTGGGAATCGACATAAGAGCTCGACCGATAGCCAACATCTGACGTTCACCGCCGCTGAGAGTGCCGCCTTTTTGGTCAATACGCTCGGATAGTCTGGGAAACAGTCTGAAAACTTGTTGTAGGCTTTGATCTCTTGCCTGGCGTGCTGCCTTAATATAGGACCCCATCTTGAGGTTGTCGAGCACACTCATATCCGCGAAGACTCGAGCGCCTTCCGGCACGATAGTCAATCCAAGTCGCACTGTTTTCTCGGGCGGAATCGTACCGATATCTTTGCCATCGAATCTAATGGAGCCCACGGTCGGGTGCTCAAAACCTGTTATGGTGCGTAACAGTGTACTCTTCCCGGCTCCGTTGGGACCTATAACGGTTGTAATTTCTCCTTCGGCTACATCAAGGCTGATATCGTGCAGCACCTGTACGTCCCGATAGAAGACATCCATATTGGAAATTTTCAAGAGCGATTCATCCATTCAATAGGCCTTACTCGGTTAAAATTTAAGAGGCCTTCCGTCCCAAATACGCTTCAATTACGTCCTCGTTATTCGCAACCTGTTCCGGCGTTCCTTCAGCTATCTTGGCGCCATCATTGAGGACAATGATCCGATCCGATATGCCCATCACTGCCTGCATTATATGCTCGACGACCACCAATGCTTTTCCTGTTTGCCGAATCTTTCTCAACAGCTCTAATGCCGCATCGATTTCAGACGGATTCAAGCCTGCCATATTTTCATCAAGCAGCAACACCTCTGCGCCGGTCGCTAAGACTCTGGCCAGTTCCAGACGTCTACGAGCAGGAACGGAAATCGCCGCTGACGGCTTTTCGCTTACTTCCTTAAGGCCAACGAGTTCGATCACTCGGTCGGCCTCCTCGCTCGCATCTTTCATGCCCATTTGGCCACCGTAGAGTGCCCCGATAAGCACATTTTCGAAAACCGACATCGTTCGAAAGGGTTCCATTATCTGGGAAGTTTTCGCTAATCCCATTCTACAGATGGCGTGAGGTTTCCGACCTGTAACATCCTTGGAATTAAGAATCACTTGCCCCGCGTCCGGCGGATGTATCCCAATGATGCAGTTGAACAGCGTTGTTTTGCCGGCTCCATTAGGGCCGATCATTCCGAGTATCTCATTTCGATTCAGGGCAAAGCTCACCAGCTGAACCGCAGCGAGCGCTCCAAAGTTCTTGCTGACCTTTCTGCATTCAAGAACCGGCTTATCCAACTTCAGATGAACCTCAGCCCTTTCTTAACCTTGATGGTGCCTATTATGCCTCTAGGCACAATCAGAATGATTCCGATGATAATTGCCCCAACCATTATCAAATAATACTCGACGAATTTTGTGCCGAGCACCTCCGACAACAAGGTCAAGAAAGACGCACCAATAATCGGTCCCAAAAACGTGCCCATACCGCCCAAGAGGGTCATAATTACCATCTGCACTGTCTTATGTACGCTGAAGGCATCCGGCGGTGTTATGTATGTGATCCAATACGCTTCGATACCGCCCAATATTCCTAGAAAGAATGCGCTGGTTACGTATGCCCTGAGCTTCACGCCTGTAGTATTCACTCCTGAGATTTCAGCGGATGTCTCTGCTTCATTGATGGCCTTTAGACCGTAACCGAATTTGGAATGCTCTATGAGATAGTGGACCAGGACAATCGCCAGAGTGACCACAAATATAGAGTAGAAAAAGAAAGTGTTATCATGACCGCTTATGGGCAGAGTGATCCCGTGGCTTCCTTCGAAAAATGAGACACCGAACGTCCGATCGAACTCCAGAGTTATCTGTTTCATAGTTTCAGCGAACGCAAATGTGGCAATTGCGAAATAAGCGCCTTTGAGACGAAGTGTTGGAATACCAATGGGCAGAGCTATTAGACCGGCGACTATTCCCGAGAGAATTGCAGAGGGAAAAAACAGCGCCCCGAATTTTGTCATGCAGATGGCCGTGGTATATGAACCTATCCCGAAATAGACAACCGGCCCAAAATCAATGTACCCGGTATAGCCACTCATGATGTTCCAGCAACCGGACATACCGATCCAAAATATTACTACAGCGCTGATACGTAAGGAATATTCGGAACTCGTGAAAAAAGGAATGAGTCCCACAGCTCCAGAACCGAGAATGAATAAAATCCAAAAAGTTTTTGAGGTGCCGACTTGCCGCATGTGTAAATTCGCTTACTCAGAATGACTTAAGCAACAATCCCTTTACCCACGATTCCCGAAGGGCGAAAAATTAACATAGCGAATAGAATTAGAAATGTAATAGCCACCGAAATCCCCGCGCTCAAATAAGTAGCGGTTAAAGATTGGGCCAACCCAAGTATGATCCCACCCCACAGGGCCCCGGGCATGTAACCCATGCCACCTAAAACGACCACACAGAATGCTGTTATCGTGTAATTAAGGCCCATTTCAGGGAAGATAATAACAAAAGGGCATATGAGAGTGCCTGCAAGACCACTTATGGCAGCGCCTATTCCGAAGGTTATCGCGTAAATCTCACGAATATTGACCCCCATAATTCGCGCCACCTCCTTGTCCATGGATGTGGCACGAATCGCCCGACCGGTTTCCGTTCGAGACATGAAGAACCACAAACCTGCTATGATGACCAACGCTAAGAAAAATGTGATCAGTCGCGCATATGGGATATTCAGCCCCCAAAGAGCCGCGTTCGCCCCGGAATAGGTTGTGGTGACAGTTCTGAAATCATGGGTCCATAGCTGCAGGGCGGTGTTAGCAACAATCAAATGTAGGCCGAATGTGAGAATGTAACTCATAATGTGGGGCAGTTCGATTACACGATTTATTATGAATTTTTGTATCGCATAGCCGAGAACAAAAAGAACGCCCATCGAAATCGGAGCCGTGAAGTAAGGGTCGATATTGAACCATATAAACAGCCAATAAGAAGTGAATGCCCCTAGCATGATCAATTCGCCATGAGCGAGATTTACTACGCCCATGACTCCGAATATCAGCGAAAAACCGGCAGAATACGTTGCGTAAACACCGCCCAGCAGCAGACCATTGATTATTGCTTGAATTAGTACAGCGTCCATGTTTTTAAAATGCTGCGAAATTTCGCCGCGTTCCGGCTGAACCGAAAATCAGGAAGGGAACTTGTAATGAAGTTCCCCCCGTCAATTTCCCAACAAAAATTCCGGTATATCTATCTATCGCTCTTTCCAAGGTTTGAATGGATACCAGATTTTTGATTCCGCAAACTCTAGAGGGAAGGCATTCACAAGTTTTCCATTTTGGATCTGGACCATTACAGGTGGATGAGCGACATTAGCCCCGTCCTGACCGAACTGAATTTTTCCGTAAAAGGTGTCAAAGACCCCGGCATGCAGTTTTTCCATTATAGTTTCTCTATCTTTACTTGACAGCGGTGGCTTCAGCCCAAGCTTCTCAATTACCATCTGCTGAGCCAACGCCCCACCTGCCGATGCCGCTTCGACATAATCAGGATTTCGCTTAAATTTCTCAAAATAGGCGTTATTAAAATCTCGTGCCGATCCGAACACGGCGCCTGTATGCGGCATATTAGGAGTCCATTCCGATGCCGCCATCACGTACTCTGCATCGCCTTTCAATTGGCCGATGAACTCGGGGACCGTCGGTCCATAGCTGAATGCGACAGCCTTGGGGCTGAAATCGATTTCCTTGAGGGCTTTCATTGTTTTCATGGCCACCAGAAGGTGCGAACCTACAAGAAGAAGATCGGGGTTCTTGGCTTTGACTTTCAGAAATAACGAATTGTAGTCCTCGAGGGTCATCGGAAACAGTTCGAAATGAACGACTTCTATGCCGTTTTCGCCGCAATACTTCTTAAACCCCTCACATGCCAAGGACGTGAAAAGAATGTCGGCTCCCACAATGGCTGCTGTTTTAGGTTTGGGCTGAACAGCTTGAGAGAAATCTACACAGCCGCGGACTTCTTCGGTGGCTTTGCCCAGCGTTGCGAAATAATATTTGAAACCTCTTTCGAAGAGCTTATTGGAACTTGCCCCGCCGCTAATTAGCGGATACCCGCGCTTCTCGGCCACAGCACTCGCTGCAAAGACTGCATCACTCCCGAACCCACCCAGGAGCAGATCCACTTTATCGCTCTCTATAAGTTGTTCGGTCAGTTTTGCGGCGGTAGGAGCATCACTCTTATCATCATAAAAAATCATCTCCACTTTATGCCCATTCATACCCCCCGCTGCATTCACCTTGTCCATCCAGAGAGTATAGGCATCTCTCACCAGCGTGCCGTCTTTGCCGAACCTGCCCGTAAGCGAAACAGCCACACCGATTTTGAACGGTTTGGCGTCTTGAGCCTGGACAGCTGCTTCGGATAAAAAGCAAAATAACAGCGCAATTGCCAATAGAATGATTCCGTTGCGATGCATGTTTCACTCCTCCATGTTGGGAATGTTCCGACCAGGCACAAGCCTGCTTATATTTGATAAACCTCTAAAAACTGGGCGGGCTGATTACCCACACCACCACTGTTTCCGTTTTGCCCGGATTGGTCCAGCTATGTGGTCGTGATGAATTATAATAGAAGGTCTCAAACTTTTTCACTCGGTGAATGACTCCATCCAAATCGATTTCCAGCTCACCTTTCAAAACAATTCCGAATTCTTCGCCCACATGGCTGTACAGCCCGTGTGAACCACCGCCGGGTTTTATTGTTGTGAAGAATGGGTGCATCCGCTTATTTTTGGGATTCACCACCAGCGACTCAATTTTGGCGTTCCATCGCTCAAGGGACAGAACAGTCCTACGATCCGTGGTCAAAACCACAGGCTCGTCATCCTGTGACTCCACAAAGAAATCCATTATTTTGGTTTGAAGTCCATCGGCTATTCTCTTAAGGCTCGCGATAGAAGGGGAAACTTTCCCGTTTTCAATCTGAGACAGGTAAGCATCCGTGCAGCCTACCCTTTCGGCCAACTGCTTTAAGGTTAAATTGTTGCTCTGCCGTTGCACCTTTATCCGTTGGCCTATTTTTGCCTCCAGACCCATAAAAAACTCCCGGGATCTATTAAGTATTCCTTAATATAAAAAGTATTATTTAATATTTTCCGCGCTTGTCAATAAAAATCTCTGCAGGAAACCGATCAGCAACTAGACCCAACGCGCAGTCACCGTCTTCTCGTCAAGGAAAAGCCTCATGGACGCCATCCTGCTCTTGGCGCCGCCGAAGAAAGACTTGCGCTTGGAACCCAGGGGGAAAAACGCGTATGGTTGAGGCACTCCTACATTGATGCCGACATTGCCGACTATGACTTCGCGTGCAAATTTGCGCGCGTTTCGCCCACTTTCCGTCATAACGCAAGCGGAGTGGCCCAAATCGGTCCTGCCATTGATCCACTCTATAACCTGATCGAGATTGTCAGCTCGAATCAGGCCGGCCACGGCACCAAAAGCCTCTTCTTTGGCGATGTCCATATCAGGGTTGACGTTCTCGATGATAGTTGGGCCCATGAAAAAACCTTTGGATAACTGCGGCCCAAGAATTCGGCCGTCGTGAACCATTGTCGCTCCTTGCGCCAAACCGCGTTCCACCCATGCCGCGACTTTATCTCGACCCAATGCCGTGCAGTACGGACCCAGGTCGGTCGATTGATCCAAGCCGTAGCCAAGCTTCATATTCTTTGCTTCATCCGCGAAGCGCTGCTTGAACTCATCATAGATGTCACCAATGACCACCACGTTATCTGAACCGAGGCAGCGCTGACCTGTCATACCGAAACATCCCTGACGCACATACGGAACAATCGTTTTGGGGTCGGCGTCGGGCATAATAACAACCGTGTTCTTGCCGTTGCCGTTAATCGAGGAATTCTTGCCAAGTTGACCGCACAGCTTAAAAAGCTCCCATCCGGCTCTTGTCGATCCAATAAAACCTAAACCCTGGATTTCAGGCTGCTCGAGAATGTACGTATTTATTTCACGGCCGCCGTGAATCATATTCAGGGCGCCTTTGGGCCAACCGGCCTCTAATGTCACGCGGGAAATATACTCCGCTGCCACAGGGTCCTGCCGACTGGGGCTGACTACCACTGAACAGCCTGCAGCAAACGCATATGGAACAAAAGAAGACCAGGCGTGCATAGGGATATTACCGGGGGTCACTATTAGGAAAGGGCCCACAGGTTCCCATGTCAACCACATATCAATGCCGTTGGCCAGTTCGTCAAGATGCTCGTTTCGCGCAACCAGACCGTACGCGGCGGAGCAGGCGGATTCGATATTCTCAATTACTCGTCGGACCGAGCCTACTGATTCCTTGATAGTACGACCGTGGTCTTGCGTCAGGACCCGCGTTAACTCGTCAAAATGCTCCTCGAATTTTTGTCTCATATCGAAGAGCATCCTTGCCCTTTCGCGCAATGGTATTCTTTTCATAGCTTCGAAACCGCGCTGGGCGGCTTCCACTGCTTGCCGTGCTTCATTTTTCGTTGCAGTCGGAAATTCGGCTATGACTTCGCCCGTGGCGGGATTTGGATTCTCGTGGATTTGGGTGGATTCGGAATCCACCCATTCACCATCAATCAAGAGTTTGAGTTTTCCGTAATGTTTCTTTACTTCAGGTAATAGAGCCATTGGGGGTCCCTTTCCGCGAGGAGATCAATACTGAAGATATTAAGTATTTATTAAAAGAATAAGTACGGGTTAATGCATCTCGTGTCAAGGATTTTTAGATAGCGTTGTGGAACTGAAACGGCCTTTGACTCATCTATTTAGTTTTGACCACATCTTTCGAGGCGGCAGAATTCCGCTTGACCTTTAGCGAAGTAATGTTATCATTATCATTATGATAATTAAAAAGACAGATGTGGAATTTATTAGCACCAATGATCTTCGCTTTAACTTTTCCCGTGTTTTGGAATCCGTAAAAAAAGGTCGCAGCCTGACTCTTACGTATCGAAATAAACCTTTGGCTCGCATTGTCCCCATCAAGGATGAACCTGCTTTGTCCAGGGATGATCCGATTTATCATTTGTACGAACTTGCCGAACCTATGGAACCGTTAACGAACGAAGAGATTGATAAAGCGATTTATGACACATGAAATTTTTTGCGATACAGGTGGATTTTTCGCATTATTTAATCCCCGTGATCCGGCTTATGAAGAAGCATTAAAATGGATGAAGGAATTCGAAGGACGCGTTCGGATTGTTACTACCGAATGGGTCATCGGCGAAACATGCACGCTTTTTGTTTTCCGCAAGAAACATCATCTTGTTGTTTCATTTTTGGATTACATCGAGCGCAGCACCGCTCTTCTGTCTGTCAATCCTGATGATTTTTTACTCGCGTCCGCTAAAAAGTTCATCAAACAGCGCACGGGGGAAGGATATTCTTTCGTGGATTGCATCAGCTTTTGTCTCATGAAAGAACGCGGCATCCGCCAAGCTCTCACAACTGATAAACATTTTCAAAAAGCAGGCTTTGAAGTTTTACTTTCGTAAGCGATAGGTTCCCCTTTTGCCTCGCAGAATATATCTCGCGCAACAGCCTTGCCTGACAGATACCGGACCACTAGCGAGACGCCGATCCTGCCATTGATCTTGCACATATAGTTGTGATAAAATTCATTAGCACAAACAAAGAATTGTAGGGTGAAAGTGAATGAAAACTTTACTCCTGGTCCTTAATATTACGGTTATGCTGTTAGCGCCAGCCCTGATCCGGGCGGAAGAACAGGTGCGGGATGCTTCCGGCCGCTTAATCGAAATCAGACAATTGCATGGCAGCACTACATATGCATACGATAATTACAGAAATCCGATTTATATTGCTGTTGAGGTGCCCGACGGAAAAGGGGCTGTAGATTATAGAAACCATTACGGCGTACATGTCGGTATGGGAGTTCCGGGAACTGCCCGGGATTTTCGAGGACCCTGGGGACCGAGACCGCCAACCCTACGTTAGATTGAAATTATAGTCTGGCAAATAGTACGAGAAGCTGATTATTGATACCCAATTTGCAGATGAAATCATCGAAAGATTAGCGAAATTTGTCGGTTGCACGGCATCCCGGAACAGTAATGTCCTCCGGAGTCCTCGCCATTGCTAATTGTATTTGACACGCACGTTTTGACGCAGCCGCAGCAATAGCTTTGGTACTCTGTCCATGATTTTTGGCTTGCTTTTTATTGTTCTCTAACCGCGCCATTTGATGCCAGTCAGTTATCAATTTATGTTGCACATTGGCCTTTTGTAATAAAGCATACATAACCTTTTGAAATTTCCCGGAATCCTGAATTCTTTGAGGTTTCCCGACGATATCCGATTTCGGGCCGACCGCGAACAGGAGAGCTGGGACCCCCAAAACATTTAAGAGAATCAGTAGCATGACCGATAGGGCAATCGTCAGACATTTCTCTGCAATTTTAGTCATTACCCTCACCCCTCGTGTCTGTTCGCTGATACAATTGATGCGTCCGGAGAATTTTCGATTCATGAAATCAGATGGCCGTGATTCAAAGAGAAAAAGACGGGTCAATGATGGTAATTTCCGGAGATTGCTTCGCTGCGCTCGCAATGACAGTCTTTGGTTACGCGGGGTGCGGGTTTGTCATTGCGAGGCCGTCAGGCCGTGGCAATCTCGTATTTGGTCCGGCGACGCGTGGAATAGAGATTGCTTCGCTTCGCTCGCAATGACAGGTCCCAACTTCTCATTGCGGGGAGCGAAGTTCCGCGGGAAGGCAATCCGGTTCCTGAAGCCCGAAATATTTCCTGTTTTTCCGAAATTATGATATCCGCACCTAAGCTTGATAATTTGAAAGAGAACTGGAGCCATGAGCATTCATCAGACGATCCTTCAAGAAAAGGCCACGTTAGTGCTCATATTATTTGTCGGACTTCTGCTTCTTGACCCGCTGATACCCGGTGCGATTACGAATCTTTCTTTCGCTGTGATAGGTGTGGCCGGGGCATGGCTTCTCAGCGCCCGAAAAGGCTTTTCCCGAAAGATTATAGTTGCGTCTTCATCAGCTGCAGCAATTGCCATAATCTTGGGAAAGTTTCTTCCTGAGGACATTCTCGGACCTGTACGTATCCCGATCGGGATTGTGCTCTTGATTTTTACTGTTATTTTATATACATGGTGCGGCTCTCTGATTCTGTCGGCAGTGGTAAAAGCCAAGGAAGTCACCCACCAGCTAATCATTTCAGCCGTGAACTGTTACATAATCCTCGGTATGTTCTACGCACATATTTACACAATACTCGACTGGTTCCATCCTGAATCGTTTGCATTGCAAGTTTTGGAGCGAGAGTCCGCGTCACATTTCGTATATTTCAGTTTCGTCACTCTTGCTACCCTGGGATATGGGGATATCACTCCCAAAACGGAGTTCGCCCAGAGGTTGGCCATAAGTGAAGCGGTAATGGGACAGTTTTTCGGATGGCTTGTGGTGGCCTACCTGGTCAGCGTTTATGTGGGCCGCCGTATTCAGGTTTGCGACCCCGAGTCAAACCGTAAGAGAGATTCGGATATTTCCGCCTAAGAACTTGTGAACAGCGACCCGGCGGATGGAAGAACCGCATGGCTGATTATCCAACAATCATTTTCGCCGCCCTATTGATCTTCCTCTACGGTCTGATCTCTCGCATTTCCGAGAAGTCGCCGATCACCGGGCCAATGGTTTTTGCCGGGATTGGAATCCTGGCCAGCCCCATGTGCTTCAATCTTCTGGATGTAAAGCCCGGTGCGACGGTTGTGAAACTTATCGCGGAAGTCACTCTGGTAGTAATTTTGTTCGTAGACGCCTCAACGGTGAAGCTGGAGACGCTGAGAATGCAGCGAGGAACACCGCTGCGGTTGCTTGGGATAGGACTCCCTCTGACGATGTTATTGGGCTTCGGCGGAGCGGCCTTGCTGGTGAACAATGAAAACCTGTGGCTTGCCGCATTAGTGGGGCTAATCCTTTCCCCCACCGATGCAGCGCTCGGCCAGGCCGTGGTAACAAGCGAAAAGCTACCCGAGAGATTGCGACAGGCTATTAATGTGGAAAGCGGACTCAACGACGGGATCGCTTTGGCTCCAATCCTGATGTGTCTCGCTGCCCTTTCGGGAGGAGAACATTCCGGGCGTGGATCGGGTTCCTGGCTTTTATTTGTGGTGCGGCAGCTTACTCTAGGACCGATCGCCGGAATATTCGTCGGCTGGTGCGGAGGCTGGCTGGTCGAAGCAGCCTCCCAACGAGGCTGGATGCAGCCGACCTTCCAGCGACTGGTAGCCGGGTCGCTCGCGGTGCTTGCGTATGCTGTTGCAGAGGAGTTTCACGGTAACGGTTTTATCGCGGCATATTGTGCAGGGCTCTTTCTCAGCACTCAGACACCTGAAGTCCGTGAGCGAATCCACGAGTTTGGCGAAGCGGAAGGCCAGCAAATGTCTTTATTCGTTTTCTTGCTCTTTGGTCTTGTGATGGTTCCGGCGATGGTTGCTCATTGGGATATGTGGGCGTTATTGTATGCTATATTGAGCCTTACGGTGATCCGCATGGTCCCCGTTGCCTTATCCCTCCGCGGCACCGGTCTCGATACGCGGGAAGTTTGGATGATAGCATGGTTCGGCCCGCGCGGCATTGCATCCGTCCTGTATGCGCTTATGGCCGTAAGCGCAATTGGAATCGCCGGATATGAAAGAGAGTTTGCCGTGATAACCCTGACCGTGCTGCTGAGTATTTTCTTGCATGGCGTGTCAGCAGTTCCTCTCTCCCACTCTTACTCCCGCTCTGGTTCAAATTATATCAATTCACTTTCAAAGAAGTGATTTGAATTCAAAATTGCGTTCCCGCACTGACCTGGGAACCAGTCAGTCCGGGAAGGCGGTGTATCTATCAGTTACGGACGGGAAGTGTATAGTGTTTGCCAAACGTAATGGCGTGTTGCCACTCGTCACCCCGGCGAAAGCCCTGATCCTTACCCACAACCGGGGTTGCTGGACACCGGAGGTGTTTGAGGATGTGGGACGACGAAGGGAGCCATGAATTGATAGACGCCGGCGATGTCGTCGAGCCGCTGAAGGCCGAGCCAGAGGG
>JBKQRG010000447.1:0-42129 GCA_052144015.1 Desulfomonilaceae bacterium
ACACACTCGAAACGCTGATCGAACAGGTAATCTGGATACAGAACCGAAACCATCGGGCCTACCTGTCGCATAGAAAAAGGTGCATGCTTGAAGTCTTGGATGTGCCATAAGTCACGTTGTAGGGTTAAGCAATTATATCCCTAAGTTATCACGCATTTGCAACCCCCCGGGGAAAACTCAGGTTTGATCTCTTCTCTTCCCTGCTCCCGGTGCTCAGGCGAGCGGGTTCCCGCATTTTCCCTTTCCCTTCGGAAAGCGGCTTCCGCTGCATTCTTTCCTTCCTTCCGGACTCGGGAAGCGACTCGTTACTCATGCTTACGGCTCCTGTCCTCATATTACGACTTCTGCCCCTGTTCCTTGAGCATCCTCTCAATCTTGCATGAAATTCCAAGACCTTGCATGCCCGTGTCGTAACACCCATTACAAGAGATGCAGGTAGCTTTTGCAATATTGCCGCTCTTCCAGCGATTAATCAGGTGAGGTTCTCTGATAAAGGGTCTTCCCAGAGAGATATAATCGGCTTTTTTTTGCTTTATGATGTCTTCGGCCGTGGAGTAGGATCGGATTCCACCGACGGCGATTATGGGGACTTTCACGCCTTCCTTGAGGAACTGGGCGAAATCGATCAAGTATGCCTCATCCTGTGGCTCGAGAATCTGCTCTTTGGGGCAATGTGGATCTTGGTTTGATATCGTACAACAGGCGCTAACCTGAATCGCGGCAATTCCATCCTGCTCCATTCGCCGGGCAATCTCCAAGGACTCGGGTGGTTCCAGACCGTCTTTCACAAAATCATGCACACTTAGCTTCGTGAGTATTGGGTAGTCCGGTCCGACTTTTCCTTTGATGGCTTCCATAATTTCTCCCACGACACGATATCTATTCTGCGGGTTCCCTCCATATGAGTCTGTACGCTGATTCCAAGCAGGAGACAGGAATTGGTGGACCCCAAAACTGTGGGCGGCATGAATCATGACTCCATCGAATCCGCACCGCTTCGATCGGGCCGCCGCTGAAGAGAATGCTTCCACGTACCGGCCAATATCTTTTCGATTCATCTCCTTCGGGACGGGAGAAGAGCGCGAGTAAGGCACTGCGGAGGCGCCCCACACCTCATCGCCTTCGCGGGAGAAGAGCTTTGTATTGGCCCGTGCAAGCTGATGAGAAAGTTGAGCCACTATCTTGGTTCCTTCTTTATGAACGGTTTCAACGAGGCGTTTCAGCCCTTCAGCCTGACTGTCATCGCAATTGCCTACAGCGTAAGGCAGACCGACTCCATTAGTCATCACATACTGGCCACCGGTAAAAATCAAGCCGACGCCGCCCTTTGCCAGTTCGTTGTACATGGTAAGGGTCCTATCGGTGACGCAACCTTTTCCGTCTCCTGTGCCACACCACGTGGATGACTTGATAAAGCGATTAGGCAATTCCAGGGACTTGATCCGGGATTTTTCAAAAAGCTCAGGGCCTTGACCGGCCCGTGTGGTTCCTGCTCCTACAACTGCTAAGGCTGTTACTGCCAATCCTGATTTTAGAAAATCACGACGAGTGGGATCTTGAGTCATCAATTTCTCCTTTATGAATTACAGTTCGATTCTGCTCTTTGGAACCGGCGGCCGACCTATGCCTTCAATTCCGATCTACTGTTGAATTCATGATACCATACTTATTCGGTAAAGATACAAAACCGGAAGGCCGAGGCCTCCTTCACCTGAAGGGTTTGCCCCGGTTTCAGTTTTTGAAAGGCAGAGGGGTACAAGCTCACCGATTCAGTACGTAGGTCGGGCCGTGCCCGACATGGTTTCAGGACCTCAGCCAATCGTTGGAGCATTCCCGGCAGCCACGGGCCACCTACCATTACTTGCATTCACCTTTAATATACCGCTAGCCATATGCAAGTTCTTGCCGGAAGAGGTGCGGGCCACTCGGCATGGAGCCAATATGCATCGTTCTTGGTACACCCCGGTTTCACGATGTCTTCATCCGCCCTTCAAAAACCGCTCGCCATATAGTCCCGCGTTTTCGCGGGATTGCCGGAGGGTGCGGGAATCCCGCGGGACGCGGGACAAAAAAGCGGGTTCCCGCATTTTCTTCCCGCCCGGTTCCCGGTCTTCCTTTCCTTCCTTCCGGAACTCAGCCACCGGGTGAAGGTCAGCTATCCGCGGCATTCAGCATGATCTTACCGATATGTGTGCCGGATTCCATGAGAGCGTGCGCGGCTGCGGCGTCAGGGAAGGGAAAAACCTTGAAGATCACCGGTCGGATCTTCTTCGCCTCAATCAGAGGCCATATTTTCTCTCTCAATGCCATGGCTACCGCATTTTTGAACCCGATGCTGCGGGAGCGCAAAGTCGAACCGGTTATTGTCAGGCGCCGATTCAGGATCTCGCCGAAATTCACCTCAGCCGTGCTGCCACCGAGGACGGCAATTATAGACAGGCGTCCCTCTTCGGCCAGGCACTTCAGCTCGCGCGGCACGTAGTTACCGGCGACCATGTCCAGAATCACGTCAACACCTTTACCGGAGGTGAGCTGCTTGACGACCTCCACGAAATCTTCTGTCCGGTAATTGATCGCTCGTTCGGCTCCGAACTCCTCGCAGGCCGAGCACTTCTCAGGGCTCCCCGCGGTCGCGAAGACACGATTCCCCAGCGCTCGTGCCATCTGAATTGCGGTCAGCCCGATTCCGCTCGATCCGCCCTGCACCAGCAGCGATTCGCCGTTAGTCAATCGCCCGCGGTCGAAGGCATTGATCCAGACCGTGAACATGGTTTCCGGCAAGGACGCAGCCTCGATGGGCGTCAAACCGCGTGGTAGCGGAAGACAGTGGCCGGCAGGCGCAGCGCAGTACTGTGCATAGCCACCCCCAGGTGTAAGCGCACTAACCTGATCACCCGGCTTCCATTGTTTCACATCTGCCGCACACTCGACCACAGTTCCGGCGACCTCGAGTCCGGGCAGGTCGGAATGGCCTGGTGGTGGCGGGTAGATCCCGGAGCGCTGGAAGCAATCCGGACGATTGATTCCGGCAGCGGCTACATGGATCAACACTTCACCCGGTTTAAGCCGCGGGAGCGGGCGGGTCGCAACTTTCAATACCTCGGGGCCCCCGGGCCTCGAGATCTCCACCACTTGCATACGATCTGGAAGGCTGTAGCTCATGTTCCAATTCCTTATCTTTGGGCTGGAGTCGTGGAAAGGATCGCCCAGCCTATCTAGCAGGCCGCGGGATAGGGCGTCCGGCAGCTCCTTTATCTGGTTCCTTGAACTCGGTCTTCGTCCCCTCAGCCTCAAATATTTTTTATTCTCACTATTATATCGACAACTGGGAACGGGAAAAAGATGGTCCTGAGTTTACGCGAAAGCATAAGCGCCAATCCATTTTATCCTTTCCAGGTGTCATGCGAGCTTCTCGAAACGCTTCTCACGAAAGTTCTGGAGAAGGGCTAACCAAAATCGAGGTCCGTATCGTTTGAATCAACTTCGTGTTTGTTTAGAAACGGGGTTTGGCAAGGGGATACGCTGTGTCCAATGGAACAATTTTGCCACCTTTGGTCTGTGCAATTCGAAAGCCTTGAACACCATGATGCCTATGGGGCCGTACTCGACCACTGCGCCTCAATCCTTGCTCTGAATCTAGCGCCTGAGATGGGGTCTCGCAAGGCATGGCTATCTCACAGTTTTCTCGGCACGCCGTTTGAGCTTTTCTTTTGGTACTGCCATCAAGGTCACAATTGCCTTTGCAACGTGCACTTTCTTCTCCTGGCGCAAGTCGAACACATCAGACTCGGCAATGATGATCTGGCGGCCCTCCCTCATGACTCTGGACTGGCATACGAGGGCATTACCGAAGGCCGGTCGCAAAAAATTTATCTTAAACTCAATCGTAAGGATCTGCATGTTTTCCGGAACTGTGGTGAACGCGGAATATCCTGCCGTATGATCGGCCATGGTGGCCATCACTCCGGCGTGGATAAATCCGTCCTGCTGCCGGTGATCTTGTTCGATCTGCACAGAAGAGTGGAACCTGCCCCAATCAGCAAAGTCGGCCTTGAACTTGCAGAATTTTATGAACCCGCGCTCGTAATCGGCTTTCAGATACGCCGCCCTTTCCTCTGAAATGCCACGATCGTGCATGTTTCACCCAAGAGTAACTTTGGATTGTCGGATGGTAGTGGGCCGACCTCTGATCAGGAAACGATTAACAGCAAATTAGCTGCTCAGCCGGAAAAATGTCGAGACGCAGATCATCTCCAAGGTCGTCAGTCACTGTATGTCCAAACCTTTTCTCGTTCCCAGGCTCCGCCTGGGAATGCATGACCTGGAGGCTCTGCCTCCATTATAGGCCAGAATACCAGACAGTTACCGGGCAGAGCCCGGAAGATATGGGTTCCCAGGCAGAGCCTGGGAACCAGGAAAACCTGGGTACAGCAAGCGAAAATCCCTCAAAATGCCTCGTTATCTGCGTCACGGCTTTATGAACCGCCCAAAGAACAAAATAGTATCCGTCGGATCATGTCGGATAAAGAACAGGAAGGGTCTATCAGCCTTGAAAACTATCTTTCGAGGCGCCATTGAAGCAGATCTGACCGCAATACCCGTGGCAGCGGCTGCTTCGGTTCCTTCCTCATTAACATCAACAAATGCTTTATGTGCCACTGTGCTTATGTACAGATCTTTGGACGGGCTCATACCCGAAAAATCGGCTTCCTTCGAGAAGGCTTTGGTCATTCCCATGTCTTTCAAGATAGGATCAAGTTGGTAAACCGGCGTGGTCATCTTGAATTTGGGAAAATATACATCCACCTTTGTGCTCTTCAACTCCCGGAGCCACGTTGAAAGAATATCCGGATTAAGCTTCTCATCGAAATTTTTCAAAGAGACACCTTCGCTAGGAAGCAGCACGACCATCGAGAGGTGGCCTTCTTTGTAAGGCATTGCAAGAACCTGAAATCCGTCACCAGCGGAGTAGCCGAACATCTCCTCTAGATGCATCATCGGTACGGAGGTTTTCTTTCCATCCAACGAGGTAAAGGGGGAATCTTTCGTAAGTTTTTTGTCGAATTCCGAATTCCACTTGCCTTTAAAGTAGATTGCATTGGCAAGTACAAACCGGGTCAGTTTGTCGATAGATCCTTTTGTCATCAAATCCTGTATCTTATCTCTGGTCTGCTGCGCTACCCACTTGTTGATCTCATTTCTGGCGAATTCGGGATTGGCGTTAAAATCCAGTACATTTGGATGCGCTCCATAGGAGTCTTCCATAACCTTCAGATAATCTTGATTGAAATCGAAACCTTTCTGAAGCCAGAGGCCGTTGGCCACCCGAAGCTCACCGTTTCCTTTCAGGTTCGAATCAGCCATGTCTCGATTCAAGGGCTCTGATGCGGCAGGCAAGCATTCTCGATCCGATTTGGAATGCGTAGCCTTAGCTATCTGTTCGCGCGTTTCTCCCCGTGTACCGGCGCAGACCATGGATAGGGCTGTGGAAATACTATAAGGCGAAAAGAACAGGTTTTTATCGTTGCTCTTGAGCTTCTGATACAGTTCCAAGCCAAATTCATTAATTGGGTTCAAGGCCGGCTCCTTTTGCGGCTCGGCATCTGCCGCCAAGGAGATGGATGAGCAGAGCAGGCTTGAGATGGCCAGTACGACGATATACAAGAACCGTTTATTCGGTTGCATGAGAATGCTCCTCTCGATTGCAATAAGTTCCGTCTCAGACGTTTCGCCGTTCGGTAGCCCTTATTGATAACCGCATCAACCACTTTAGCAAGCTCCGTAGTCGGCAGACTCGTCCGATCTTTCCTGTAAACTTCAGATGCGCCGGTGGATTTTTAGATTCAGATCCTATTAGGGTCTTATATCCCGTAAAGGGCCCATTTCCGGCTTACAGACCCAGCGGACGGCTGGGAGGCCGGTCGAGTATTCATTTCAGAAAGCCCGTGGGGTAGCCAGAGGTCGTAGTAATACGTCAGCCCTTAATTGACCGCTAGCCAGTTGGAGTTTTTGCCGGAGGGGCCGGGAATCCCGCGGGACGCGGGACAAAAAAACGGGTTCCCGCATTTTCTTCCGTTTCCAGTCTTGCGCCTTCCGGCGACCGGTGGGTGAGGGTTACCGACCCGGCTTTTGGCCTGCGCATGGTCCGGCGGGCAGAGTTGCTTCCACATTGAGGTCCTTTGTTTCGGATTTGGACCCTGAATTCCATATGACGACCCTGCGATTAAAGCGGTCTATCTTGGGCCAATCGCTTTTGGAGTTGCCTTCCCTTAGTATTACCGGGTTCTGTTTTCCGTAGCTTACCGGGATAAGTTGAACATTGGTGAGAGCCCACTTATTTTTGATGTAATCCGTTACGGCCTTGGCCCGTTCTTCGCCCAGCCTGCAATTGAATTGTTCGCTGCTCACCTCGTCCGTATGGCCTTCCACGGCCAGGACGCAATCTGAAAATTCTTTGTCCTTCAAGGTGCTGCCCACTGGATCGAGGCGCTTCTTTGCCTCATCATCGAGGCCGGATTTTCCAAAATCGAAATAGATTTCAATTCGATTCAGTTGAGCTCTATGCTTGCGTGCAATGGCCTTATCAATCGTCAAGCTTTTCTTGACCGTCTCGGGCAAGTACACGACGGAAAGGAATTTGTCGGCATTAGTCAGCAGAGTTCGTTCCAGTTCCTTGTCCCTACCTGGTTTTAAATTCCTGTAAGTATTCAGGTGAATCAGGGCTTGTTCCGTATTACCGTTTTCTCTGTACAACTTACTCAGCATAAGGTTTGTCTGAGCGAGCGCTTCCGCGGAATCCTCCAACAAGGCCTTTTTGAAGCGATCGGCTTCAGTTAGCCACTCCATTGCTCGATCTTTTTGTCCGCTCTCGTAATACAATTTGGCTAATTGATAATAGCCCTGAGAGAAGTTCCCGTGAGAAGGGCAAGTCTTGAACGCAAGCTCAAAAAGCTGAATTTTCTCCGGTGACGATTTCGCATCAACGGCCCTGTTGTAGATCTCTTCAGCTTCGAGATATTTCTTATCGGAACAACCGGCGTGCAGGACGCCAATGCCTAAAATAAAACTGAACAATATAACCAAGCTTTGCCACAAGCGGATCATGACGATCATTCCTACCCGAATCTATTGCTCGAATGATTTAAGCCAGAGCACCTGGCTGACCCAGTCACCTTTCGGTTTACCGGCGTCGATCAACTCCGACCACAATGCGTCAAGGAATCGATCTTGCTCGACAACTCCCGAAGTGCTTGAATCCCCAATATCATCTTTATCCCAGAAGCCGCTCAACGTGCCCGGTTGATTAGGCAAAAGGAACGCAAACATCATTTCTTTGCCGAAAGGAGGTTGAATACTGTAGGAACCATCCGATCCGATTGTCGCAGGATAGCCGGCCTTTAGTTTTTCAGGTTTTGACTTGGGCATGGGATAGAGAGGATGAATGATGCCTTCCGTATCCACTCCGAAGACGTAAAGATATCCGGATGATTTGGTTTGAGCATTAATAATGATGACATCGCCTTTTAGGACCTCGCCTGCCGCCCGTGTAGGCTTCCCTTTCACTTGATAACTGAAATCCAAATCAGCTTTGGGGGACGGGTTCCGTAAGGCCATTAAAATTGTTTGGATATAATAGGCCCTTAGATTTCCTAAAATCTTTTTGACGACAGCTTCAAAATCAGTTGCTTCCTGTTTTTCCCAAATCGCGCCCGTTGGATCGGAGATCTGGGCCAGGTAACTATTTCCTCTCTTCTCCATTACGAGGTAAACGGAATCATCTTTTTTCTCATTCAGTTGGAAGGCCGGAATATTACGGGTAATAGCTGAACAAGCACGGTCTCGTTCCGACGAGGTAATCCCGGTTCCCGCGGCGAAATAGAAACCGATTTTTTGCGGCGCCCGAACTTGATCTTGAGCTTTATTTACCTGGGACTCGAGAATTTCATTTGCAATTCCTGAAGGCTGGAATTCGGCCTGAGGGACTTGAGAAAAACCGTCGCGTTTGATTGATTCCTCGAGGTATTTTGCAAGGCTCGCAAACGTGATTCTACCTTCTCCTTTGACATCGGCTTTGCCCAGCAGCGCATGGTACAAATACCATGAAAAAACGCTATGCTCTCCTGCGGGGTCGGTGGAAAAGGGTTTTACCTCCGCCTGTTGTGAGTTTTCGCAGGCTGTAAATGCGGCCAGACGAACTCCATGAACGGTGAGATCGCTATCGATGTAAGGCTTATCGGGTTCGAGAGATTTGTTTACGGTGTCGCTCACCCGGTTTTCCAAAATACCCTTGAAAACCACCGGCTGGCGAAAATTCTTGGTTATTACGTTGCGATTACCCAACGATTTGTAAACAGTTCCGGAATGACAAGAGTCACTGACGAAAATTACGGTCCGATCCTTCAGCTGGCTGAGCAACTTGTGGAGTTCATCTCCAAGGAGAGCATTAACAGTGTCCTTTATATCGTTAGCCTTGCTTAATCTATTTCTAAAACTTCTTTCAACCTCCGGTCCGACAAGCCTGGTGTCATAGCAAATAAGAATTTTGGCTTTGCCGTCCTGGATTTCGTGACCGTTTTCGTCCCAAACTTGAGTCCCGTGCCCACTGAAATAGAACAAGACCGTATCTCCAGGTTTGGTCCCATTTATCAGCCAATCTTGGAAATTCTTGACGACGTTCTGTTTGGTCGCCTGACGGTCCAGTAGTATTTTCTGATTTTCCCGAGAAAAACCCGCTTTGGAGTTAAGGACCTCACTGAGCAACCGCACGTCTTCCGTGACACCGGGTAGATGATTGGCCGGGTCGTCACAGTGATGCTCCACACCTACAAGCAGGGCCTTCTTGGCTCCGAGCACGGGAAAAGGCCAGGGGAGCATGCACAGAAGTACGAATCCAAAACAAATGATTGCGAAATGCTTGCCCTTTCTCACGTTAGCCGCACCTTTAGCTCGATTTGTGATTACCGGCCGTTAGTGGCCGGCACGGAGCCCATCGGGGGTCCAGGCTCGAACCGTGCCGGCCGATTTTCAGCCGAGTAAACTGGTTGCGTGGTTGTGAACCTGGAATTACGGACGCTAAATCATTGTACATCTTCTATTCCCAGGTTGCCGTTTGTCCAAAATTTATCAAAGCAAGAAAACACGTTCGACCGGCTCCCAACAATCAATGTACAACCTTGAACGACGTTTTTGTCTTGAAGGATACGTCACGAGGTAGTTCTTGCAGTTGCACCTCGATATCTTTCTCGATAGCGTCTCCCTTACCTTCCCATGGTTGGTAAGCGTGTTCGTCGAAATTATAACTGCCGCGATAGACCTGGAGTTTATGTGTAGTGAAAACGGCCAAAACTGTTTCCGTTCCATCCGGCCCTTTCACTTTAAGTCGGAAATCATCTTCTTTTGCAGCCGGAATTGCTACAACCTGGCCGGCCTTGACGAAGTTGTCTTTTTGGAACCGGTTGGGAAAAATTACTTGGGCATTGTCTCTCGTACCAAAGTCAACAAGGTTCAGGAATCCATCGCGTTCGGCATAGAAATAGAAGGTAATCGGTTCGCCGACATTGTACACCTTTTTTTCCGTCCACAATTTAATCGGCACTTTCTGCGATTCACGAGCAGGAGTGGATTCGGAGGTCTCCTCGGCCGAGCCGCGTGAAACAATCTTAAAACTCGCCTGAGCTTCAGTCCAGACTTTCTTGTCCTCTTTAGCAAGCTCTATGGAGATGTCCTTCACTGTTTTCTCGGGGTCTTTCATTTCGGCAAAAGGTCCCTCTGCATCAGCTGGCGCTTCATTAGACAAATACTTGGTTGGTTTGAGGGTTCCTATAGCCTTTACGTAATTTACTCCGACCGGTCCCTTGATTTTGAATGCGTATTTCGATCCCTTCTCAGGAATTCTGTAAACTCGATCTTTAACGACTTTGTCGCTTTTGTGCCATTGATTTGGGAAAATTACATGCACCTTTCCACTGGAACCTATGTCCACGACAGTAACGTGAGCATCACGGTTGGAACTGAATTCAAACGCCACATCATCCCCAACGGCTACCTTTCCACCTTTGGTTACAGCTTTGAGTGCTATTTTGAAATCGGGATTCTCGGACCGGATTTTTTCCACCTGTTGTACGACGATATCTTTGGTTTCATCCGTCTGGGCGAGCGCCATCCCGCTGCAGAGAAAGGAAAAGGCCAACATTACTACAAATATGCTTCCAATCTTAGGTTTCATCAAAAGATCTCCTTTACTCAAAATTTTATGGCACGCGCCAAGGCGTACTCATCGATGATTTGTGGCGTCTGGGGTTCTGGTCTCGATTTGGTTTCATCTAAGACATTCTGCCGAGTTTTCTCGAATGCGCTTTGAAGGTCTGGGGCATGATTCTTGATATTTTCCTCGAGCCAGTAAGTGAAAAGACCGGCCCGTCTGGAGCCATCTTCAAGAGACGATTCATTCTTGGCGCATGCTGCCAAAAGTGATTCCTTCTCCGCTGAATCCGTTCCAAATTGGTTTGAGCCGGCGCCGGTATCCACGACGTGAAGTTCTTTAAATCGCTCGGTGCGGATTTGCCGGATTTCCTCCGGTGTCAGCAATGGAACATACTTGGATACTAGAGAGCCGGTGATCTCTTTTGTAATTGAACCGCTATGGCAGGAATCAACAACTATCAGCCTCCTGCGCGCCGAAATTTTTTTGAGCAAGCGACCAAAGTCGTAATCAACCAGCAAGATTTCCTTTAGCTCCGGATCGTCAGCAGTTAATTTTGGTTTATTATGATAGCAGATAAGTGCGGCTGAGATCCCGTCCGGATGACGAGCCGGCGGCTGGTCGCGAATTCGAGTTCCGTGTCCGCTGAAATAGACAATAACAAGGTCCTCAGGCTGTGTCTTTTCCGCCAGCCAGCGTAAGCCCTGCACGACTCCTGCTTTGGTTCCTTGAGAACCGGTTAGCAATCGAACGTTTTCGGCGGGAATCTGGAGCTTCTCGGCCATCAGATTCGCGAAGCCCCGCGCGTCATCGTCGCAGTACTTGAGTCTCAAAGTGGTTGAACCTACGCTTAACATATACACATTGCGGCTGGTTATTCTCCCACCAGTGGGGACATTGCCGATCACCAGCTTCGCCTCGGCAGTCCCCCATTTTACGTGCTCGGGCAAGCTTTCAGTCCTGCCGGCAGTCTCAACCACAAGGTCCTTGAACCCCTTCTGATAAGACTTAAATCCACTGCTATAATTACCGAATTCGTTTTCCGGCATGATTGCGTTTTTTTCGCTGGCTGCCAGGGCAACTATTCTTTCGATTCCTTCAGGTCCCGAAGCCTTGAACCGAAACTTATCCGACGGGCCCGGAAAGGAGTTGCGCTGGCGGGCTTTGACTAGATTGTCGCTCCCGGAAAACTGATTCGGCCACAACTGAGTAATTTTCCCTGACGTGCCAACATCTACCAATGTGAGATAGCAATCCTGGTCGGGTTCGAAGAAGATCGTAACCGTATCGCCGGGATTGATCTTAGTTTTATCTACCGAAAGTTTTATGTTGATTTTCGTACCAGGTTTCGCATTGTCGGGGACCACTTGAATGTCTTTGTTGAACTTAAATTCCTTATATTGGGCTCCAACTTCGGAGAATGAGATCCAAACCGAAATCAATGCGGTTAAAACTACAAGGATCAAATTCCCGGCACCAGCCATGTGCTACCTCCCTGCCTTCTTCGGTTTTTTTCCCAAAGATTTGATGATTTGGCATGAGACCGGTCATCGAAAGACTTCGTATTAACGGGGCATCGCTGTCACTCCGCTTTATCCGTGTCCTTCTCACCATCTCATTTCGATACTCATTAATCCTTTCCAAAATGCCTTCACTTTATCAGTGACGCCGGCGCAAGCGGCCCTCCTCAACGCCTGCTGTTTCCTTGAAAGATGATCCTCTGCGTCCGGGTAGCCGGGCAGGTGAAGACCGAACTCTCCGGCAGAACCGTGCTTATAGAGTCGTTCGAATTCATGTTACAGCCCTCATCAGTTCGGAACTTGGATCAGCGGATGGAGTTTGCCGAGATTGCCCTCGAGTGTGCGTCCTTCCCACTGAAGGTTGTTAACCGGTCCTTCACTTCCGGGCACAATTTCATCATTCCAAGCCTCGAAAAAGATCATCTCCATTCCTTTAGCCTTGGGCCCCTTTTTTCCCACAAACCGCAGCATCTCAAATGGGGCGATCGCCCACTGAAAGTAGTAGATCTTACCGGAACGCTCTTTCAATTGGAAAACGTCAACTGTTACGGAAGGTTTCCGAGCAAGCTCGGCCAAATAGACGCCGTGCTCTTTCCAAAAGTCGCCTGTGATTTCCACAGGCCGTGATTCTCGAGCCGATTTGGCCAATGCGCCTAAAACAGGTGAAATATCCAGCGGCGCTGCATCTCTGGAGCGATCAGCGGCTGCGGATTCAGCCGTCCGCGAGCAAATAGCGAACATCCGGCTCGATGCCTTGGCCAAATTCACAAGAAACTTTTCCGAATCCGGTTCCAGATAAACTTTAACTCCTGCCGGAATCTGCTTTTGAATCTGTGCCGATTTCTGAACAAGTATGGATACCTTGGCCATAAGTGCCGTTTGTTCGGCAAGAGATGTCGTGCAAGCAGCAAAGAAATTTTGTCTGAACTGAGACTTTTCCCAGCCCTTCGCACCCTCGGATATTGCCCGTAAAACGCTCACATAATATGTATCCCCTTCCTGCGATCGGATGCGGTCATCCAGGCCCTTGATTTTCTCGCCTGCAACTGTCTTTCCCCTCAGCAGATTTTCAAACCGGAGGATCTGGGCAATTTTGTCCCGGGTTGTGTCATCCGACATGAAACGGCTTTTCATATCATCAATGACGAATTCATGAAGAGTTCCTCGTTCGCCGAAGGGTTGTATTCCCAAACCTCTTTCAATGTTGATTTTCGGCAGTTTTCTTGCGCTTGCCCATTGCTCGACAGCCTCTTTGGTCAGATTGGTATCCTTCGCAATTTGAGCCAAGTCCGCGAACGTGGGGAGATCCGGGGACCCGTTAATGTCGGAATAAAAGGAGTGGACGATCATCCACCCATGCACAGAGTCCCTGTTCGTGGGGTCTGAAAAAAGTGTTTGAATTGCCTGGGCGGTCTCGAAAGGAAAGAGCATGCTTTCAGGAAAGGGAAACATAGTTTTCTTTATCGAAATATCTACCGTGGCTTTGGCCAGATACTGCATTGCCACAAAATATCTCTGCAAAGCTTCGCTTTCGGTGTAATGACCTCTCGGGCTGAACATAGGATTAGATTTGATTTCCTGGGCCTCTCTGACCGCCTCGGTGGAAACACCGGAATTTTCAACTAGGAGCGCGAGTGCGATTTCGAACAGCCTTCTGGTGTTGTCTTCGGAGGCCGACTTTGACAATGTCTGTAAGGTTTGTCCCAGCAGAGGAATGAGCACGGTTTCCTCAATTCGCTTCTGATTTTCTTGGGATATCCCTTTCATCACCTGAAAGAGGTAAGAATTCGTAAGAATCAAGGGTTCCCCCTTGTCTAATTGCTGCTTGACCCAATCTTTGGCTGAGCCCGGAGCCACTATGGCAACCAGCTTGGGCTCTGGAGCCTTGGACAGACCGGTTTTCCGTTTTCGGGCATCGACTGCCTCCGGGAATACGGAGATCATCACGAACAGAGGAATAAAGCCAAGACAGTAAACCAAGCGGTTGCGACAAACGTTCATAGTTACCTCATGAGAATTCAAACAATATCCGGACGGCCATCTCGACACCAAATTCACTATCGCCGTGTTAACCGGCTGTCGTCAATCATCCGGGCACACAGATCTTTAAATCGGAAACGCCCAAACTTGCCCATTATATCTTATTTGCTGAGGGCAATACCGAGCCCGCTAATATGTGTATTTCAGTCTTCTTCATTCGGTTCATCGACTATCGATCGCCTCTGAACATGTTAGTAGGAAAGTGGAGAGAAAAGTGACAAAATTCTTGTGATGGAAAGCAAAAACTCTGATCATCCGGGCGCTCTCTTACCTACAAATCGGAATAAAATTCGCTTTCGGTTTGGAACATGGGAAAGAACGGCCAAGGGCGCATACCGTCCGGGAAAAGATCTCCCAATGGAATATTCATGACGAGACCGGATGAGCGGCGCTCATGATAAAATTCAGAGTCACACTGTGTCAAGGAAAACTTCCCTCATCGCAATGAGGTGCGTGGGTCGGAGAATCTCGCCTGGAGCTGAGATGAAAATTTCGCACGTGCGATACTGATAATCCATAGCAAAGTCGATATTGCCGAAATTGGTATATGCTGCAATGACCAAGCGATGATAGGTGTATCAAAGGTGAATGCAGGTGATGCTTGAACTCAAAATGTCCGGGAAAAGCACACGCGGAAGAAGAATGCAGAAATTAGCTTGTCCGGCGGCTTTGAGTGAAGTAAAATTACCTTTCTGATTCATAACTTCGGCAAATATACTAGTAGGTTAACTACAATAGATACGCCGAGTGCTTTTTGCTGTTGGCCCCAATCATTCCAGCTTTCGGCGGAGTTAGAGGCGTGTAATAGATCTTGCGGCGCAATCGCACAACTGAATACGACATTTGTACCGAGTTAAAACTAGAAACCCCAACTTGCAGATTAGTTCAGCCATTTGGCACGATTCTATTTATTTTGAAGAATACTGTCATTTGTCATTTCATTTCACCACTAAGTAGTTTAAGGACGAGTAACGCACAGAAGAGCCTTACCGCTTGCAGTAGAATAACTGATTGAAGATCGATGAAATTGTTTTCCTGATTCCACATTGAATAGGGAGATTACGAGATGAGAAAGCTGATGTTGTTTGCCGGCCTTGCGATCACGGTCCTGATAAGTGGATTATTCATGACACACCTCGTGTGCGCTGAGCAATCCGGAACCGAACCAGGCACTGTGTCGTCTGATAAGAAAGAGGCCAGCCCTTCTTCGGTTACCCCAGCCTCCGAAGAAACAGATTCTGATGCAGAATCAAAAAGTGGACGAATCGGTGGCGGTCATGGGGGGAGGCCCGCTCCTGCTATGAGGCCCGCCGCGCGACCCGCGCCAAGACCGCCTGCACGCCCACCTGTCATAGGAAGGCCGCCCGGCCCGAGACCGCCTGGCCCAGTGACACAGAGGCCGCCTGGCCCAGTGACACAGAGGCCGCCTGGCCCAATTACGCAAAGGCCTCCGGGTCCGAGGCCACCCGGTCCGCGCATAACAGAAAGGCCCCCAGGCCGTTGGCCTCCGGGCCGTAGACCGGTGGGAGTAGTTAGCTGGCAAGAGTTCGGCGGGGTTACGGGTGTTACCTTCGGCGGTCTCGGCGGGACAACTTATATCGAGCCAACGTATGTTGTAACTGAGCCCGAGTATGTTGAAACTGAGCCCGAGTATGTTGAAACCGAACCTACATATGTCAGGCCGGCTTATACAAGGCCCCGGCCCGGAATTGGGTCCGAAGAAACTGAAGAAGTTGAAGAAGAACCTGAAGAAGAGGAAAGATAGCGCTTTTCTCGCATCGGATGCGCATCAGGCGAACTCCTGGTAGTGGGTTCAACCCACTACCAATCATGACCTCCATGATTCCTGGATCAGCTTCGGCCGGAAACCGGGAACCTGTGGTGTGGCTCGAAATAGGTAGAATAGCCCTGATGAACAGACTGCCATTATTTCTTATGCTGCTCTTGAGCATCCTCATCAATCCAGTGGCGGTGGTTAGAGCTGCTGTCACAGACAAGGATTCCCAATCCGTCGCGTCGTGTAACAATTCCTTCGCCCTTCAAATCTATGAAAAATTGAGGAACCAAGAAGGGAATCTAGTCTTCTCGCCTTATGGCATTTCGTCGTCTTTGTCTTTGGCCTACGCCGGATCGGGAGGAACTACAAAAGTTCAGATAGAGGACCTTTTTCACCTCACGATCACCGGAGATCAGTTCCACAGGGTATTTGGCGATCTCAATGACAGCCTGGTTTCCGGCGCCAAGAGCCGCGGATATGATCTCAAGATTGTCAATTCCCTCTGGCATGCAAAGGGTTCCGATATCAGGAGAGATTACATCACAGTTGTAGAGAAATGCTACCGGGGGTCAATACACTCAGTCAGCTTTGAGCGAGACCTGGAATCCGCTCGCCGGCTTATAAATTCTTGGTTTGAAAGACAAAGTAAGGGCAAATTCAAAGAGCTTCTCGCTGACGGAGTTTTGACTCCGCAAACGCGAATGGTTTTAGGGAATACCATCTACTTTAACGGAGTGTGGCGTTCCAAATTTGACAAAAGAGATACTGAAAAAGCGCCGTTCACGTTGATCGATGGAAAGCAAGTCGTTGTGCCCATGATGCGGCAAGCCGGTAAATTCAATTATAAGGAAAGCGACACATTCCAAGCATTGGAATTGCCATATAAGACCTCTAGATTGTCCATGATTGTTCTTCTGCCAAAAGAGCGGGACGGACTTGCAAATATCGAAAATACCCTGAGCAAAAAGAATATTGACGAATGGATGAATGGGATGAGCAAGCAGGAGCTGGACATTGATTTGCCTAAATTCAAATTTTTCTCCAAATTAGCTCTCGTAGAGCCTCTGAAATCTCTAGGGCTGACCGAGCCATTTTCGGTCAATTCGGCCGATTTCTCAGGAATAGACGGTGAAGGGAAACTCTTCATCAGCGATATTGTGCAGGAGGCTATGGTCGAAGTCAGTGAAAAGGGGACGGAGGCTTCCGCGGCAACTTCAGCAGTAGCCGAAACAAAAAGCATGCGGTCAGCCATTGCATTTAGAGCGGATCACCCTTTTATTTTCTTAATCCGTCAGACCGATCCGACTGCAATCCTATTCTTAGGGCGGTTGGTTAATCCAAAAGATCAATAACAAATGACACGTCTGTGCTTATAACCGAGAGCGACTGTTATGAAAAAGCAAATAATGGCCGTCTTGATACTAATGCTCAGCTCATGCCTGTTTTGGGTATCAATCGGCGATGCTCAGGACTCTGGCTTCATGTCGGACCGGCCCTGGCAAGAGGAACGTGGCGTACCCACATCCTCAACTATGGTGTCCGAAAAACCCGAGTCGGCCGGTTCGTTAAACAAAAATGCGAATACAAACATCAAAATTAAGATTACGCCCGACCAGCCGGTTTTTCGCCCTGGAGAACCAATAACCTTCACGGTCATATCGGACCAGGATTGTTATCTTACGCTGATGTACCTGAGCCCCTCCGGCAAAGGTACGATCATCTGGCCTTATGAATCTGATTCCCTGGAGCGCAAAGTGCGCCATAATGAGGCGGTCCGAGTTCCGGATATCGGTGGACGATTCAAATTCGTGTCGGACGGGTCCGCCCCGTACGAACGGATAGTCGCTGTGGCATGCGCGGAAAAGAATCTGCTCTTGCAAAAAGACGATTTTCTGGTCTCACCGGCAGCTTCCGTGATGTCCTTAAGAGGTCCCATAAAAGATTTCGCCGCAAGAGTGGTCGAGCGGACCAAACGTGTTCCGGGCCAGGTACGATGGGGCACGGCCGAGCGGAACATCAAGGTGTCTTCCTCCCAACCCCAGACCACCATTGCCGGCGCACCTGCGGAGAGTCAAAGCCAACCGCATGCGAGTATAAACCAAGATACTTCGGAGCAAGATCCCGCACGCAAACCGAAGAAGACCATGTGGATCGGAGGATATTATATAACGAAACATCGTCGCTGCGGGAATAAGGACTTAAAATTTACAGCCGCGGAGATCGACGGTTTTCTCAAGAGCAAACCGGCCTGGCTGAAAACGAATTTTTTTCACGGAAACGAAAATGTTCGCGCCTCCGATTTCCAAGCACGGTCCTGTTACTATTCCGCTCCTAGCCGGCCAAGCGGTTTTGATGGAATAGACTCGGTACATATCGCCGGGGCTGATTCGCATGGCGGACTGAGCAAGGGAGTGTATCACTTCTGTTTGGGTGGTACCGGCGGTTGCAGCGTAGCTTCGAACATGATGTCTCTCGGGCAGAGAAATCTGCGGTATCTGTTTTTACAAACATGCCACTCTACTGAATTACCAAGGCCCGATAAATGCTGGTTTCAGTCAGCCAGGGGAATCAGGGCGATCTTTGGGTATTCCGGAGTCACCAAGGATCACAAGGATTATGGTAAGTATTTTTTCCAAAACTGGAAGAAATCTCGGGGTCACAGAATTACATATGCTTTTTTGGACGCATCCTGGCGTATTAACCACAAACAGGTGCCGGTAGCTTTGTGGTTCGGCCCTGACCCAAAGACGGTTTCTGCAATGTGTGAAAAGGAAGCCCAGTTTCATTTCGAACCGGTGCAAGCCCGTCATGCTGCGTGGCAATATTACTTTTCAAAACCGGTTCGAAGAGCCAAGGATATCGATTTGATACCAGGGACGTCCGTCGTCTTCAAACCGGTGGAAGAAGACTCAGCCCTTCCATCCATGGTTGAAAGATTAGGATTGGTCAAGAAAGGCTCTTTTCAGCTGATTGATAAAGACACTAATGAGGACACTACGACATACTCCAGTCATGATAAGGGTCCCACGCTGCTGGTGAACCGTACTTCGGGTGCTTTTGACCTGATGCTTCCGGAGTTTGAAACAAAAGGAATCGTAGAATACGGCGATGAAGAGGCTATCGATATAGCGAGCGCTTATTGCAAGACAATTGAGACTCAACTGAAAAGTCTTTCTTTGAAATCGGAAAACGTTTCTGCCGAGCTTATGCCGTCCGAGATCCGCTACACTATGGAGGGCAGTTCGTCGGATTCTGCAGAACAAGCCGGCGAACAAGTTACCCAGACATGCGTGGTTTTCAGGCCGGTAATGAACGGCCTTCCCACCATAGGCAGCGGCGGAGTGCTGGAGGTAACCCTCAATTCTGCGAAAGAGGTTTGTCGGGTACGAAGCGTATTGCGAGAAGTTGAATCAGTCACGCAGGAGAAGTCAATTTTTGACCCCAATTCTCTTCAGCCATTGGCCAAACGGCGGGCCTTGCGCGATGTGGGGGAAATGACCGGCAATGAAGACTGCAGAGTAAAATCTGTCGAGCTTGGTTATTTTGCTGCCGATGAAGGCGAAATCCAAAAGGTGTCCCGTCCCTCTTTTCAAGTCGTGGTGGAAAGCGGGAGAGCGCCCTACAGCCGTCTCTATGAACAAGTTTACGATATGCATGATCTGGAGCGAGAGAGAGATAATCGATAAGCACCTACCTGTTTAGGTCTATCAGCCTTCCACCAAACTTTTCTTATATTCACAAATCAGGCAAATAATAGCCGCAGGTCTCTTGTGACAGGACCGCAATGACAGGTCTCTTGTGTCAGGCCTGCAATGACAGACCCTAAGTTGTCATGGCGATGAGTGAAATCCCGCGTTCCGCGGGAAAGCAATCCCGGATGTGCTCCCACCATATGCGAGAATGGAGATTGCTTCTTGCTCATGAGAGTCTTGGCCTACAGTTTCCTGCAGATGCTCAATCAATTCTACTTGGTCGGTGAAGAGGTCAAACGGTCAATGGAATAGCTCATCAAGCGTCTGATCAAAGTCGGAGCGAAGGTCGCGTATCACGGTAGGAGGTGGCAAGTTCATGTGGTTTAAGCCTTTCCCTTGTTTTGGCTCTACCAGACTGTTTCTCAGGTGCGGGTTAAGAAATCCTAATTGACGCGGTGTCCATGGGCGAGCTATGCTAGAAGACGAACAAGAGCGGCTTGCCTATCATTATGAGGATGGTTTTGCCTGTGTCAGGTCATGTGGGTTTCCATGCAGTGACCTTTTCGGGGTCGGCGGAACCATGCTTAACCGCTCAAGATACCAAAACGCTCAAGATCGCTGGACCGCATAATTCCGGTTAAGTTGTTTCATCTTCCACTCTCTATGAAAAGTGAGTGAAATTGCATATGATTTAAGCGCATGTGACTCACCAGAGGTTAAGCCGGAGAGTGAACGAGTTTTATCTCACCTGTTAGCATTGGAGAAACATTGAGCCGCGTATTGCCAACTCAAGAGGATCTGGAAAATAGGATCGCGGAGCGCACCCAAGAGCTTTTGGCCGCTAACCTGCAGCTCAGTCGTGAAGTGGACGAACGTAGGAAGGCTGAGGAGCGGCTGCGAGAGAGCGAGGAGCGGTATCGCAATTTTTTTGTTACGTCGCGTGACGGGGTATTTATGACCACTGTGGACGGGCAGTTTTTTGACGTTAATACGTCTGTGCTGGAGATGTTGGGGTATGGTCCGGACGAGAGAGAGGCGGTCCTGCGCAAGAACGTCGCGAATCTTTATGCTAATCCCGAGGACCGCATAAACCATGTCTCTCTGATAGCTGAATTGGGGTTCTCCAAGGAATACCCTCTTGACCTCCGAAAAAAGGATGGAACGATCCTGCACACCCTTGTCACGACAGTTCCCCGGCGAGACTTGAGTGGAACCATTATCGGATTCCAGGGTAGTATCAGGGACATCACAGAGCGTAAGCGGTCGGAAGAAGAGTTACGGAGTATAGTTCAACGCTTTCACACAATACTCTCCAGTCTGTATTCCGGGGTGATGATTGTGACCGAGGAAGGAAGCGTAGAATTCGCCAACCAAGCTTTTTGTGACATCTTCGATCTCACTGATTCGCCCGCCAGCTTGAATGGGCTGGCGGCCCCCGAGATGATTAAGAAAATCCAAAATGTTTACGCCAATCCAGCTGAGGCCGTAGCCCGCATACAAGAGATTGTCACGAACCAACAGCCGATAAGGGGGGAAGAAATTGCTATCCGAGGTAACAGAACTTACACCGTGGACTTTATTCCTATTTTCGTCGATGGGAAGCTGCGTGGCCGCTTATGGCATCATACAGACATCACAGCCCTGAAGCGGGCCGAAGGAGAAAAGGCTAAACTGGTGGTGGAGCTTACAGAAGCCTTGGCTGAAGTTAACAAGTTAAGTGGCTTCTTGCCGATCTGCGCCTCCTGTAAGAAGATACGTGATGACCAAGGCTATTGGAGGCAGGTTGAGGAGTACATTCGTGAGCACTCTGAGGCTGAGTTTAGCCATAGTATTTGCCCTGAATGTGCTAAACGGCTTTACCCGAATATTTTCAAAGAGCACAGATGACCCTGAAATGTAAACATACAATAGTCCAGTGTCTGATCCGTCCACAAGACTTAGTCCAGGACTACCACGTAAAAATGGCTACTAATTGGCATTACGGAACGATAGACGATTTGGCGAAAGCAGCTCGTGATTGGCCGAAGTCGAATTTCATAATCTCTCAGTTAGCTATTCAAACCGGAGAGGAGTTTTCAAAAAGCCCGAATAAAGAGTTTGAGAAATCAGCCTAAAGATTGTGGGTGACTGATCTCATCCGCATGCCAAGAATAATGTCAACGACGCACATGCAGAATTAGGGGCAGTTTTCGCAGAAAATGTTACTTCAGCTCGCGGTATTGTGCCGGTATTTTGGGAACAGCCATCAAAGGGCTTGGACAGGACCATGTAATTTGGGGCACAGATACCGTCTGGTACGGATCGCCACAATGGCAGATTGAGGCTTTTGGCCGTTTCTAGATTCCTGAGGATCTCCAGAGGAAATGGGGGTATACTCCCTTTGGTCCTGCCGATGGTGAACTCAAAAACGCGATTCTTGGTCGTAAGCGGCCAAATTGTGTGGGATCAAGATGTGAACTTAATAGGAGAGTGACCTAGCGTCCGGAGTTATGATTCTTTTTCCATTGTGAGTGAGGCATTACGCAGGTCAGGTGGTAGTCGCTAGGATACGGCACGCCTGCTTGGATTCAGATTGGACAGGAGGCCTGGATGGAAACAATTGGTGCGCAGAATAATTCGGCAAGAAAGTTAGGTGTACTTATTATCGGACTTAACGGAGCAGTATCGACAACTTTCTTGGCGGGCGTGACGGCAATTAGAAAAGGCGCGGCTCAACCTATCGGGTCTCTGACACAGATGGGGATGATTAGTGATGATGTCTCAACGGAAAATGAAGTTGCGATACGTGAATTCGTTCCACTAGCATCTCTCGATAATCTGGTATTCGGAGGTTGGGATATTCGCGATGAGAATTGTTATGAATCCTCTGTTTCGGCCGGTGTGCTCAACGATCGAGATTTGCAACTCGTGCGCCCCGAATTAGAACAAATCAAACCAATGAAAGGTGTTTTCGATCAGAATTATGTGAGAAATCTCGCCGGTTCCTGGATAAAGCACGGTCATAGTAAATCTTCACATGTCGACCAATTACGAGAGGATATTCGCGAGTTCAAGACCGGAAATAAGCTCGAAGATGTCGTAATGATCTGGTGCGGTAGTACAGAGGTTCATAAGCCTGTTTTGCAGGTTCATAGACATTTTGAAATATTTGAAAAATCGATTAAGGATAACCACGCAGACATTTCGCCTTGCATGCTTTACGCTTTCGCTGCACTCGCAGAAAATGTTCCGTTCATAAATGCTGCGCCCAATTTGGGAATCGATATTCCGGCTCTTATAGAGTATTCCCGACAGAAAGGTATTCCAATCGCCGGAAAGGATATGAAAACGGGACAGACTCTTATTAAGACCGCAATTGCTCCTATGATAAAAGCCCGAATGTTGGGTCTAAGAGGTTGGTTTTCAACGAATATACTAGGAAATAGAGACGGGTGCGTGCTGGATGATCCGGAATCGTTCAAGACTAAACAGGAAAGCAAGCTACGTGTTTTGGAAGGGATCCTTGACCCCAAACAATATTCCGCGCTCTATGGCGATTTTTACCACAAAGTCTGCGTGGATTATTACCCGCCCAGCGGGGATAATAAAGAAAGCTGGGACAATATAGATATATTCGGATGGCTGGGGTATCCGATGCAAATCAAGATAGATTTCTTATGCCGGGATTCCATTCTTGCAGCGCCTATAGTGCTGGATCTCGTGCTATTCATGGATCTTGCCCGGCGATGCGGATTCTCCGGTGCTCAGGAATGGCTCTCCTTCTACTTCAAAGCTCCGATGGGATCGAGCGAACTACCGCCTAGCCACGACTTATTTATACAGCTACGGAATCTAAAGGACGCTCTTCAGAATATAAGAAAACGGAAAGTCATGCTTCACTGACCCATGTCGGTTCGTGCTGAGCTGGGCCTTCCTTCTTCCACGGGTTCATCCCGCGTCCCGCGGGACTACTGTTGGTCGGCCCCTCCGGGGCCAGCACCCTTCTTCCCGTCCGTAACCGATATAAACTTCGCCTTCCCAGACTGACTGGTTCCCCCCAAGTCATTGCGGGAAGGCAATTTTGAATTCGAATCACTTCTTTGAAAGCGACTTGATATTACACATATCAAGGGTCGCAGCACGTGGCTGCATGGCAACTGTTGAAAATGTCGTGACATCCTACGCTGACACCCTTCATACCCTTCATGAGGTCCGATTCCAGCGTATATCCTGAACCCAGAGTGGAGTGAGTATAGTCGATACGTATGGGGTTTACCCTTTCAAAAAGGGCTTTTTCGACAACAAATGTCACACCTCTATCGGTGAAAACCTCATCCTCTTCCTTTTTTTCATCCAGAGCCATCACGAGATATGGACCTCTCCACCCGCCTTCGGTCATCAAGACTCTGATGGCCTGAAGCCCCTCGCGTCCTTGCAGGAACTGTTTGATCTTTTCCGATGCTTCTTCACTTACTTCAAACATATCGAACTCCTTTCAGTATATTTGCCATTCCCTTTCGACCAATCAACACAACCAGGGAGAGATTGTTGTGATTAAGTTGAGTTGCGCAGCTTCTCGGCCCCTGACTTGTCTGGAACTTCCTTCTCCTTTTCTTCTCGCTGGTTCTTTGGCCTGCAGGAGAGCACAGTATCCAACACCTCGTCAAATGTGACCGGATACAACGAGATAAGTTCCGGTTTTGGGCCGGGACGCTTTTGGGGGTTTGTGTGTTTTTTTGACATTGCGTTTCTCGTTAACCCCAAGCTGGCACATACTTGGCGAACGTCATTGATTTGATGTCTGGATCAGCGGGCTTAATAATCGCTCTTTCTAGGCCATTCGTCACCAACCATTCAAGGTCCGGCAATTTCCTCAGAGAACCAGGATGTTGAACGGATGCAGGTATTGAAAATGTAAAATCAGTCATTTATTCAAGCTCTGTTTTTCAGGAAACAAAACTACAGCAGCATGCCCTGGAATCCACCAATTTTCCTCGGTGTCCAGAGGTGGAGTTCCCGAACCCTCCATAATCCGGATGTTCGCTCGACCATAAGATCTGCCACCGCATTCCCTCCGGCGGAGCTAGCAATGGTTCAGGCGCAGGATTCACGGGCAGATCCAGGCCGAGATTTACAACCAGAAGCAAATCTCTTTTGTTTTCCGAAAAAAAACGCAGCACAAAAGCTTCGGAACCTAGTACTGCGCCGTCCAGTGCTCCCACACGCTGAGAACGAAATGCCGGCTCGTTCTTGCGCAACCGGATCAAATCCCGGTGCATCCGGTAAATTTGTTTGCGAGCCTTTCTCTCGGAAAAATCCAGTACGCATTTGATGAAAGTCTCGCGATCCGCCGGGTCAGCGATTAGCTTCTGTCCTTCTTCTGTGGCAATATCCTCAAATCGGGCCAGGAATTCACGTCTTCCTTTATAAACGAGCGCAGCCAATTCCGGCTTGTGATCTGCAAAATAGACAAACGGACTTGATGAGGCAAATTCCTGGCCTTGAAACAGCATGGGAGTTCCGGGTCCGAGCAACATCAACGCTGACATGGCTCGATAACGTCCGGGGCTGGTGCGTTCATGGCAGCGCAATCCCCTGGCGGAATTTGCTATCTGATCGTGGTTATCGATGTACGTTATAAAGACTGAATGTTTTAGTCCGAAAGTCGGTGTTCCGCATCGTTTCTTCTGCCATTTATAATATTGACCCTGATATAGATAACCATACTTCATACATGAGATCAGTTCCTGCGGAGTCCCCAGGTAATCGGCAAAATATGCACGGTTTTGACCGGTAATGGCGGCTTTTGCCGCATGATGAAAATCATCGTTCCAGAGTCCATCCAGACCGTATCCACCCTGTTCGGGAGGCTTGACCAGCTTCACGTTTTGTGGCTCATTTTCGGCGATCAGAATTATGGATCGATCACCTGCGGCGGCTTTGGCTTTGCGCGACATCAGCGCTAATATATGTTCCGACCCGTCATCGAAGATGTCCGACGTCGAATCAAATCGCAAACCGTCAAGATGAAATTCCTCGATCCAGTAAGCAGCATTGCACGAGAAGAATTCTCGAACCGGTCCTGACGACTCACCGTCATAATTAATGGCTTCGCCCCAGTCAGTCTTGTGTTTGCCACTGAAATAAGCAGGGGAAAATTGCTTCAAATAGTTGCCGTCAGGTCCGAGATGATTGTACACGACGTCCAGAATTACTGCCAAACCGTGCGCGTGAGCAGTGTCCACAAATCTGCGCAAATCATCGGGTTCTCCATACAAGCGGGTAGGGGCAAACAAGCATACTCCGTCGTAACCCCATCCGAAATTGCCGGCGAAATCAGCCACAGGCATGATCTCAATTACGGTAATTCCCAGCTCGGCCAGTTCGGGAATTTCCTTTGCCGCTGCTGTAAATGTACGTTCACGTGTAAACGTACCGATGTGCATTTCATAAATAATTTGTCCGTCCAGTGATATCCCCGGCCACTTCTTGTCAGTCCACGAAAAACTTCTCGGATCGACGACCTGGGACGGCCCGTGAGGCCCGGAAGGCTGAAAACGAGAAGCAGGGTCGGGATAAGCATCTCTGCCATCTAAACGGTAACGGTAGACTTCGCCGGCACCGATGTCAGGCGCTGTGCAGGAAAAATATCCGTCACTATCCAGAGCCATTTTAATTGCTATAGGGTTTGAGAATTCATCTTATACTAGGACTTCGACTTGCATGCACGCAGGAGCCCAAACCCGGAAGTGCACTCCTCCCTGCGGCAAGACCTGAGCTCCGACTGGCAGTTTGCGATGAAATTCCCCTGTCATAAAGTTTTCCTTTGGTGTCGTTATCTAAAATGCAACTAATTTTTAGTTCGCGATTGATACTAATTTCGCGTCTCAATAATTTCTCTATGATATCAGTCGCAACGGTATGCTTGTCAAGCCTGTGCTTGGAAATTGACACCTGGGATGCGACCATGATCCTGAATCTCGACCCAGGAGCGGTTCTGTCTGTACAACATTATCATTCCCAAGGGTTTGCATCCCGCGTCCGGCGGGAATACTATCGTGCTTCGTCGCTGCACTCCTCGCAATGACAGGTTGGGGTCTGTCATTCGGTGACTCCCGAGGCCCCGGTTGCGCGGATCGGATTACCGGCGGATTCCATGCGGAGGAAATGAAATAGTCCATTTCACAATAGTAGGCTTCAGTGGCTGCTGCTTCTCGCTCCACCAGGTCTAGTGGGCAGTCGTGAGAACCGCGCGAAACCGCGCCTTGCCGCTCATCATTAAATCGAAGGCCTCTGCTGCCCGCTCCAGCGGAAAAACCCGGATCATGGCCCGCACACCAGTGAGCAAGCTGAAAGAGAGAGCGTCCTGGGAATCGATCGAGTTGCCGGCAGGCCAGCCCGTGATCGACCGTCTTCCGGGTATTAGTGGAGTCGCGGGAACTTGCAGAGGCTCGGCAGGAACGCCCGGGATGATTAACTTTCCATTAACGCCGAGACCTCCCAGGGCCGCGGTCATTGCTTTGCCATCGGTCGCGGTCGCCAGAATCACCCTGGCTCCTCCCAATTTCAAGAGTTCCGCTGCGGGATCTTGAGCCCGGCTATCAATGTAGTGGATGGCACCGAGCTTTCGGGCAAGCGGTTCCTTGTCATTCCCTCGCGCTATTGCAACCGTCTTGAAGCCCATCTTAGAAGCAAACTGAATTCCCAGGTGGCCGAGACCTCCCACCCCAAGTATGGCGACAAGATCCCCGGGCAGCGCTCCGCTGTTCCGAAGGGAGTTGAAGGTGGTAACCCCCGCACACATGAGAGGCGCAGCGTCCACGGCTGAAAGACCTTCCGGAATCGACGCCAGCGCTCCCGCGGGAGCGATCATGTATTCGGCGTAACCGCCGTCGTAAGAGATGCCGGGGACTTGGAAGGCGATTTGACAGGTAATAAAGTCACCGCGGCGGCAAGAATCGCAGTAACCGCAGTGCCAGCCGACTCCGACCCGCTGGCCTTGTCTCCATCCCACAACGCCTGCGCCAACAGCGTCAACGATTCCGGCTACTTCATGTCCCGGGACCAGAGGATACTGAATGCCCGGCCACAGTCCATCCTTGGTCATGACATCGCTGTGACAGACGCCACATGCATCAATCTTTATTCGCGCATGGCCGACGCCGGGCTCTGGGATCTCGCGTTCAACAAGTTCAAGGGGGCCGCCAGGGCGAGTGACTTGCACTACACGCATCTTTGACATGATGTTTCTCCTTATCTATGTGCGGGGCGGAAAGCTACCGGACGTAGAACCGGCGGCGAATTTCTTCCATTCTTCGCCTGTTCACGCCCAGATCGCTGTACCCCACCCGGGAGGCCGAGCGTACGTCTATTCGCCTCGCGTTGTCGTCAAAGAGGAACTCCACGTCGTCTACGAACCGCAATAGTGCGCTCGTGAACTCCACCCGCCAGTAATTGGCCTCGCGCGCTACCGTCCGGCCGCGTTTCATGCCGGCTATGGCTAGTTCGAGACCCTCGCGCGCCTGCGCGGGCTCGCCGCTGTAAGTTAGGGCCTCTATGTAATGCTTCTTATCGTTCGCCGCGGTCTGGCTCGACACACAGTTGGGCTTGTTCGGGCACACCGCGAGCGGACCGTCTACGATAGCAAGGCTTTGCATGTTGCCTCCTTCTCGTACGCCTGAGTTTCTCTCTAGCGATTATGTTGCGTTACGCAAAATCGTAGCGATTTTCCTTATTCCAAACTAATTGTTGGCTCCATATCTCACTCGGCAAAAACTTTACCAATTTGGCCCATTCGTAATTTATCCGTTTAGATGCGTCGCGGATAAAAAAGGTTCGCGCTGGAAATCGCGTCGCCGTTGCCGCGTTCCTTGTCGCCTATCCTTGTCTTGCCCCCGAATAATCCGCGATACAAAACCGGCAGCTCAGTTCCCCAAGCAATTGTTTTCCGGAAGAAACGAGATAAAATGTTATTAATAATATAAACTTCCAATTAAGTGCTTCTGGGCCTCGATACACGAGCGTCGCCAATTTTGGAACGGTACTTAGATGTTGCTGTCACAATACAATGTCATGGGCACTTCAGACCAAAGAATCGCTTTAGCCGGAGATATCGGCGGAACCAAGACCAATCTCGGGCTGTTCGTCGCGGGGGAAGGCCGACCCGAAATGTTGCTGATGGAATCCTATCCCAGCAACAGCGCCGCAGGCCTGTCGGAATTAGTCATACGATTCCTGGAAGCGCATCCCCGGTCAATTTCTTCGGCGTGTTTTGGTATTGCCGGGCCTGTTATAGACGGTGTGTGCAAAGCCACGAATCTTCCCTGGGAAACTTCGGAAGCCGAAATAAAACGCAAATTCAGCTGGGGAAAGGTCCGCTTAATTAACGATCTGACAGCCACAGCACTGGCAGTTCCGCTCCTTCAAGAGCACGAGCTGCATAGTTTGAATGCAATGCGGGCCGAACCGGGGAACATCGGAGTCATAGCGCCTGGAACAGGACTTGGCATTTCACTTCTTATGCTTGTGGGAGGGAAACTTCAGCCATCAGCTTCAGAAGGCGGCCATGCGGATTTTGCCCCTAAAAATGAGGATGAAGTGGATCTGTGGCGGTATCTCCGCAACATCCACGGTCACGTTAGCGTGGAGCGCCTCGTATCCGGGCCGGGCATTGCCGCTATTTATTCGTGGCTGAAGGAGCGAGACCATTATAACGAACCCGCAGGGTTTACCGCAAAGATGAAGCTCAACGATCCTCCGGCTGTAATATCAGAGGCCGCACTGGTCGAAAAGCTTGAGCCGTGCATTAAAACATTGGAGCTGTTCGTGTCGATACTGGCCGCGGTAGCGGGAAATCTGGCGCTCACAGGGATGACCGGCGGCGGCATTTACATAGGCGGAGGTATTGTTCCTCGAATTCTTCCTATTCTCAAGAAAACCGATTTTATGAAGGCTTTTACAGATAAAGGGAGATTCAGGGAACTGCTTTCCGGAATTCCCGTACATATAATTCTCAATCACCATGCGGCCTTACTGGGGGCGGCCTGGTCTGCATTGGAGGGGGAAAATAATGGAGTTGGACCGTGAAAGTATCGACGCGTACGTAGACTTGACTGTAAAGGGCAGCGCTCCCGACTTGAGAGTTCCGCCGCAGGCCTGTCTGGTGGATCGACCCCTCAATCCCTGTTCAATAGTGATATTCGGCGCCACAGGAGACTTAACGAAACGCAAATTGGCCCCTTCTCTCTACAATCTATTTTTATCCGAGGCACTTCCGGAGTCCTTTGTGATAGTAGGTGCAGCCCGTTCCGATATATCCAGGGAACAGTTCCAACACGAGATAAAACAGGCTCTTCAAGGAATGGATTTATCCAAGTGGGACGATTTCGCGTTACACCTCCACTATTACCGTGTGGATCTCAGTTCCCAGGAATCGATCCAGGCTCTTTCCGATTTCATTAAGAAGCTTGACGCCGAGCACGATACCGATGCCAACAGGATTTTTTATCTGGCAGTACCACCTTCCGCCTATGGAAGTATGGCTGCCATGTTGGGCAAAGCAGGGCTCGCCAGGGAATATGCAGATGGGAATGGGTGGAGCCGAATTGTTGTGGAGAAGCCCTTTGGACATGACCTGAAATCCGCGCAAGAATTGAATAGAAAACTTCACGAGCACTTTAGCGAAGGCCAGATCTTCCGTATCGATCATTACCTGGCAAAAGAAACTGTCCAAAATGTTTCAATATTCCGTTTCGCCAATTCGATCTTTGAACCGCTATGGAACAGAATGTATATAGATCACGTGCACATAAATGCTGTTGAATCCCTGGGTGTCGAAAAGAGGGCAGCTTATTATGAGGAGTCGGGTGTCTTACGAGACATGTTTCAAAATCATATGATGCAGCTTCTTGCAGTGACGGCAATGGAGCCCCCGGCTCTTTTCGAAGCGGAGCAGGTTAGGGATGAGCAGGTCAAAGTGTTCCATGCCCTCAGGCCAATTTCAAAAGCCGATCCATTCAGAGATCTTGTGCTGGGGCAATATGGTCCGGGTACCGTGGACGGCAAGCAGGTTCCCGGTTATCGAGAGGAGCCCGGGATCGATCCGAATTCACTCACCCCGACATTCGGGATGATGACGGTATTCGTCGATAATTGGCGATGGCAGGATGTTCCTTTTCACATGACGTCAGGAAAAAGGCTTGCAAAAAAGGTGACTGAAATAGTGATCAGCTTCAAGAAAGTGCCTCATTTGCTCTTTCAGAATGTTCTTGGCGATGCGATAACGCCCAATCTCTTGACACTGGAAATTCATCCGGAGGAAAAGATAAACCTTACCTTCGAGACAAAGAATCCGGGCGCCAAGGTTTGCCTCCGCTCGGTAACAATGGATTTTAATTATCACCAGAACTATGAGGGTCCAATTCTGGATGCGTACGAAAAGGCTCTTATAGACTGTATCCAGGGCGATCACATGCTCTTTTGGCGAGAGGACGCTGTGGAGCTTTGTTGGGCTTTCATCGATCCCATATTGGAGGATTTTGAAAATTGCACCGATCGAAGCGAGCGGCTCTTGCCGTACTCGGCTGGAACCTGGGGACCGGATGTGAGTAAGATTAGACAGGATTTGAATGCTAAATAAGACTAAGATTCAAGGTGGCCTCTCAGTTACCCGCGATGCGGATTTGTCATTGCGAGGCCGTCAGGCCGTGGCAATCCCCGAAGCTTTGGGAGATTGCTTAGCTTCGCTCGCAATGACACTCTTTGACCACCCGTAACTGAAGCATTAAGATTCAGGAATAGTATGCCGGCAATTATTTTTGAGCTGTCCGAAACCCGGGCGACAAAATGACCAACATTGACAATAGAAAAGGGGGGCCATGAATAATAAGAAACTGGATACGCTCTGCATCAACACTTTGCGATTCTTAGGCGTGGCGAGGGCATTGAAGTAATTGGAGTAGACCGATTTGGAGCTTCTGCACCGGGAAAGGTCGTTATGGACGAATATGGTTCCAATGCAGAAAATATATATGTGTGATCTTTGGAAATCTTGAGAGACAGGAAACAAGGACATGATGAAAATAGGTATAGCAGCCGATCATGGCGGATTGGAGCTGAAGGAAGAGATCAGCAGCAGGCTTAAATCCGAGGGTTATGAAGTAGTGGATTTCGGTGCCCATTCTTTGAACCAGGATGATGACTATCCGGATTTCATAATCCCTTTAGCGCGAGCCGCGGCAAATGGAGAAATCGAAAAAGGCATAGCCGTATGCGGCAGTGGAGTTGGTGCCAGCATTGCCGCTAACAAAATACCTGGTGCGAGAGCCTCATTAATCCACGACTCCTTTTCCGCTCACCAGGGTGTCGAGGACGATAATATGAATGTTATCTGCCTTGGCGGCCGTGTTGTCGGTTTTTCATATGCTTGGGAGTTGACTCAAGCGTTCTTGAATGCCCAATTCAGCGGCGCAGAGCGCCATAAAAGGCGCATCTCCAAAGTGGCAGCGCTTGAACCAGGAAAGGAACGGTAATGAATAAGAACCCCTTGGTACGATTGCAGGAATTCGGCCAAAGTATATGGCTCGATTTGATTCGTAGAAGCATGCTGACTTCCGGAGAGCTAAAACAATTGATCGACGAGGACGGTTTGAGAGGCGTAACTTCCAATCCGGCCATATTCGAAAAGGCTATGGCAGGCAGCACCGACTATTCGGCAGCGATCCGATCCCTGGCTCTTGAAGGAAAGACCAGCGAAGAAATTTACAGATTATTGGCGATAGAAGACATTCAGATTGGCGCTGACGAGTTTCGTCCTTTATTTGACAAGTTAGATGGTCGCGACGGTTTTGTGAGTCTGGAGGTCTCGCCACTGCTCGCGCGTGACCCCGAGGGTACCATCCGAGAAGCGAGGGAATTATGGGCTGCTCTGGATAGACCCAACGTCTTCATAAAAGTACCTGCTACGGTGGAGGGTCTTGAGGCAATCCGACGACTTATTGCCGAAGGCATCAATGTCAACGTGACACTCCTATTCGGTCTGGAACGGTATCGTGACGTGACTGATGCTTATATAGCCGGATTAGAACAGCGTGCGGCCGAGGGGAAGCCTCTTGATAGGGTGGCATCGGTGGCGAGCTTCTTTTTAAGCCGCATCGATCTTTTGGTCGATCCTCAGCTTGAAGAAAAAATGAAAGGCCGCGAAAAACAGGCGGATCTTGCAGGTTCTCTGCGTGGTGAAGTGGCGATAGCGAGCGCTAAAATCGCGTATCAAATCTATAAAGAAGTCTTTTCGGCTGAACGTTTTCAGAAGCTCGCGGCCAAGGGAGCACGGACCCAACGGGTGCTATGGGCCAGTACCAGCACCAAAAACCCCAGCTACGCGGATGTGAAATATGTGGAAGCCCTTATCGGCCCGGACACAATCAATACACTTCCCATGGAAACACTGAATGCATATCGGGACCATGGCGACCCGGCCGCCCGTCTCGAGATAGGAGTAGACAAGGCTCGTCGGGTACTGAAGACCTTGGCCGAGCTAGGTATCAACTTGCAGGAGGTGACTCAGCAACTCGAGGATGAGGGGATCGAAAAGTTCGTTAAGCCGTTCAATAAGCTTGAGACAACATTAGAAGAAAAAAGAAAAGAAGCGTTGGCCGAATCCGTGGACGTGCAGGAGCTTCAACTGGGCAAGCACAAAGCTCAAGTGGAGAGTCGAATCTCGAAAATGGAGAGTTCCCGGTTCGGCAACCGCTTATGGCGCAAGGATGCCACTCTGTGGAAGACGGACACTAAATCCCAAGAAATGATCTGCCGCTCGATGGGTTGGCTTCATGTTGCCGATAAGATGGTGCACCATGTGCCCAATCTCCAAGAATTTGTACGACAGGTGAGTGCCGCAGGTTACCGTCATGTCGTACACATGGGGATGGGAGGCAGCAGCCTCACGCCACTTGTATTTCAGCAGTCTTTTGCCACGGCGCAAGACGGCCTGGCGCTCCGGGTTCTTGATACGACCGATCCAACGACAATACTTAAAATCGAACGCGAGGTCCCACTTGGCGAGACCCTTTTTATCGTGGCCACCAAGTCCGGGACGACTGCTGAACCCCTTGCCTTCGGCGAGTATTTCTATGACAAGGTCAAGTCGCTAAAGGGCAATCGAGCAGGCGAAAACTTTGTGGCTATAACAGATCCAGGATCGCCGCTTGTAGAACTCGCCCTAAGCCGCAATTTTAGCCACGTATTTCTTAACTTTGAAGACATTGGCGGCCGCTATTCTGCCTTATCCTATTTCGGCTTATTGCCGGCCGCGCTCATGGGACTCGACGTGGGTGAATTGATTGAAAGAGCCTTACGGATGGAGCACGCCTGCGCATCCGGAATTCCTGTTTCCGAAAATCCGGGTTTGGCTCTGGGCGCGACCATCGGCGAGTTGGCCAAGGAGGGGATGGACAAGTTGACCTTCCTGATGCCGGAAACTCTCTCAAGTCTGGGAATGTGGCTCGAACAACTCCTCGCTGAGAGTACAGGCAAAGAAGGCAAAGGAGTATTGCCGGTAGCAGGTGAACTGCCTGGAGATCCATCCATTTATGGTAATGACAGAACCTTTGTGTATTTCAAGCTGGAAAACGGAAAGCATGAATTACTGGAGGAAAAGATTTCGGCACTAGCAGCCTCCGGCCTGCCGGTAATCACTATTCATCTGAAGGACCTGCTCGACCTGGGACAAGAATTCTTGCGGTGGGAGATTGCCACGGCAACCGCTGGCAGTGTCCTGGGCATAAATCCATTCGACCAACCCAATGTCCAGGAGAGTAAAGATAACACCAACCGCTTATTAAAACACGTTGAGAAAGAAGGAACTCTGCCGGAAGAAAAGCCCACACTGGTAGACGGGCCGCTGCAACTTTTTTCAAACGGAGGCGCTTCTGACGCTATAGGGCTTTTAGCCAACTTCTTCGGCACAGTGCGTCAGGGAGATTATGTGTCCATTCATGCCTATCTTACTGAAGATGCGGAAATTGATTCATCTCTGCAAGATTTGCGTATGTTGTTGCGCAATCGTCTTCGTTTAGCTACTACACTGGGTTATGGACCTCGTTTTCTCCATTCGACGGGCCAGTATCACAAAGGAGGCCCTAATAACGGCGTGTTCTTACAATTGACCGCCGAAGATCCTGAAGACGCACAAGTCCCGGGGCGCCCGTACACTTTTGGCCTTCTTAAAAAGGCGCAAGCAATGGGGGATTTGGAGGCATTGCGAGAACATGATCGTCGCGCAATGAAGGTTCACCTGGGAAAGGACGTGCTTAGTGGGCTGGCTGCGCTCAAAAAAGCCGTGCAGCCCGCGATTTAATGTCGTGTCCTTCACAAGGGAGCTATCTTGGGGGCTACAAGATGAACAACTCATACGATATTGGCATGATCGGCCTGGGAACAATGGGCCGCAATCTGGCATTGAATATAGCGGACCATGGTTTCTCAGTAGCCGGCTATAATAGACACCTGGATAAAGTTGCTCTCTTGGAACAGGAAGCCGAAGGGCGGAAGGTCCTTGGCGTTAAATCCGAGGAGGAGCTTACCAAGGCCCTGCAAAGGCCTCGGGCTATCATGATGATGGTTCCTGCCGGCAAAGCGGTGGATCAGGTAATCCGCGGTCTTCTCCCTTATTTGGAGGCGGGAGACATAATAATAGACGGTGGGAACTCGCATTATAAAGACACTAATATCCGCGGCGAAGCATTGACAGGGAAAGGGATACATTTCCTCGGTGTCGGCATTTCGGGAGGTGAAAAAGGGGCCAGGTTCGGCCCTAGCGTAATGCCTGGCGGCCCAAAAGAGGCGTACGATCGGGTGCGCCCCATTTTCGAAGCTGCGGCGGCCAAAGTGGACGGTAAACCGTGTGTCACTTACCTTGGTCCCGGTTCGGCAGGCCATTATGTCAAGATGGTCCACAATGGAATCGAATATGGGTTGATGCAGTTGATCTCCGAGACATACCACTTCATGAAGAGCGCCTTGAGCCTGAATGATAAAGAGCTTGCCGATGTTTATCACGAATGGAATGAAGGCGAGTTGCAGTCCTTTCTTGTGGAAATTACCGCTGAAATTTTTCGACGTATTGACGATAAGACGGGCGAGCCGCTCATTGATATGATACGGGACAGTGCGAAGCAAAAGGGCACCGGCAAGTGGACATCTCAAGACGCAATGGATTTGCAGATACCCATGCCGACAATTGATATGGCAGTCTCGATGCGAAACCTCTCCATGCGCAGAGATGAAAGAGAAGCGCTCGCCAGGCGTTTGCCGGTAACCGCATCTGACCAAATCGATGAGAAAAAGACCTCGCTAGGAATGCTTCACAATGCGTTGTATTTCTCCATGATAACGACCTACGCCCAGGGGATGGCTTTGCTGAAGGCAGCCTCGGATGAATACAATTACCAACTGCCGCTTGATGAAGTGACCCGAATCTGGACTGGGGGTTGTATTATCCGGGCGAAAGTATTGGAACAGATCCGTTCGGCTCTTCGTTCCAATCCGGATTCGCCGAACCTGATGCTGGATGCAGCGCTATCCGGAGCCTTAATGGAGAGAGAGGTAGATCTGCGGCGGGTCATTCAACTCGGAGTCCTATCAGAAATCCCTGTGCCCGGTTTAATGGCTTCTCTTGCTTATTTAGATGCGTTCCGGAGTAGCTGGTTGCCTGCAAATCTCATTCAGGCACAACGAGATTTGTTTGGATCGCATACTTACGAAAGAAACGATGAAAAGGGCACATTTCACACTGTATGGGAACAGGATTAGTGCCGGTCATGATTAGTATCTATTCAGTTAGGAGGGGCGTGGATTTGTCATTGCGAGGAGTAAAACGACGAAGCAATCCCCAAAGCCGCGAGATTGCTTCGCTCCGCTCGCAATGACATTCTTTGGGCGCCTGTAACTGAAGGATAACATGGTCAAAGTGCACCGATTCTGAGTGTTGATCGAAGGCGGAGCGAGAGTTTTGTGCCGCAGTTAGTCTCGCGTACCCAGCTATCGGTTTAACTACCAGTCATTTTGGAAAGCTCTTCTTCCACCACAGCCTTCAACAGAGCTATTTTGTACCCATTTTGTTCCAAGGGCTCGGCATTTAGTACTGCTGCTTCTCCGGCCTTTGCGATAGTATCGGAATCCAGTTTCTTGCCTATAATCGCCCGCTCGACCTCCGGGGATCGCCATGGAATCGGCGCCACACCGCTGAAGACAACCCGGGCTTGTAGCACGTTGCCGTCTTCGAAACTCGCAACGATTGCGCTCCCGGATAGGGCGAAATCCCATGATCGCCGGGCCCTTACTTTGCGGTATGCGCTCTTGGCTCCCTCCGGCGGCTTAGGCAGCAACACTTCAGTGACGATCTCACCCGGCGCCAATACGGTCTCTTTCAGCACATTAACTTTTGGTAAGACATGGAATTTCTCGACCGGGACCAGTCGTGTTCCTTTGGGACCCGCTATGCGAACCGCGGCTTGAAAGGCGACCAACGCGGCTGCCGTGTCCGATGGATGCACTATGGCGCAGATACGATCATGGCCGAAAATGGCGTGATACTCGTTCTCTCCTTCCATTGCGTAGCAAAGTTTACCGCCTTTTCTCAGGCAGTGAAATTCGCCGCGATAGTACCAACATCTTGGCTTTTGGCAGAGGTTGCCCCCGATTGTACCTTGGTTTCGTAGCTGTGGGCTGGCAACTGCCAATGCCGCTTGAGCAAGCGCAGGATATCGCTTAGAGACCGCGGGATTTTCCGCTATTTCGGTAATGGTGGTAAGTGCGCCGATGCGAACGCCCCCATCTGCCGTGTCTTTGATTCCTCTCAATTCCGCCACTTTACTGAGACTGACCAACTTGTCTGCGCTAAATATTTCATCCCGCAGGCAACCCATGAGGTCAGTGCCCCCGGCCATTATCATGGTTCCCTTGTCGGAGAGCTGCTTAACTGCTTCTTTGACGGAATTAACTCGTATATAGCTAAAATTCGGCGTCATGGCTCATCCCTTCTTGTTCGCCTCGGCGAAGAGTCTGCAAAGCTGAGGGGTGGACATCGGGGTCGAGGTAACACGCACACCGGTAGCGTTATACACTGCATTGGCGATTGCCGCGGCAGTAGGAATCGTGACCGGCTCTCCTAGACCTTTCGCACCGATCGAGTTTGCCTCTGTATCTTGAGGATCCACAGGAACAGAGGTCATATCTATCGGCACGTCCATAGCCGTGGGCAATTTGTAGTCGTGCCAGTTCCTATTGCAGAGTTTTCCCGTCTGGTTCCCGTCCAGGATTCTACCTTCCGTCATGGCGAAGCCGATCCCCATGGTGATGCCACCGTACACCTGGTTATCGTAAGTGAGGCCATTCATTACCCTACCGCTATCGTTGGATGAAACGAAGCGTGTGATTTCCACTTCGCCGGTCCTGGTGTCCACCTTCGCTTCGCAGAATTGGGCACAGAACGGATTAATGGCTCGGTCCGGCGGATTAGCTTTCTTGTATCCTACGCCGACGATAACTCCTTGCGCCTTAAGATCTGAAATCTGGGAAATTTTCACCGACTTGTCAGGAGTATTCTTCACCTGCACTTTTCCGCCGATGATGATGAGGTCCTCAGGCTTTACCTTCAGATCTTTGGCCGCCATATTGAGTAGTTGCTGCTTGACGTGCACAGCTGCGGCCCGGGTTGCCGGACCGTCCGAAGGCACGGTTTTGCTGCCCCCGCTCGGTGTAGCGAACTGTGTGGTCCCCGTATCTGCATTGTCAATCCGGATCTTCTCCGGTTTCAGCCCCAATTCTTCGGCAACGATCATGGCCATAATCGTCTTGGTCCCGGTGCCGAGATCGCTGGCGCCCATATTGAGATTCGCACTTCCGTCGGCATAAAGTCGTACGATTACCGTCGAAGGCGGTCGTCCACCGCCCATAAACCACATTCCGCCGGCCATGCCTATCCCCGTTTTTATGTGAGCCTGTTCCTCTGACTTTGCTGTGCCTCGTTTCTCCTTCCATCCGAATGCCTTTGCCCCTTCTTCAAGGCATTTCTTGAAATCCGTGGAGGTGTAAGGCGGGTTCCCTTCTTTTGATTGGCTGTAGGTGGGGACATTTTTGAGTCGCAATTCTACCGGATCCACCTTGATGGCCTCTGCCAAAGAATCCAGCATCTGCTCCAGGCCAAACGAAGCCGGAGGATGTCCCGGTGCTCTGAACGGTCTCGCGGGTCCTGCATTGACGTACACGTCAGTTGATTCACACTTTACATTAGGGCAGTTGTATAGCTCCTTTATCTGGAAATCCAGCAAGGACACTCCACCTGCGGGGTATGCGCCGCTTTCGCCTGACGCGATGAACCGGAGAGCGGTAAGCGTGCCGTCCTTCTTGACTCCAGCCTTGATCTTCATTATTGTTGCCGGTCGATTACCGGTTGATAGGTAAGTTTCTTCCCTCGATAAAAAGATTTTCACCGGGCGCCCGGTCATGCGTGCCAGAATCGCCGCACAGGCTGTGTGCTTACCCGGCTGCAATTTGGACCCGAACCCTCCACCCATGTAATGGCCGATTACTCGTACCTGAGATAAAGGGAGCTTAAGAGCTTGCGCCATGTCCGACTGAATCGCAAACACGCCCTGGGTCGATTCCCATATGGTGAGCATATTACCTTCCCACTTGGCTACGGCCCCGTGAAGCTCCATAGGGGTGTGAAGCAAAGCCGACGTGGTGTATTCTTGCTCCAGCACGATGTCAGCCTGGGCAAATCCTTGTGATACATCCCCTCGTTGGTAAACCTCCGGTTTCCCCACGATATTGCCCTGGTCGTGTACTTTGGGAGCATTTGGCTCTAATGCCGTCCGCTGATCGGCAACAAAGGGCAACACCTCATATTCCACTCTGATTACCCGCGCCGCATCCCATGCATGGTAGGGTGTATCGGCTGCCACTGCCGCTATGGCATCCCCTTCGTATCGACAGTGTGGATCAAAGAGCTTTGACTTCCCCTGGCCGCGATAAGACCAATCAATATTGGCGTGGGGGGTCGATCCGGCTATAACGGCATATACGCCCGGTTGTTGCTGGGCGTGAGAGATATCGACACTCTTGATCTTCGCGTTGGGATGAGGGCAGCCCAAGACCACTCCGTAAATCATATTCGGAAGGACCACATCTGACGGATAAGTTGCGGAACCGCTGACGCGCTCATAAGCATCGACTCGGGGCCGCTTGGAACCTACGATACGTGTACTCTTCCAGGGCTGAGGTTGTTCGCCTGCCGCGGGAGTCTCCGGGACCGCAAAGCCTTCCTCGAAGTAGAGTTCGTCTTTTTCTTGCGTCATGACGTCCCTCCCTTGCCGCTTTTGAGCTTGCCGGCGCGGTTTACAGCCTTGAAAATGTTGTGATACGCTCCGCAGCGACAAAGGTTTCCGCTCACTCCCGCGCGGATTACTTCCATTGAAGGCTCCGGATTCTTTCTCAGGAGCCCCTCAACGGCCATAATTTGTCCGGACGTGCAATAGCCGCATTGGAAAGCGTCTTCTTCCAGGAATGCCTGCTGGACCGGTCCAAGTTCTTCGCCGCGCATGAGGCCTTCCACTGTGGTTATTTCTTTGCCTTCCGCCTCGACGGCCAACATCATGCAGGCGTAATGAGGTACGCTGTCGACAATTACAGTGCAGGCTCCGCATTCCCCACGCTCACACCCCACTTTGGTTCCGGTAAGAGCTAGCTTCTCCCGAATTACATAGAGTAACGTCCATCTTGGCTCGACGAGAAACGGGTAAGCTCTGCCATTGATTTGTAGCGTGATTTTAGTTAATTCTTCGGGCCTGATAACAAGTGGGGCCGCCTCTACAGACAGCGTGGTCCCGGCTGCCGCCACAGCAGCTCCGGCCCCAAGTGAGGCCAGAAAGCCTCGTCTTGTCATTCCAGCGCCGGTACCGACATCGCGCGTTTCGACATCCTCAGACGAAGGGCCACTTGAGCAACTTGGTCGATCTGGGTCTTTTCCCATGAACGCCCCCTTTTCATTTGATTTGTTTAATTATCTTTATCCTGGGTTGTATCGGATCGGGAGACCTTTCCTTTTACCAGCATCGAAGCTTATTGACACCTCTTAAGCACAAGTCAGCGCATTTCAGTTAAAGCTTACTTGAACAAACCAGATTCTACACAGCTACGAAATTGATGCTCCTTCACCACGAAATAAGTCACATGTGACATAATCAGAATACAGCGGCGTCATACGAGGGTCAATTACAATCTTCATGGGTAAGTAACCCCTCAGTTGGGAGGGGCGTGGATGTCATTGCGAGGAGTGAAGCGACGAAGCAATCCCGGATTTGTTCCTGCCACGCATGAGAATAGAGATTGCTTCGCTCCGCTCGCAATGACATTCTTTGGCCGCCTGTAACTGAAGGGCTAGATGGTTAAAATGCGCTGATTCTGCGTATTAATCAAAGTCGGAACGCTAGTTTTGTGTCACAGTTAGTCTCACGTACACTCCACATTTCATGCGGTCCGGTACGCCGGAACTCGATTGGACAAAAGCACCGCGCGATTATCTTATTTGACTGAGAGTTTAGGTTGAGCTATTCTCAATAGCGAACGAGAAGTGGCTGACAAACGAATATAGCAGTTCAAGGCTCGCTAATACATAATCGATAAGTGGCTTTCATCGAGGGCATGCATGGGTTTGTGGACTAGCCAATGATTGCAGAAGCCTTTTGTGACCAGGTTTCTGCAAGATCTAAGCTAAGGAGGCAATCATGGGGCCGTGCTTCGAACGGGTGATTCCGCCAGGCAACGGACTAGCCGTGGGAGTCAACCAAGGGCAACATCTGCGCGTTATCGATCTTGAGGGCAAGCAGGTTGTCGACATGACTGTTTTCAATCTGGACAATCTGCGTGAGAAACTCTCAACCTCGAATTCAAGAAATCGATATATTCCGAAACCAGGCGAGCAATATGCTCCTCGCGATCATCTGCAAAAAGGGGATTGGCTCATGTCGACCCTGTGTCGGCCAATGATGACCATCGTGGAAGAGACGCCTGTGCCCGTAGGCGTACATGATGCATGTAATCGCATGTGCGACAGGTTTCTATATGAGGTGTTTTACGGGATCGAGAAAGACGGCTGTCACGAAATCATCAGCAAGGTGGTCGAACCTTACGGATTGCTGCCCGAAGACATACCGGATACCTTTGACCTCTTCATGAAATACCCGCACAATTGCGAGAAAGGCCATTTTGAAATACTCGATCCGGTTAGCCGGCCAGGGGACTGCATCGAGTTTCGCGCGGAAATGAATTGCCTCGTGGCTTTCAGTAATTGTCCATACGAAGCTTGTGCGGGAGGAAAGTGTACACCTGTGAAGGTAGAGCTTTACGAAGATCCTGACTATGTTCCGCAACCCATTCTGCCTCCGGATGAATGGCGGAAACAGGTGCTTCGGCTCAGGCAAGGATAGGCCGGTTGATATTCCTGAAACATGTTAATTCCCCAATTGCTGCAAATGGCCCGAGAGCTTCATAACAGGAGATTGATAGAGTTGTAGCCTTGCCGGCCTCGGTCTGCGGTGCCTGGAGAATACGGAAAAATTATAACTGAAACGAATTACTCATGATTTGGAGACGATATGAAAAACCGGTGGTCCTAACCCTCACTATTATTGCCTTTACCTTTGTCTTCATCCCTCTGGTTTTCTCACAACAGAATGACCGGGCAGCGGCTTTGGACAAGAAAGTGCAGTCGTTTCTCAATAGTCAGTCAGGAAAGTGGCACGAATGGAACGTCCCTGTAATAGACGGCAGGCTGCTCTATGACATTATCCCTACAACGCAACTTGTATAACCGGCGGTCAGTTTGTGACTTGATATCAACGAATTACGGTCTCGCCTCTT
>JBKQRG010000448.1:0-7283 GCA_052144015.1 Desulfomonilaceae bacterium
GCAGAAAACGCTGTGACAGACAATACTGCTGTCAGGATGACCAATTCCCTCTTCATCTACTTGGCGTTACCTTTCTCAGCCAACTCTCTTTGGCATGCTTTTCAGGCCTCGCCCACCTAGTGTGGCACCGCCTAGATGGATGTCAAGAGGAGGGCAATAGTCATTTGAGCCACTTCGATAACCACCGGCACAACGATCCGCCAAAGGTGTGGGTTCACGAGCGTACCCCCATTTCTTTTTGATCAGGTCTATCCCTCAAGGATGGACCCTCTTACCCATAAATTTATTCTTATGATTATCAGGGGATATGGTATTGATCATCCCTAAGCGTGGGCCTGCCCTTGATGCGGCACTACCGGGGCGTGTTTTGGTAGGGAAGCCACGGCGAAGAAAATAATTGACCGCCGGAGTGCGGTAGGGCATCCTCAGCAACCTGACAGAACTCGGTTTTCCCCGGACAAGGTGGTCTCAGTTCCGCCGCCGTCGGGTCTGCTCAGGAACAATGAGGCGGTCTTCAATCGGCTAGACAACCGCAAGGATTGAGGTTTGAGTCATGACTGGAGATGTGATTGATATTGTCAAGCATTTAGGTGTTGCGGCTATCGCTGGAGGATTGATCGGGTTTGAACGAAGCTATCACGGACGACCTGCTGGCTTCCGTACCCACACCCTTGTTTGCATGGCTTCGAGTCTTCTCATGCTGGTAACAATTTATCAAAAACAATGGTTTTTCGGAGATATGGAAACGGTACGTATAGACCCGACACGTATGGCTCAAGGAGTTATGACCGGCATTGGTTTTCTCGGTGCGGGAGTCATCATGAAGGAGGGACTCTCCGTACGAGGATTAACGACTGCGGCATCCATATGGATAACCGCAGCTATCGGTGTTTTGGCGGGTGTGGGTTTTTATAGTGCTGTATCCATCGGGACAATTTTTGCCCTGGTGGTTGTTTTGGTTTTTCGTTGGATTGAAACAAGAATCCTGACACTTGCCTATGCTCGTCTGACATTGCGTTTCCGCTGGGACACAACCATGCCAGAGGCAGAGTTACTCGAACTCATCACGAGGCAAGGCTTCAGTGTAGCCAATGTGAGCTATCTTGCGGAAAGGGAAGGCAATTTTTTTGAATATTCTATGTCAATCCGCACGCCGAGTAAGGCTAATATGCATCGCCTTGCCAATATTCTTTCGGATATCGAATCAATAACAGAATTCCACATTCATCAAACAGGGGATTGATGCAGCTCATATGAGCAACCAGGACACCGGCGGGGTCTGCAACCGTTGCAGATGGACTTCTTCTTCGACAAGACCTACCTATCTTCAGGAACGGATCAGTAGCAAAGATTCTGTTTGACCAACGGGCGTGCGGTGAGATACACTGAAGACCGCTAAATAAAAGGCTTTCTCATCAACATGACGACGGTTTTGCCTCCCTCGGACCTTGCGGCGGACCATACTGGGGCCTTTTCGGAGTAAGAGGAACCATTTCGAGAACAGCCACCGGACCAAAGGCCGGTCAAATGGCAAGACGGCCGCATAATTCCTTATCAAAGCAATAAGGTCAGCGTCAAAAATCTTCGAGACGTCCGATGTCGCCGGCGATCCGGAGCAAGAGCGTCCGAAATACAATAACCGGCAGTCGCCGAAACGACCAGACCGCTAAGAAAAGCCAATTGAGGGGCTTTCATTAAAGATGAGAAGTTCTCGTATGATGCCAGTAGAGCCACAAAAACCCAAACAGCAATGTAAACGATCCACCAGTAGTCGCTACGAAAAAAGCGCCCTAACAGGGCGTCGTCACCAGCGAGCGCCCGCCAGGGAGCAAGTCGGCGTGCATGTGGGGGTTAGGCGACACGGAAATGCCTACCTACGGCCTCACACTTCGTTGATTAGTTCCATCTGGATTTCCTGGATCTCTACCAATCTTTCCCATTGGTGAGATAAGAGATGATCAAGCTTCTGGTGAAGATGGCGAATCTCTAATTCGGCCTTGAGGTTCACCTGATAGTCACGCATCGCGTGCAGTCGGTCGCGGACTTCTTGGCGGTTTTGGCTCATCATGATCACCGGAGCTTGGATCGCTGCCAAGCATGACAAGACGAGATTCAAAAGAATAAACGGGTACGGATCAAAAGGCTGTGCAACCAGGACGATTGTATTGATAAGGATCCAGACAAAGAGAACGACCGCAAACCACGTGATAAATCCCCAACTACCACCCACAGCAGCGATGCGGTCCGCCAGACGTTGCCCCATCGTTAAGGCCGATTGTAGCTCCTTCTCAGGATTCCTTGAGAGAATCTCTTGCTCTGTCATACTTTCAAGAACCTCTTTCTCAATAGTGGTCAGCTCTCCTTTCTCCGCCACAAGCAGCGATTGCACATACTCATGGCGAAATTTCTGAAGGTCGTCCGAGCAGATCCAACCCTCCTCGGACCAGCTCCCGATCTTCCCTTGAATCAGTTCAGCGACCGCTGGGCGTACGAGAATTCCCGGGTACAAGCGAGAAAGTTGATCGCTTCCGCAGACTTGACAAACCTGGCGTTTCTCAGCATTCGTGTTGTTCATATTCCCCGTCTCCGATGACTGCATGCCTGAGTATCATTATACCGTCTGCATAAACCTGTAAAGGCAGGCTGTCCCTTCCTGTATAAAACGTTTCCGCGTTATCTGATGCACCTTCATAACGTGGCTCATATCATGGGCATACGCTCTTCCAGCATTCCCTTCGGCCCCCTCTTATGCAGACTGCAGAAACCGGCCTACCGATCATTGTCAGCCGCGGCCCAAAGCTTTTCTCCAAACCCGAGCTTGGCTCTATTCTGACCAGCCCGCGAATTGGCCCGACCCTCCGTCTTCCGTCTTGCCATCGGCACGATACCTCCGTAGTTTAACAGCACTCTAGCGCCTTCCCCGTAGAGAAGCAACGAGTATCATGCCGTACCTTGTCCTCTCCTAAAGCCACCATGGAACCTGGTCTTCTATAATTTGTTGAAAATCACCCCTACTCTCCCTTTTCCCCTTTCCAGAAGATCGCGCAGAATTGATTACGCGAAGCCTCTGGGGACTACTCAACAAACAACAGGACCGGGGATAGTCGGTAAGATGATGGATGCAGATGGGCGCAGGAAATCGACCCGACGAATGAACACGCCGCTGGGTAAGGAAGTTCTGTACAGGTCGCCGTGAACGCTTTTGGAGCGACTTTTCTGTAAGAGAAGCACCCTAAGCGGGTGATAGAGGTTATTACAAATGATTGTATTCCCTTGTACCCATGCGTCTTTCATACAGTAAACGTACACCCGTATGCGAAATAAAGTGCTCAGCGCTCTTACTGGGCAACCAATCTCTGTTGAATGGACGCTTGGTTGAGCTCTGCCTTATTGACACCGAATTACCCCAAGCGTCTGATCAAGGCCGGAGCGAACGTCGCGCATCACGGTCGGAGGTTTCAAGTTCATGTTCCTCAGGCTTTTCGCTTGGGCCGATATTACCAAGCTGTGTTCGGGTAAGGCACAGCCGGGAGGATGTTGGTTGACCGGAAGCAACATGGAGAGGTATGCTGAGAAATCGGATACAATTTTGGCCTTTCTTTCAAACAAGGGTACGGCTCCACGTCTATTACACGTAGCGAGCATACTCATTCGTCAATTCCAGAGAACTTCAAACACCTGATCGAGAATATCCGTCAGAAGGATCAAAAAGTTGCAGGTCTCGCGATTAATAAGTCAGCTATCCGAAAAATGGGTAATGGTGATCGCCCTCGCACTTGTCAGCGTGACCGGGATCATAGATCATATCACTGGAGCAGAGATCGAAGTGGCGGTCCTTTATCTTGCCCCGGTTGCCCTGGCCAGTTGGTATGTGAACCGAAGGGCAGGCGTCCTAATCGCCCTGCTCAGTTCAGTCGTTTGGCTGATTGCAAATTACACGACGGGTCACCCCTACACTCATCTTTTATTACCGTTCTGGAACGCTATGATTTTCCTAGGTTTTTTCCTCGCGGTAGCGATCATGGTTGCCGCCATACGCAGCACATTGCGGACCGTCCAACAGACCCTTGACCATCTGGATAACGAGTTGGCTCAGGCAGCCCACTATGTTCTCAGTCTCTTGCCCGAGCCCATCACACAAGGTGATATCCGGATTGACTGGCGCTTGGTTCCGTCAAAGACATTGGGCGGGGATTCACTGGACTATCATTGGGTTGATGATCGCCACCTGGCAATTTACCTGATTGACGTTTGCGGACACGGAGTGGGGGCTGCCTTCCATTCCGTATCAGTGATGAACGTGTTGCGATCTCAGAGCCTTCCGGATACGGATTTTCTCTCGCCAAGAGAAGTGCTGGCCGGCCTCAACAGAATGTTTCCGATGGAAAAACACAATAGTATGTTTTTTACCATGTGGTACGGTGTTTATGAGAAGTCCTCGAGCAATCTGACCTATGCCGGTGCAGGATATCCTCCGGCACTATTAGTTTCTGAGCCGTATTCGAACCACACGCGAACAGATCTGCTTCAAACTCTCAACCTCTTCGTTGGTGGGATGTCCGATGTGGAATACGATCAAGCCTCTTGCCGTCTGGACCGATTCTGCCGTCTCTACGTCTTTAGCGATGGGGTTTACGAGGCTACTTGTGAGGACTGCAATATGTGGACCTTCGAAGATTTCTTACTGTTTATGGCCCGCTCGGCTGAACCTTGCCGCTCGCAGATTGATCGCCTCTTCCATCATGTATTGGAAATTGCCGGCCAGGGATCTCTCGATGATGATTTCTCGATCTTGGAAGTATCTTTGAGTCACCAAAAAGATAGCTGCGATTTTACGCAGTAGCTTCCTATTTGCCGTTGGCTGTGGATGGCGATCGGCGAGATTTCCACCAGAGGTGAGAAGGCGGAAAACTTCTGTACAAGTCAAAAGCTTTTCATCTTCCATGACTTTCACCGCTCTTCGGGGGAAGGGTTCTCAGTTGGCTGAAAAGAGACTATCAGCAAAGGAAGTCTTATGCCAATTCGCTTTCAAAGAAGTGAATTTGAATCGAAGTTCATTCCGGCACTGACCTGGTTCTCAGGTCCGTGATTCTTCCATATCACACATTTGATCGCGAGTTGGTATTACATGTCATTGACTGTATGCGGTGATCTGACATTTCTAAAAGATATTTCCGAAATCATCGGGAACACCCAATCGTTGTCCATTCGCTCTTGCAATAGCTCCTGCTGCCACACGATTAAATCGTGAACCTTTTAACAAAAACTCGGGTCCTCCGTCAAAGCATACAAGAAAATTAAACACGGAGGTAATTTTCATGAAAAAGCAGGCATTGCTGTTGGTGCCGATGGTCGCTTTTTTGGCGATGGGTGTGATGGTCGCCATTGCCGGTGCCCAGGACAATCCCGGCACGTCGTTCGCCGCTCCGGCTATGCAAGGTGCCGCACCTCAGTCACCTGCCCAATCAGGACAGGTTATGGGTAAGCAGCACCACGGGCCGTCTCTGAAGGCAATCATGGAAAAACTAGGCATAACCGACGCGCAGAAGAAGCAGATCCGCGCCCTGTACGTTGGATTCAAGGACCGAACCCGTAAATCTCGTATGGAGCTGAGGTCTCTCAGGGACGAAAAGAGGACGATGCTTCTTTCTGAAAAAATCGACCAGCAGAAGTTAGCTCAAATGGACGACCAGGTTGTGAAGCTCGTGAGCGACGTCCTGCGGGAGAAGCTCAAGTTGAAAAGGGACCGTCTTGCTCTCTTGACGCCGGAGCAGATCGGACGTATCGCAGATTTTCAAGCGGAAAAGGCATTTCGTTCAAAGTGGAAGAGGATGCACCACCTTGGGGCCAGGAGAGCTCATTTCGAAGGTTGACCCTAACGAGGATATTTAAAGGGATGCCGCGAAGCAGCATCCCCTACTCATTTCTACAAGACCTTCGGAGCGTCTTATGAGGGGGTCTGAGCAAGCCAGAGCCAGAATAGTCCAGCTTATCGATGAGGCGGAGAGCCTCGACTCTCTTAATTTAAAAGCCTTTCAGCGGTGGGTCCAGGCCTCATACGAAGCACTGGAATTTGATCCTTGGCAGCAGCAAAGGTTTGACGAATATTGCCGTTTGTCTAGTGATACCACATCCATGAGGCTTTTCGTCGGAATGTGGATGCTGAGACTATCACTCTCTTCATAGGGGTGGCGGTGCATGATCACCGGTGGATCATGCCACATACTTGCCCGAAGAGCCCACGCAAACTCCCGGGTAAGGCTCTGGGTGATATTTTAGTTCGTCCTGGTTCGTCTCATCCTTTTCTGGCTTGACATTCATCGGACAATTCCCATAACGTGCCGCCGTTTAGCATATATTCAGTGAGATGGGAGATGATGTCATTCTTAAGGACAAGGACGTCAGGTTGGCTTTGAGGCAGCTGGGGGTCCTTCCATTCCCAAGGAGAAATTCTGTTTGGACAACCTCATGGTAACGCCCGGGTTCTTCCCGAGGGAGATGGAGTATAAGGCATTTCAGAGGCTCGCTTAAGCAAACCGGCAAACAGCCTTCCAATGGATAAGTCATCGAATTTCCAATGGGGAGCCGATCCGGCCGTCTAAAAGGAATGCACATTTTTTTACATGGGCCGATGGCTGAAATGCTCCACCATGGTTGGACTTTTTTCACTCAGACGCCGGCGACGGTCATGCATTAAGAAGGACTCGTAGGTTTGGATCAATCAAGCCCATATCGATCCTTGTTCTTTGCCGTAATCCTGGGTTTTGCTCTGATAATCCCTCCAGGGGCAGATGGGACAGAGAGACGAGTTCGAAAGGGCGAGCCTTCACCTCATGAGACGCCATTAAGCCTCCCCATGGCTGTCTCAATCGCGGTCGCGAGGAATCTCCGAGTGGCTGATTCGCGGCTCGCTGTTCAGGACAAAGAGCATCAGCGCCGTGAAGCTTTTTCGGATCTTTTCCCATCACTTAGTCTCCAATACCCGTCGACATGGTTCAGGTATGAGCAGCCCCAGAACATCTCGATTCTTGCGGGTAAGCAGCCGGGCCGTTGGATCGTCCGAGGTTCATCCACGGGCTACGGGTTATCACCTGACTATCCTTATAGGATAGACCCGTTTCGCTCTTTCACACTTTCCGCCACAGTGACCCAGCCGATTTTCAGCGGCGGAGGGCTCTTGAATAATTATCCCTACAACGTGACTTATGGCACATCCAAGACTTCAAGCATGCACCTTTTTCTATGCGACAGGTAGGCCCGATGGTTTCGGTTCTGTATCCAGA
>JBKQRG010000449.1:0-6928 GCA_052144015.1 Desulfomonilaceae bacterium
CCCTCTGGCTCGGCCTTCAGCGGCTCGACGACATCGCCGGCGTCTATCAATTCATGGCTCCCTTCGTCGTCCCACATCCTCAAACACCTCCGGTGTCCAGCAACCCCGGTTGTGGGTAAGGATCAGCACACCGGTAGAGGCAAGATCGTCGTCACGTTGCTGAAAAAGCCTACTTTGGGCTGTTTCTGAACGTACATCATCACAGCTCCCCCATTCAAGCAAAATCCTTGGCGTGGCCGATTGCCCAAACAGAGCCTGGTGGTATCCGGCCAAGGTAAACGCCGACGCCACATGAACATACCACCTCCGACCAAAGTGCGCGACTTTGATCCGGCCAATCTTCCGACGCTATAGATCGGATGAGATTCAACGTGGGTGAGACGGAAATTTTCGTAAAGATCGAGTTCAAATAGGGAAGGGGGCCGCTTTAGGGCCTGGGATTTCGACTGCTTATGCGCAAGCATCATCGCAGAGTCACAGTCCCCGACGCCGTATTCACGGCGTTGATCGTCTACAATACTTCAGAAGGCCTTAGCTCATTTCAAAGAGGAAAATGGACTAGATCTCTAGCTTGACAGATGGTACATATACTAAGCCGGGCACGGACAGGACAGCGGTTCGAGCAGACAGAACCCCAACTTATGAAATGAATTGGCTCGATGAAGGGACTCAAGATGGAACCCTGGAAACAACGTTTCGCACCCAAGTTGGTCTCGGCCGAAGAGGCGGTAGCTCGTCTTAAGAACGGTGACAGAATTTATCTTGGGAGTATCTGTTCCGAACCGAGGACAATAATCAGAGCTATAGCAGATTCGCCCCTTTCGGACATTTCGATGATTCAGTTCCTCAACGGAAGGGAAGCGGCGGCTTTAGCCAAAACAGCTCCCCAGAAATTCACTCTCAAGACTTTCTTTCGCCCCAGGCGAACCGATCAATCCGAGCACCAGTCAGATGCGGATTACGTTCCTCTTTTCCATTCTCAGATTCCAGATTTTTTCCGGAGGCGTAGGATACCCATCGACGTTGCCATAGTGCAAGTATCTCCACCGGATCGATTCGGTCGCTTCAGTCTGGGAATCGCGGTAGACATTTCCCTCGCGGCAGTGGAGTCGGCCCGGATGGTCATAGCACAGGTGAATGCTCTTATGCCTTGGACTCTAGGGGACACCTTCATTGCTGGAGACAGGATCAACTATCTGGTAGAAGCAGAGGAGGACCTCGCCGAAGTTCCGGAAGAGCCGCTGGGGACGCGCGAAAAGGAAATCAGCCGCCATTGCGGCGAGCTCATAGAGGACGGTTCGGTGCTTCAATTCGGCTTTGCCGGGTTTCCTCGCGGCCTTATGGACTCTCTCAGGGAGCACCGAAAGTTGGGAATTCATACGGAAATTTTCAGCGATCCCATCGTCGACCTCATAGAGTCCGGCGTAATAGACAACAGCACAAAGAAACTATATCGAGGCAAATCGCTTGCCACATGCTGCATAGGAACACGACGCGCATATGACTACGTGAACAATAACACCCTTGTAGAATTTTATCCCTCGGACGTGTGTTTGAACCCCACGTTCATAGCGTCCAACGATAAGATGATCGCCATTAACGTGGCCCTGCAGGTCGATCTCCGAGGGCAGATCAGGCAGGGGAGTCCTACCTGGACCGCTGTCGAGGGTTCAGGAGGCGATCACGACTTCATGAGAGGTGCCGCCCTTTCCAAGGGAGGCCGATCCATTATGTGCCTGCGTTCCACTTCAGATCGAAGCGGCCGCAGCACCATAGTACCATCATTCAGTGGCAAGCCTGCCGTAGTAATGATGAACCGTGGGGACGCCAACTACGTAATCACCGAGTACGGCATCGCCTACTTGAGTGGTAAGTCCATTCGTGACCGAGCCATGGCTCTCATTGAGATCGCTCACCCGGACCACAGGGAGAACCTTCTGAAGGAAGCCCGAGAGATGGGTTACGTCTATCAGGATCAATTTTATTATCGGATGGCTTCCCATGAGTTAACGCAGAGGGTACGGATCGATGCGGTCTTCAAAGGCGACCTGCACGCATGGATAAGGCCGATTAAACCCAGCGATGAGTCCATGATACAGGACTTGTTTTACAATTTGTCGGAGAGTTCGGTTTACTTCCGGTATTTTGCGCCCAGGAAGAGCATGCCCCACGAGAACCTGCAGCGGTATGTGAACGTCTCGGAGGATGAAGGACTGTCCCTAGTGGTTTTCGTCGGCCCCAGGGAAAACCGGAGGATAATTGCGGAGTCCCGCTATATGCTGGAGCCGGACAAAGAATTTGCCGATGTGGCATTCATGGTGGACGAAGAATTCCACGGCCGCGGAATTGCCAGCTTTTTACTCAAGTACATGATAGAAATCGCGAAAGAGAGGGGAATCAAGGGATTCCAGGCCGACATTTTGGATTCCAATTCTCCGATGCGAGCGGTCTTCGACAAATTGCCTTATGTGCAGCACAGAAAAATTCAAGGGGGTGAAATCTCACTGAAGTTTCGCTTCGATGAATTGAAAGAGAATCCGGGAACCGGATAGATGCAAGATTTTACCCGGAAGGAACGGCCAAAGCGGCCAAATTCCTTTTGTCATAGATGATAACACAGTGTCCGAGTCAATGACGCCAAGAGTTCAGAATGCCGCTTCTTATGCATTCGGACAACCGCATAGACCCCGTATAGCCGATATGCCGGGAAAATCGTTGGAAGCTCCAGGCGCCTATCCTGGGGGTATGAAATGAAAAGGCTTCTCCGATCATCCCATGACACGTGTTAAATAGTTCGCCGAGATTCCTACCCCTCATTCAGAATAGCCATGATTCTGTTCCCGTATTCGCGACTGTTTTCGTCGCCAACCACCTCAATCTCAGATGGCAAAGAGGCTCCTAATCCCAATTCCACGGCACGTGCGATCTGTTCCTGCTCGAATATTTTCCGCTGCATGATGGCTGGATTGCTTCCGAGCGATTTCAGCACTGCAAGTCCCGTTGCATCGGTCGCCACACGATCGGTCGAGGCAAGAATAATACCCGCTTTCATCCGTTTACCAGTCATGGGGCCACCGTCCACGAATGCTTCGACGCCATCAAGCAGAATTAGTGCTGGTTTAAAGGGTTCATTGATCTCCGCGATCATTTTTCGCTGGTTACGGGAGGAGTGAAGCTCACTCATGTACTGATATCCATGGCGGGATGTAGGAACGCAGCCTGCATGAAGCTTCAACGACATCGTAAACACTCCGCCGTACTGGTGGGTTTTCAGACAGCAGGTGGAAACAAGGCACTCGGATTCCAGGATTGGTCTGGCAACCCGGAAACCGTTTTCCCAATGGTTACCTTTGGAATTCGTGAGTACCCAGTCCTTGTCAGGCAGTGCATCGAAATCAATGAGTTTCACGTTGAGGTTCTTCATCAGCGGCATGATTCCCTTTTGTTCCATGACCTGATTGGTGGGTGGATAACTCCTTTCTCCAAGACTTATTGATTTCGCGCCCATTGCCCACAGTTCCTCCACCAGCGCAACTAACGTATCATTATGAGTTGAGCCCGGACACGTGTCTGCGGTATTAAAATTCGGTTTGACAAGTACGTCCTTATTTTTGACCGGGTTAATTCCGAGAGTTTTTAGAGACGTTTTTACACCAACATTGCGGTCATTGGTCTTGACCAAGGCCACGGTGCTTTTGTTGGAAGTTGCCATAAGCTCGTTTGAATCCAATACAGCCAAAGCTGTTCCAACCGCTCCGGCACCTTTCAGAAAATCCCTGCGATTATAATTGCTCATTGCGTCGTCCTCCATCAATTGTTATGTTCCCCAGGATCTCATATACTTTAACTGTAGCCGGGGGTACCCTCAGTGTCAAAAGAGCTTCGATTCTTCAGTCCCATAGCAAAACTGAAGCATGGTCTCCCCGGAATTCTAGTGATGGAATATTAGAGAGGAGAAATGGGACGAGACGCCCCCAGCCGGACAGCGGAATTCATGGCACTGTTCAGAGCGCTTGAATCACTTTTGCCTGCGAACAGGCGCCTATTCAATGATCCATTTGCAAAATATTGCTTGTCACCGTCAGTTTATTTTCTGTGGACCCTTGCCAGAATACCAGGCATGCACGGCGGCATCACAAAGTTCATAGATAGAAGGTGGCCAGGTGCTCGAACATCCGCCGTAGGACGCACCCGTGCCATAGATGATGCAGCCTGCCAAGCCCTTGAATCAGGGATACTTCAAGTAGTACTGCTCGGGGCCGGGTTTGATTCCAGAGCTTATCGACTTCCAGGAATGGAGAGAGTGACGGTTTACGAAGTTGATCATCCTGCGACGTCAGGTCGTAAACGCGAAGTGATTCTCCATTCATTGGAAAACCTTCCAACAAACGTTCGGTATGTCGGGATCGATTTCAATAAGAGTGACCTTGAAGCGGAAATGAAAAATGCCGGGTACAAGGCGGGAGTGCCGACTCTCTTCGTCTGGGAAGGGGTGACAAACTACTTAACGGCTGAAGCGGTCGATTCAACCCTTGATTGGTGCTCCAAAGCCGCTCCCGGAAGCCAACTTGTTTTCACCTATGTTGATCGGGAAGTGCTCTCCAACCCAAGCTCATTCTACGGAACGGAAAAGATTGTCCAAATACTACAGGACGTGGGGGAAAGATGGACCTTTGGGCTGGAACCTGCAAAACTGGCCTCGTTTCTGAAGGAAAGAGGTTTCAAACTGGAAGCCGATCTCAGTGCGAATCAATACCGAGAACGATATTTCAAAGAGGCCGCCTCGAGAATGAAGGGGTATGAGTTCTACAGGGTGACTGTGGCTTCTGTTATATGAAGGTCTACTGTGTTGGCAATGAACACCACAAGCCGTAATTTAACTGCTGGAAGACCAGGACATCATTTCGCCAGTATGCACACGCAGTATCATTGCACCAATCCTGTTCAGGCGTGTTCTTTCTCCTTTGAGTGCCTGGTTTCCGGCGCAGCTACGGTCAGATCATACAAATGGATCAGAACGTAAATTGTGCCCAGGATGAGTGGTCCATAGAGAACTCCAAGCAATCCAAATAGATGAACACCTCCGATAATGAAAAGGAATACTAACGGCACGCTCATTTCCGCCCGCCCGCTCATAATAAGATGCCTCAAGAGGTAATCCAGGGGGAAGGCTTCACATCACCGTCTTGTTGCGCCACAAAACTTGCCCGCGTTAGTGGAGTTCGCCATGAGCCGCGGAGGCTCACGTGAGCCTTTTTGACCCCTTCTAAGGATACCATGTTTGTCTCCCTGGAATGTAATCACGTGAAGTTAAACACGATTTGTCCGGAAACTCGACCCGATCATATTGGCAGACTTCTTGCTTCTATTAACAGGAGTGGCGACCTTTACACCACAGGTCTACCTTTAGACCAAAGGGCAAGGATGGTGCAGAAAAGCTCCCGTTTTTCATCTAATGTCAAGCAGTGGTTAGACCTGGCAACGCGAGTTAATTTTAGACAGAGTCGCGACCAGGAGGCTGGTAGGAGTCTCCAGAAGCGATTGGTCGGATCAGGGGGAGGACGCGATGGGTCCAGAAAACGAACTACCGAAATCGGGTGAAGCCGAAGATTCCCAGGTGGAAGAACCTATTACCAACAGTCTTGATCTCACCGGTTTGTTCGGAACGCACTTCACAGATACGGGTAGCTTCGATCTGCGCGGGATGCAGGCGAAGTCGCTGTCCAAACTTTTGGACAGCCTTCCTATGCCGGTGCTTTTGGTCGACGCGGCTTACACTGTGGCTTATGCCAATGATTCCTGGAACAACACCATCGGTGGCTTTGATAAAATCGAGGGCCGCGAATTCGATCGTCTTTTTCCTGACCAAAATCAGGCTACCCAGGTTTACAGTTTGCTAAACAGCACGTTCGCGGATCGCAAACCGCGAACCCGAAAGTTAGCTTTAAATACGGGAAAACGTCAAATCTGGGGACGCATGCATCTGCGATCGATCCGATTGGGTCGGCGTAGATATATTTTGGTGCTCTATCAGGATCTCACGGTCGAGAGAGAACAACTCAATCTCATTAAGAGGCACTCGGAAATGCTTCGGAAAGCCCACGACCAGTTGGAAAAGCGCGTCGAAGAGCGCACCGCGGACTTGAAGCGAGCAAATGCCATGCTTCTTGCAGAAATAGCTGAACGCAAGCGCACCGAGCAGGCGCTCCGTGAGTCAGAGGCCAACTACCGAGCGATCTTCGAGGCTGCTAATGACGCGATCCTCGTGCAGGATGTGGACACTTTCCAGATTGTGGATGCTAACGGCAAGGTATTCGAAATTTTCGGGTACACACCTGATGAGTTACGCAATCTGACTCTTCATCATCTCAGTGCCGACGATCAGATGAATTCCCAGAAAGACCCGTCACAGTGGTTAAGAAGAGCTGCAGAAGGAACGCCGCAGCTCTTCGAATGGTTTTCCAGAGACAAGGCCGGACGCTCGTTCTGGGTAGAACTGAACCTTAAAAGCGCCATAATCGGTGGTAACAACCGATTGTTGGCCGTTGTCCGCGACATCACCGAGCGCAAACAGCTCGAAGAGCAGTTGCTGGAGTCTCAAAAGATGGAAGCTTTGGGTACGCTGGCCGGAGGCGTGGCCCACAACTTCAACAACTTGCTTCAGGTCGTGATGAGCGGCCTGGGCCTGGCTTTGATTGATCTAGAAACGGGAAATCTGGCCCAAGTCCAACAAACTATCGAGCAGGTGCTTGAAAGCACGCGGTTCGGCGCCGAAACTGTAAACCGCCTCCAGAGCTTCGCCCAGATTCGTGCTGATTCGCCCCCTGGGGATGCCGATGTATTCGATCTTTCCGAAGTCGCAAAACAGACGGCAGAACTCACGAAGCCCTTGTGGAAGGACATCCCTGATAAAGAGGGGATAAAGATC
>JBKQRG010000450.1:0-7221 GCA_052144015.1 Desulfomonilaceae bacterium
CCCCCGAAAAACAAGACCTCCCACAAATTGTCGGCAGAAGCCGCTTGATACCAATCAATGTTATTGTTAAACTAAAACAATATGTTATCCGAACATTCTCCACCAACTTCTCGTCAAAGATCCGTCATAAAGGGAACATTCATCATTTGAGCAGCAGAAACGAGCACACAGGAGCAATGATCCACAGATTCAGATTTACTTATAGACAGCTATATACACATAAAAAGGTCGGCCCATGTGGACCAGCATAGAAAGGCTCTTTCCGGGGTGCCAGGGAAAGGAATAAGGGATTTTCTGCTTTCAGGCTAAACAGTCTTCAATCACAGTCACATTGTCTTTTTCTTTCTTTGCGAGTTCTTCTCACGCAAAAAAACAAGCTGCGTAAGAAGAACGAGTGAAGTCGAGCAGTCTTGTCGGAAGAAACCTCAATGAAAGGTGCGCCGATGGTCTCTTTTTTTGCTTGACTGAACATAAAAAAACGTGGTATCAATATGATAGAATACTAACTCATATTAAAAGTTTAAAGAATAGATTTACCAAAGTAACTTCGTCGGCTACTCTCGCAAATGGAACTGAGAAAATGAGAACAGTTCTTAAGGGAATTAGGCTGCACCATGAGCGAATAAAGACTGGTTAGGCCGATTCGGCAAACAGATCTGTCCTCAGGGCATGGAAGGATCCGATCGAAGGGGATTGTCATTCGAGGGGTGGTCCAATTATGATTATCGCGATTCCAGAAAAACAGTATTTCAAGATCGGCGAAGTGAGTGAAATCCTCAATGTGGAGTCGTACGTCTTGAGGTATTGGGAGTCGGAATTCAAGATTCTAAAGCCTACACGCACGCGAGCGCGACAACGTCTCTTTCACAAAAAAGATTTGGAACTCCTCATGGAGATCAAGCATCTCCTATATGACGAGAAGTTCACCATCGCCGGCGCTAAAAAGCGTCTTCAAGAGACGAAAAAGCAATTGGCCGCGGAAAAAAAAGCGAAGAAAGGCGGAAGGGTTGCCAAGATCAGAGGGGACTTCGAAGGTGCAGAGGCACAAGTCAACAGTCTGGCTGCGTCGGATTTCGTAGATTACCGGGAGATGCTCATCGAAATTAGAAAAGAATTAAAAGACCTCAGAGGTCTCCTGGAAGGCTAGTCCGATATTGCTTCATTGCATAACGTAGAATAATTCATAAAACTGAACAGGACTTTGCCTACGAGCACCCAAATGCACTGCCCAGGTTTTCAGGCTTACAAAAATCTGTCGCCCTTCATCTGCAAATGCCCTAATTGCAGCAAAGAAAAAGAGATCTTCTCGGACGAGTCTGACAGGCCTGATACTTGCGAGGGCTGCGCTCAATCCATTGATTTTTCACAATGCGCCATCGAAAGAAAAAGGATTTGTCTGTGATTAAATCATTAGATCGACGCTGTCCAGCCTGACTCGTCCATGTGTTCGTCCGAAGAACAGCCGGAATATGATCTTTTCCGTCTCGCTTCCAAAGAAAGCCCATTGATACACGAACTAGTTCTTTTCCAGACCAGGCCTACGGCGGGCCGGAGCTGCACATTCGACGAAAAATAATATCCTATAATAATTTAGTTAGACCTTTATATCCTTAATGATCAGCTTATCGAGATCCAAACGGCCGAGGCCTCTTTCCGCGGCCAGGTTTATGTGCTTGACCTGCTTGGGTTCAAATTTTTTGTCGTACCAGGTTCCCAGGGCAAGCATTTCCGCATCTGCCGCGACCATGTCAGTGGATGCGATTACAAGGTTCAGCGGGATTACTTTTCCCGGGCCGCCCGGACCGCCCGTACTCAGGATTCGGGTGGCGTCTATGACAACCAGATTCGGTTTCAAAATCGTGACCATGTCGACAATGGCTTCATCGAGGCCCAACGAATGAAAGGGCCGTCTATCAAAAACCAACCCCATCATTCCTTTCATTGAAAAGCTTACACCCGCGGATGAGTGGGTTTTTCCGACAGGTACGGCGATCAGCACGTCAGAGTCCAGCACTTCCGACGCGACGCCCATGGTCTTTATTAATTTCCCCTGGGGCACGCTTACATCACGAAATAGTCTCCTATCATTTACTGCGTTCACGCTCGTCTTCGGAATGGTCTCGCAAGCCTCGGGTATCTTGGACAGGCGCAGACAGTCCTGCGGATGGTTCAGTACGTTGTCGAGGATTGAGATCCTGGAAGCTCCTGCTTCCACGCACATTTTCGCCACTTGCAGCACGACTTCCGGATGCGTAGTGGAAGCTGCCGACGGGCCGTTTGCGAAACTCATGTTGGGTTTAATCACTACCTTACTGCCGGGTTTAACAAAGCGTTTCATTCCACCCAGAGCCTCGACTGCGCCCCTCGTAGTGGCCGACGGATCACGGCCGTGGCTTACGACAACATCCGGATAAGTTTGGGCCCATACCGAATCCCGATTCAGAATAAAGCCGGAACCGACGGTCATGGTAGCGGCAGTTGCTGCCAAACCACCCTTGAGAAATTCTCTTCTATTGAATTTTCGAGACATAAATTACTCCCTTGCCGTTTTCATTGCAGAGCTTATTACGTTGTCAAAAGCACCTCTTATAATAAATAATCAACTCTCGCTCCGATCCGCTTCCGCTACAAAGCCTGTGCAAATACAATAATCTTTCGTAATCACGACTACAAGTCGGGTAACACCATAATGGCTTCGCTGACGCCGGGTTCGTCGAATAGGTCCGGACAGGAACAAACTTAAGCGAAGAGCCAGATGATCTGCCACTCCTGCGTGATAAACGGAACACTTTCAAACAGATTTCTCGTCTACATCATAAAAAACTCCTCGGCGAAAATTCTGTCACGTTCCGCGTTGAGTTCGTCCTCGATTTGTGCCAGCATTCCCGGCTCATAGCTGACGCAGCCTTCTTCATCTGATTCGACATGCAAAACTTCGTCGCTGCCTATAGATTCCGCTTGAAATCGTTCTTGAATGGCCATTTTCCTGTCTCCTTTACCGTCAAGTACTTTGTTACAGCTATATGGATGCAGGAAACGTCCATAAGGTTCGAGAGAATTACCCCGGACGGGTCGGCGGAACACTTTGAAACAGAGCAGCACTAATGCGGAGCGGGAGACACACACGCACAAATATAGACATGGTTACGGATACTTATATACACGTAAAAAAGGTCGGGCGGGGACTTTCTGTAGTCAGGATGACGTGCTTGCGGTGGTCAATTTACTTAATTCGCTGCGCCGGCATTTAATTGAGTGAGCAAAAGTTCAATTCCAGATTTTAAGCGGCCTTTTGGCACATATGACGATTGACAACCGAACTCGTTGACGATGATAGATGATCCGTTTCAGGACTGAGCTTTGTCACTTCCAGCACTCATTGACAAAGTCGATTCTTCCGATAAAGGCCCGTTCCAAGACAATAGAACTCCCGTAGCTTTGTTTGTTGAGAAATCTTCTCAGGCTTAACCATTCGCATCCTAGTGGATCTTTTGAAGTGGAGAAGGCGAAGATAGGGCCGTTTTCCGAACATTGTGAACACGTACCTCCTGCCGTAATTATATCCCCTCAGAATCATATATATTTAAGGGTTAGTGGTTTTTCATTGAAGGAAAGAAAGGAGACGCCCATGAACCCGCACATTTGGCGAGGGGGCGACATTCATGTGGTGTCAGCCTTTCCCTTGGCTGACCGTTACCATATCTTCACCAGCTGATGAGCAACGTCGAGGATTCTGATTGACTTGAAACCATGCGGTGAGCTACACTCAATAGCACGAAAAAATAGGCTTTTTTTTGTCATGTTGGTTACGGTTTTGTCTGCGTCAGATCGCATCGGACTCACTGCGGAGACCATTTTTTGAGCTCAGTGCAGCTATCATTCGGCCCCTTAACGGGGCAGAAACGTGAAAAGTGGCAAGCCTGCCCCATCATACTCGCCTTGTGATACGTATGAACTGAAATAGGAGAGATACAATGAGTGCGGACTCATCAGCGATGAATAATGGACCTCGTGGTTATATAATTCGTGTGGTTCTCACAATCGTTGTCATCGTGGTCTACGGCTGGATAAATTTTCTGCTCAACCCAGTGGCTACGCTCGAAACAGGCAAGTTTGCCGGTAAACAGTTCCAGAATGCCGATATCGCATATGTGGTATCAATATTTGGAATTAATTTCTTTAAAGACGTGGGTATTCCAGCCTTGGTCCTCATACTCGTTCTCATCTGGATTTGGTGGAACCCTATTCGGTCTCTTCGAAGAGTGCGCAGGGCGCCGTTCACGGCAATCATTCTTGTCCTTTTAGCGAGCACGCAGCTATTTGCCTATTATGACAAGGCGGACTACACAGAGGCCTATTTTATTCTTCCAAACGAGTCAGCTTTCTTTATCCCGGACGTGGGAGCCAACAAGGAGAGTCAAAGCCAATTCGGTTCTGAGCAGTATTTGAGAGAGAATAAAATTGCTGCCAAAAGGTTCATCATCCCGCATGCCAAACTTTCTGGCTCGGGCGCTTGGAGCGACTATTACGTTCCGACGGGTCGGCTGGTTATAGTCGACCGCACGCCGTACAACCGCGAATGGGTTAAATCCGCAGCCCGTGGAACTTCAACGAAGAATCAAGGATTTCCAGTCCAAAGTAAAGAGGGCCTCAATATTACACTCGGGATAGCAATCGCTACTTCGGTGACCGAAGACGATTCACCAAGGTTTCTATTTCGATTTGGTGTGAAGCCCCCTGCGGGAGATCGTACTAAGCCCGAGGTGATATTTACGTCTGTCTACTACGGACGCAGTCTTACTGAAGTAATGGACGGGGTCGTAAGGAACAAGGTCCAGGCCTTGTTAGGCAACGAGTTTACCAAGCGGACTTTTGATGAGGCTAACGCACAAGCCGAACAGCTTATGGCAAGTGTGCAAACAAACCTCGAAAAGTATTTGAAATCCGTCGGTATAACTCTTGACTACATTGGATGGGCTGATACATTCGAGTTTGACTCTACTGTACAGGATGCGATCAACCGGCGCTATATTGCAACCCAGGATGAGGCGATCGCGAAAGAACTGGCGCCACACACATTAACCATTCAAAGACTGGCCACTGCTGAAGCGCTTCGCTCCTTTGGTAACAAAACGGATGGAAAGCTCCCTACCAACATTTCATTGTGGTGGCTTCCTTCTAGTTTAGGTGAGTTCTTTGAAAGAATGTTCCAGCCAAGTTCTCAAACGGCCGGACCCACGGGAAACGTTCCAAAGAAATAGTGTCCAAAGCCAATTGAACAAGCCTCTCTCAACTGCATGGGATGGGACTTGGCGCTGTAGCCATTTGATTTTACTGACCGCCACCGTTGCGACTCCTACGTCGAAAAGCGTACTTGCCAGCTTCAGCCTGCATCTTCCCCTCTTCTTAATATTTGAGGGTTTAGTGGGTAAATCCTGAGGGATAGACCTAATCAAAAGAAAGGAGGAGTGCGCTCGTGCACACACTTGGAACTTCCCGTTCGACCGGGGAGTAAGGATTTTTCAACCATCTTGCGGGCAAGTGTTCGTTATTCATTGGCCCGTGACTGAAGGATTATGCGGCGCTATCGAAAGCGGTTGAAGGCTTGCTCTATTAATGTTACTTCTAAAGCTATAGGACTAGCCGTTTTCATCAGCGTGCGGTACCCGCTGTTTGTCGTGAACCAGTAGATAACATGGCATGGGTCCAGTCAGAGGAGAGACGGTACTGTGCGCCAATTGCAGGGGCTGAGCGAGCTGCGGTTATAGCTCATCATGTTTTCTGGAGGGAAATCTGATGGAAGAGAGGTTTGTTGAGCGTCTCCCAAAGGGAGGGGACCTACTGGAAGAAATCATCAAAGTGTTTCGGCAGCAGTCGGTCTCCAAGGCCACATTTAACCTTATAGGGGCGGTACCTAGAGCCGTCCTTTCCTATTGGGATCAGGACACGCAACAGTTCAGGGTGCAACAATTTGACCGCCACATGGAAATTGTTTCTTGCATGGGTAATGTTTCGATGTGTGACGGCGAAGTCATGGTGCATTGCCATATAGTATTTGCGGGAACAGATTTTGTGTGTGTTGGGGGCCATCTTGAGCCAGGCACTCCGATCTATGTTGGAGAACTTTATGTAATGCCGCTTACCGGAGAGGTCCCGGTGCGGGTGTTCGATGAATCTACAGGGTTGCACCTATGGCCTCAGGGGAAAGCTTTCTGACCGAATGCCAATGGAAAGGAAAAATGATTCTCTGCGTCGGATAAGATGCCTACGGTGGTTATTTTACTTAATTCCCTGCGCCGGTCTTAAATTGAGCAACAAAAGTTCAAATCAAGATTCCAAGCGGCCTTCACGCATATATGCCGATTGACCCTCCGAAATCCTGCCAATGACGGACGATCCGCTTCAGAAGTGAGTTTCGTTAACTCCAACACTTATTGCCAAGGCCGTTCCTTCCGATAACGACGCATTCCAAGAAAAAGACCTCCCGTGCTTTTGATTGGTGAGAAATCCTCTCAGGCTTAGCCATTCGCATCCTACGCCATTCTTTGAAGTGGGGAAGGAATGTATGGCCGTATTTCCAACATTAGTGGATATGCGACGCCCGCCATAATCATATCCCATCAGAATCATATATATTTAAGGGTTAGAGGGTCTCTCCTTTTGAGGGATAGACCTAATCAAAAAGAAAGGAGACGCCCATGAATCCTCACCTTTGGCGGATCGTCTTGCTGGTGGTCATTGAAGTGGCTCAAATGACTATTGGCAGATGGATTGACCAGAAAGCAGGTGGCAAAAAGAAATGAACGAAACACGAAAGGAGGCCAAGAATGCCCACGTTCAAATTCAACTCGGAGAATCCGTACTATCAGGATGGACGGCTGGTGAAAAAAGTGAAGACGCAGCAGGCCATTAACCTCAGTGGCATGGATTGCACCATCTTGGGGTGGACTGCGGCGCTTTTGTTGGGCAAGCTAACACTGGCCCTTATTTTTAAACGCAACCCGTACCAACTGCCTTAGCCTTGCGGCAAACAAGATGAGGAAGAGCCGATGGAGTACGAAAGACGAGAATTAACCGAATGGTACGACGAGGCGGGGCGAGTAAGAAAGCGTAGACTCAGGCACGATAGATTCGTTCTTCCGGCTGGGGAGCTAAACAAGTTGTGCGATTCCCTAGTCAGAATTTCTGATAGTGCTGCGAAGGCTGTTGTGGCTTCCAGTC
>JBKQRG010000451.1:0-2663 GCA_052144015.1 Desulfomonilaceae bacterium
GACGACATCGCCGGCGTCTATCTTTTCATGGCTCCCTTCGTCGTCCCACATCCTCAAACTCCTCCGGTGTCCAGCAACCCCGGTTGTGGGTTAGGATCAGGTCTGCCTGGGGGTAACAAGTTTATCATGGCGGGCCGACTGCGTCACCGATTATTAACGAGAGAATGTAGCGGGAGGTAATATCTATCAAAACTCCGCAGATTGAGTCATGCAGGCGCCCAGGAGAAACAGATAATAAAGTCAAGGAGATAAGTGTCATCTCTGCGTTTTAGTAAGTGAATATGGGAACCTCTTCTTTGTGTAATGGATTGCTTATTTTGCTCGGCAGCCAGACCGGGGGTGTCCTTCCCACAAGAAAACTGCCGCTAGCCGTCCGCAAAGAACTCGATAACTCACCCGCACTCTAAATGAAAAAGATTAAGAATGTGAGCCTCAGCGCAATAAACCCGTGTCTCAACTCCGCTCCGGATTCACATATTATTTCTTCTTAAGAAGAGGCCTGACATATCTGTTAAAGTCACGAGCGATCTGATCCCATTCTTTTGCGTCATCAGGGTCCTCAGGTTTAACCAAAGGGAGAGCTTGGGCACGGAACACATCTGCAAATCGGGCAGCTTCATCTGCTTCATTAAGATGTCCTAACGAATCATTTGTGTTTTTCAGTTTTGCATCCCGCATCTCCTCCATGGCAAATTCATGCTGAGGATAATAACCGATAAACCACTTCCCAAACGTCTGATCTGTGGAGATCTGTTTGTCCTTTATTATGTTCCAGACAACCTTGGCGCCTTCCCAAGCGGTCAGATTCGTTTTTCAGGCGGGCTGCTGCGAAAAGAAGCTATTCTTGACTCTAAGTGTCGATCCGAAAGCTGTCATTGGACTGAAGTCGTCTTCTCTAAATCGATTTATTTCCATATTACCAGCGACCCACTTTTTTAATTGGACATCCTCGAATTTGTTGAGCGCGTCACAAAAGGTGTCTTTCTCCGCTCCTTTTTCATTCCAGGTACCTGCCCATCCTTTGACATCAACAGGTCTGATTGCAAGGTCTGTACTGCTGTGCGATCCTGGGCCAGTGGTCGTATGAGTGGTCGGAGGGCTCACAACCGAACCTGATTCCCGTCCAGGAGTGCACATCTCGTAGGCTCCATTGCAAGCCTTACTGGCATCTGCTTCGGTCCTATGGCAATTTACGCTATTTAAGCACCCAAACACGAAGCCAGGCGGACAACGCTTTTTATTAATAACATTTGATCTCTTGTCTTCCGGAGAAGAAGTGCATGGGGAAACTCTCTACGCTGCCAAGTTTGTAAGTGAAATAGTGCCAGCCTGATTTTGGTTGCGGCCGAAGGCAGCGTTTTGAAAGATGGACAACACAACCAGCCGGGAGGACCGCATTTGCCGTCGGGACATTCCGTAGTCCAATCCGGATGCTCGGGGGAAGGACAAGCGCCATCAGCGGCATTAGGGTCAGCAATGAACAAGACTAAATTTAAACTTAAGGCAAGCAGAACGAGCGTGGACTGCATGGAACAACTCCTTTCTTGTAGCTATCAGATTAGAATTGCTCAGCTAGGCCAATATGTGAGGGGTAGGCAAATTCTTGTGAGTGGTTTTCCTCCAGTTAAAATTCGATCCCACTCAGGGTCTGTGACGAAAAGCCTCAGACACTATTTTTCTAATAGTTCAACCATCGCATCGCTGATCCGGTACCCGGCAAGCACAATCTGTCTTTCCGCTGTTTCCTTTGCCTGTTTTGTGTAATTTTCGGGAAGCGGAGTGCCATTCTTCTCGTCGGTACTCCCCTTTAAAGTTCCTTTGCGATACACTCGGTCGATGGCCAGGTTGTACCCATCAAAGGCCCAGTCATTAAATTGCTTCACGGCTAATTGCTCGGCGAAATTGGCACGCTTTAGATCAGCGTTGTTTCGTAAAACGATTGCCTCATTTCGGGCTTCACGAAAACCATTTTTGTCACCGAGAATAAGATCGTCCCAAAGTTTGTGAAGGCTAATGGTCTTGCCGTTGGGTGGCAGGATATAGAATATTGAGCCGCCTTCATCTCCTTTGGGAAATTGGTGTGTAAAGATCGAGACCGTATGTAGTGGTTGGTGAATGTCTCCGATCAGGTGAATCACCCAGCATAGCGCAACGGCACGAGCTTGGTCGTCAGACGTGGTGGAATTGGCGGTAGATAGATTTTTCGGAAAGGCCTTGATTATACTTTCTCCTTCGGGAATCATCCCCTGCGCTTTTCCCGGACGGTACGGAATGTTCACGTAGTGCCAGAGGTGATGATCGTATTGGGGATATTTGTTGCGCACATCGTCCGGCCATCGGGAGGCGAGCATAAAAAGGTACAAGTCACGTTCCTTGTTTGAAACTCGGCTAAGTTTGTCTGCCCAGTGAGACTTGTATTGAGGATGCTTCTTCAGGACTTCGATAATTCTTGTTATGATAACAGGTTCTTGCTCATTCAGCTCGGCATACGCGATTGCAGCCGATATCATATGTGTGGGCTTATTCCATGCCTGAACGGTTAGAGTTGCCGCGATAAAACAAATTCCGCTTAAGAAAGCAACTAACCCTACAACGCGACTTACGATTCTTGGCAGAGGTGAAGAAGGGCTCCCCTCCTGTGCCGCCGGCAAATAAGGCGGCGC
>JBKQRG010000452.1:0-21565 GCA_052144015.1 Desulfomonilaceae bacterium
AGTCGCGATTTTCGCGACACATCCTTCGCGAAAAATTTACAATCTTCAAAGCTGGATAGTGATGTTGACCGATACGTCGGGAAACTGTTAGAGCATTTACCTATGAAAAGAATTAAGAGCCCCCGGTATGAAATCATCTGGATGTCCGTTTGGAGCGCCGCTCTGGCCGCCATTATCGGAACCGGCATGTTCGATGCACGGGAAACCGCAGGATTGATTCTCATCTGGGCTGTATTGGTGGGTATGAATGTTTATTCACTTGTGCTTTTTTTCAGGTCCAACAAGAAAACTTCTATGGCGCCCGCCAGTCACATCCCTCAGGCGCCAGGATTGAATGCGCCCTGCCCATGCGGATCAGGGAGAAAATACAAACGATGTTGCGGGGCCAAAAATAGATGACGTGAAAGGACCTCCGAATGCCATTCAATGAAAAACTGGAGGCACGCGTAAACCAAATCGTATCTGCTTGGAAAAATACGGCCGCGAAAAAGATGTTCGGTGGAATCTGTCATCTCATCAACGGGAATATGTTTTGTGGCGTATATAAAGATTTCCTGATCCTTCGAATCGGGGACGTAAGCGCTCAAGGATCATTCGAGCTACCGTACGTCAAGCCTTTTGATATTACGGGCCGGGCGATGAAGGGTTGGATAATGATCGATGAGAGAGGATTCGAGTCTGACGATAATTTGAAAAAATGGTTAATCAAGGCAAAACAATTTGCACTGAGTCTGCCATCCAAGTAAGCGGGCAATACGGGGCATGATTTCAGGTATGTGTGCCGCAGAGGATTGATCTGAACTCCGTCAATAATCGCCCACATCAAGATATCATAATAAGGTCGTTTTAGCGTGCCGCTCCGTAGGTGGTTTCGATGGTCATTATCACATGGTTTCTGGCCTGATCCATATTCCAACCGTTTTTGAGCAAACAAGCAAGGTACATCTGTGCCGTCGCTCTCATTTCAGCTTCGGAACTAGCTTGCGCAATCATCATCGGATAACTTGAGCAGTCGGGACGTCCTTGAGTCGCAGCAATCGGTTGCTGCGGAGGTCGGGAAGCTGCTGGCGGAGGTGCGTACGCTGTCGGCGGAGACGATTGAAAATCATAACCTGGCTCGTTTCGCGCCGGTCGCGCCGCGTACCCCGCGGAAGGACCGTCAGGACGAGGTTTCGGTGGAGCTACCGCGGATTTAGGCCCGTTCGGCGCATATGGACGCACTGTGCGAAGGTCGGTCTGATTGTCCTGTTCGGTGTAGTCCGAGCGGCGTTTGGACCGCTTTCGAGGCGCATATGTATCCGCCGGTTCAGGTTCTATATGTTTTCCCCGATCATCAAATTCCGGCGCTTGCGGAACGCTGTACGGGAAATCTTGAGCCAGGAGATTCAACTCCGAGAGCAATCCAATGAAAAAGAGCGCTATCCAAAAGAAAACTAGACTGAATTTAACCATTACCCATACCTACAATTGTCCCCGGGCGGAAACTATAGCATAGGTTGGCTGGATACCCAATTGCTCCGACATAAGGGCTGAAAATCCGAAGAGTTACATATCGATTTCATATCTGTAAATCTTGTTTATCAATCCTTGCCTGGAGAGGCCCAATCTCTTTGCAGTGAGGGTCCTGTTCCCCACGCAATCTCTCAGAGTCTGACGGATCATTTTTTCTTCCAATTCGTCGATGGCCTTCTTGAGTGTTTGTGGTGTTCTGTCCTTTTCTGTAAGGCTCTCCGGAGATGTGGTAATCCGGGGCGAGAGACATCGGACCGAAAGACTTGATCCTTCCATGCACAAAATGTGGGCGCGTTCTATTTCATTCTCCAGTTCTCGGACATTGCCTGGCCAAGGATACCGATTCAAAAGTTCCATTGCTACAGGATCAATTCCTCGAACTACTTTTCCCGTTTGAACCGTAAATTTATCCAAGAAATGTCTAACCAGATGGGGGATATCTTCGACCCTTTCTCGTAAAGGGGGGAGCGTTATCGGAAAAACATTAATTCGATAAAACAGATCCTCCCGAAAAAGGCCCTGTTCCGCAGCAGTGTCGAGATCGCTATTAGTGGCGGCCACGAGTCGTACATCAACCTGTTGATTACTATTCTCGCCAACCGGCTTTATTTCACCAACCTGCAATGCCCGAAGAAGCTTCACCTGCATTGGTGGGGACGTTGCTTCTATTTCATCCAGGAACAAGGTGCCCGTATGGGCCGCCCGAAAGACCCCCTTGTGATCAGCCACCGCTCCTGTAAAGGACCCCCTCTTGTGCCCGAACAGTTCGCTCTCGACAAGTTCGGAAGGTACAGCGGCACAATTCAGGCAGATGAATGGCTGCTCAGCTCTGGGACTTAGCTTATGTACCGCTCGAGCAACCAATTCCTTTCCTGTTCCCGACTCTCCTTGAATTAAAACCGTCGCGTCTGTGGGAGCAACTTTTTCAATCAGCCCGCGAACATCGCGCATCGCCCACGTATTGCCGACAATTTCTCCAAGCGGATCGGGATGACGCAGTTGCCGCTTCAATGTTAGATTTTCCTGCTTTAAAAGAGAGGCCTTCTCTCGCAAACGATTCCATTCCATGGCCTGTGAAATCGAGCGTGCCGCCTGCGATGCCAGAATCTCCAAAACTTCCAGGTCCGTGGGGGTAAAAACACCCGCTCGTTTATTAAGCACCTGGAAAACCCCAATTACCGGGCCACCTGGGGAGCGCAAAGGGACACAGAGAAGATTTTTTGTTCTAAAACCGGTCCGGGGATCGACCGCCCTGTTGAATCTCGGATCGTTATACGTATCAACAATATTGAGGCATTCCTCGTGAGTGAATACCCAGCCCGCAATACCTGAATCCCACGGAATCCTTATTTGATCGTGATGTAGTCCTACACCGGTGTGAGAATAGAGTTCCTCGGATTCGTAATCGGCTAGAAATATTGTGGCGCGTTCCGCATTCATTACAGTAGGTGCTTCACGGACGAGCAAATCCAAAAGTGATCCCACATTGGTTTCCCCGCTCATGAGCATTCCCATTTTGAACAGTAAAGATATCCGTTCCAGATACGAGCCCAGTGGTCGCCAGGAAGACCTGGGGCGATTCGAATCTTTTTCAATACCCAAAGCCTCTCTGAGCAGAGTGATATCCATATGAATCGTCAGGGCCTGGAACAACTCATCCACTGAAATTTTACCACTAAAAAGAAGTACTTCATGTAGAGATTTGCCGCTTTTTTTAGATTCGCGTATTGCTGAGGAATAATCATCATTACTGATTCTTCCTGTTTCCAGGAGCAGGCGACCTATGGAATGCCGATCAACCATTTTTCTCCTCCGAGGGGACGGGGCCGTATAGGGCTATCTCTCCCGTACGGCCATGGATGATCATCTTCGTCCCAACAACAACTTCCCTATCATTAAAGGTTACCGTTTCCGGTTTTCCCGCGAACTTTGTGATCTGGCGCACTTGGCCCACGTACACTCTTCCAAGGGCCTTGGCGATATCCGCGGCGTGCGCGCCTCGCCCGCCTAGACGACTGACCAGGCCTGTATTCACAGGCAGCGAAAAAATTTCCTCCATTATCTCCTCAGGGATCGGGTCGTTTACCACGAAAATAAACCCGTCAAGTTTTTCCCGTTCGGAGAGCTGTTCGTTCATGGCATCAATTATCGATTGAGCTTTATTTATGTGCCTGAACGGGGCAATCTGGTTCCGGTCCGTCACCATGATTCCTCTAAAAATTTTACCGGATATACCCGTACCTTGGCTTATAATTGGATACCCGAAGTCCTTTAGAGATTGAACCCTTTCTTTTCGCTCTCTGTCTTTGCGAATTTGAAGGACATACACCTTTCCTTTCTCGATCGTGTATTCGATCCGTGTGTCCAAACTCAAGCGCTCGGCCGTCCGGAAGAGAATTGACGATAATTCTCTCCAGGCATCCGGCATTTGCGAGGACAAAGTCTCCTGGCTGCGCCAAAAATCGAATACTGGAATTGTGTGAACTTTACCATCTACCACATCAGTACCCTGATCCGCCAGCGCAAAATCGCCCCTCAAATCCATACTGATCGGGTTGTACGACACCACGCCTGTCCCAGAGGTATCGCGTTCCATGTTCCCGTAAACCATGCCTTGAACGATTACAGGTGTGCGCCAAGCACCGTGTATTCCTGCGGCTTCCTTGTATTTACGGGCTGGCCGGCTCTCGGGAGATCGCATAACAGCCACAACGCAATAAGTCATGATATCAACAAATTTCCCGTTATCCAGTAATTCTACAGCCTTCGGCGCAAGTTCTCCGACCCGCCTCTTGTACTCGAACGCGACCTCCTTCATCTGCTCCGGACTCATCTGGGCTTTGCGCATTATCCGCAGTCGGTTCTTGCTGTCATCTATTATTTCCTGGAATTCTTCTCGCTCCACTCCGAAAACCGATTGGCTGAATTCCTGTAAGAAGCGCCTGTAGCAATCGTAAGCGAACCATGTATCCACTATCTTGGCCAGGCCTTCTGCTATTTCATCATTAATGCCCACATTGGTGATCGTGGTCATCATACCCGGCATGCTGATCCTGGCCCCTGAACGCAGCGAGAATAGCGCGGGATTCGAAGGATCACCGAGCTTCCTGCGCCAGCGCTTTCCCAACTCCTCGATGGCCTGACTAAGCCCTTCGCGGAATACTGTATCGGCCAGCAATTTCCCTGCGTCTTTCCAGGGCTGGTCAGTGGTTATGACGAAATAAGGAGGGGTTTTCTCCGCAAAGCGCAACAGCAAAGCTTTTAGTCCGATTTTGCACGCAGAAACCTCGGGCTCGTCCGGGAAGTAAAACGGCGTCGGCAGGTGTGCCGGGGTTGTGGATTCCACGACTCTTCTGCCGGATTCTGCGAGTCGCTGATTCAAGAATCCTTCGATTTTATCCACAAACGTTTCCAGTACACGGAGATTGCCATCCCTGGCCTGGAGATCCGAAATATAGAGTGTCTTTAGATAATTCTGGAAAAAGTCCGTGTCCGGAATTTCTTTGAGCGTCGTCAGGTCCTTGAGTTTTCGCGGGAGTCGCTCCATGGGACAAAAAGCGAGAAAATTGTCGAATGGCCCCTCAAACCAGTTGCGATAAAAAACATGAATATCGTCCAGTTCGCTCTTAATCACCTTGAGCAGATCCCGCACCTTGTCCAAGGTAAGTCCCAAATCCCCGGCGAAATGCAGATCACGTCCGGCCTGAAGCAAGTAGTAACTGTAATGGCCGTTTACTGATAAGCCGCGGACCAAATGGTCCACAAAAGTAAGAGCCAGAGGCAGATTCTCATGCGTGATTTCATCAAAGTATATGTTGCTTATGCTCGTTGCGAGTGTTTCTTGAAAGCTTTCGGACAATAGGTCCTTATTGAAGGCCCCGAATCGCGATTCCATGTAGGTAGCTTTTTGAGCATAAGCATGGCCGGCTTTCTTCGAGCGCGATATTATCGGGGTTTCGGGTTGCTCTTTTCTGATCCGTTCAATTTCCCGAACATAATCTTCGGTTCCTTCAGTGAGCGTTACCCACGGCGGCATGGGTTCGCGTATATCCGGTGTAAGGAATCTCTCTTTCAGTTCTTTGCGGTCTTCGATAATTCGGTCCAGTTTTTCCAGATCCTCAGCCACACCTGAACCGGACATTGCCTGCCGCACTACGAAATACTTGTTGTACAAGCCCTGGAGCAGGTCGATTACATCAAGAACCATTCGGCGTGAAAACTCCGGCCAAGTATCGTTTTTCCTGTAAACCGAAGTGTCCAGCGATATCAGTGCCATCATGCTATCTTTATCGGAAAGCTCCATCTTCAGGTCGGCAAAAATCCGGCTGCACAGGTGGTTTATCCCCTGGGATTCTTCCGACGAGCACCAGTTCTCCAGGCTCAAATAAGGCATAGACTCTTGAGGCATCCACTCAGCCAAAGCTTCACGTTGGCCTGTGGCAAAGTAATTGATTATGCCCTGACAAAAATAAAAATTTTCAATGCTCCCGCGCCAGTGGATATCCCCGCGCAGTTTACCCAAGAAATTGCCGATGGGCTTGACCCCTCGATTCGCGAGTTCCTTCGCCAACCCTGCAGCGGTGAGCCGAAGCGTATCCAATGGGCCTATATCTTTGAAAGAATATGGGATTGCTTTGATCAATGTCCGGATGAGAAAATGAGTTATAGGCGAATTGGCGCGCAGCAAGCTTGAAATCCAATATTGAATCAGATCTTCATCACATAATCGGGTTCGCCCGATTTCAATTTGAACTATTAAATACGGAATAACCCCGTGCATTATTCTGGGACCGGCTGCGATAATAGCCATTAAGCTCTTGATATGCTGCACGTGAGCTTGTGTGATTCCGGCCTCCTCGGCAACAACCAATGGTTCACCGGTGTCGTCGTCTTCAATGGTGTACTTCGTCTCTTTCGGAAAGATGAGAGGCCTTTTCACAAGGTGTTCGATGAGGACATCGGCCATGAGGAAATATTTCGCCCGGGCCAGAGTGACGCCCAGCGCTTCGATGGCCTTCAACGACGAAATCACCTCGTCCGTATTATTGGACGAATAAGCCCTGTCGAGGAACAGCGTGGCAAAAAAATCCACCAAGTCTCGTGAGGCTCGTTTCCCTGTTTTCTCAAGCCTGACAACGATCTGGCAAATTCCTTCGATAAGGAGGTCTTTGATCTCCTGTTTGTCCACCTCCAGGATCTGGATAGCCAAGATCCTTGAAAACGCCTCTTGAGCTTTTGGCGGGAGCGCATCGACAAACTCCTGAAACGCTGAAAGGATCAGCTTCCACTGCGCCGCGAGTCCGCTAATAAAAGCTATGCCCTCGGTAATTTGGGCCTCATCCAGTTGCGCGCTATCCTCCAATGCTGCGGTATATGCTCGTCGCCTCGATTCGATCTCTTCCGCGCAGTGCAGTTTGATCCGCGCCAAGATTTCTGTGTAGAAGCGTTCTTTTTCCGGAAAATCAATTTCAGCAACAGCCTGTTCAAGATTCGCCAGTAGATCCGGGGGGCATGGCTGAATTTCCCCTAGCGCGGTGACAAGGGCCCTAGCGGCCATTAGATTTATTTCTCGGGCAAGCTCCCGGCCCGATCCATCAGTCCGTTTTGCCAATGCCGATCTGATTCCCGCCACTTCCAGGACCCGGCGCTCAAAGGAACTGGAAGGGTTCGCAAAAACCGTAGAAATCAGGAAACTGATAGCCTGCTGCACAAACGGGAGATATGCCGATAAGATATTTTCGTCCGTTGACCTGAGTACGCTTTCTACGATCCTGCAGATCCCATATTCCCCTTCAGATCGGGCCTGTGCATCAAACGGCTGGAGATTCGCCGCGCAAAGGAAATTCAGCAGGATGTCCAGGACCTGTGATAGGTGTCCTTCAAGTGCTTCGTCATCACGTTCGAGGGAGTATCGTGTAAGCGTTCTGGCCAAATCGAGCCAGTTCGGAATTTCATAAAGTACCGGAATCAGATTTTCCCTGATTGCCTCGCGCCGGCCCTGGAACGAGGTAAGGTAAACGAGTTCTTCGAGCGATTCAGCAGGAAATTTGGGAAAGAGAACGACATTCGAGTCAGTCTGCTTGATATCGACCAGATATGGAGCGGCCTCAGCTCCGGTTCGATCCAGGACCATGAGGACGTTTTCCAGGCGATCCACTTCGAGAGTGGTCCCTTCATCGAAGTGGGTGCCGCCGCGATCCAACACCGCTGCCATACCTGCTACTTGATAGGGGTTGAGCGGCTCCCGCCTGCCTATCTGCGCAATAAGCTCTCTGGTTTCCAAGTCATTATCCGAGCAAAGTTTCCAACAGATCAAAGGTAAATCATTGTCATTGCTACCGCAAGAAAAAGAGAAGTACGCCAGCAAGTGCTTCAGTTATGGGCTGCCAAAGACTGTCATTGCGAGCGGAGCGAAGCAATCTCCAAAGGCTTTGGGGATTGCCACGGCCCGACGGCCTCGCAATGACAAATATAAACCCCGAGTAACTGAGAGGTAACGTATGCCGGAGTACTTGTAGCCACATGATTTCCGGAATTCCGGGTACACCATACTTAATTGAAGAAAGGGCGGGGGAAGAGTGTTACTGTCTATTGATGGCTGGATTGGAGCGTATTGTGGCTCCTCATAGCTATTATGGGATCTTGAAAAGGCGGCTCTCGGAATGGCTGTTCCCGAAATCAGTTGTCCGATAATGTTGTAGTAAATTCTGAGGCGTCTCCTGCTCTATTCCGGCAACCTGGGCGCTGTCATGTCAGATCTGCACCGCCAAAATATTGGATATACTCTGCAGCGGATAGTTCGGCGGAATTAAGTATGGTGTCCCCAGAATTGTGCGATGGGTGGTCGGCCCCAGAATTATCTGAATGATTCCGGATTCTCGGGATCATCCGGCCATCGGTAGGGATTATTCAAAATGTAGTCACGGATCGCGTTTAACGATCTTTCATTTCGGATGATATGTTCGTAATAATTGCGCTGTCAAAGGGGCCGACCCGTTCGAGACAATAGTCGGTTCAGCAACATAGCGGATATGGATTTGAATGGCTGAACGATACCCCCCAGTGTACGGCGCGCCGCTTGCTGCGCCCTTTCCGGGCAGGGCTTGCCCTGCCCCTACGGCGGCGTGGTCGGTTAACACAATAATCCTGTCTATGTGAGGCCCCTGTGTGCGCCCAAATCCGGGCGGGCGCACGGATCTGCCCCTACGAGATGCCGCGAAATCATTGGGGAAGGATCGTTCTAACCACCGCGGGGATTCGTCACCATGGCCTGAAGTCATGAAACCGATCGGGCTTGACAGTTTAATCGCTCGCCTGGTACAGAATTGATTTTAAAGCCCTCATTTTACAAATCTGTCCGGTAAGATAGGACGGAAGAGGTCGTTATTATGCAGATGCGACATCTCATAGTTAAGCCGGATCTTCCTGACGAACTCCAGGCTCTGCGGAATATTGCAATGAATCTCTGGTTCAGTTGGAATCCTGAGATCAATCGCCTATTCCAAGCTCTCGACCCGGACCTTTGGGAAGAATGCGGGCATAACCCTGTTCTGCTTCTGGCCAACCTATCCGAAACCAGGAAAGCCGATATTAGTCAAGATTACAGTCTGAGGGAGCGAATTCTGGAAGCTGAGAAAGCCTTCGAAGATTACGTTGGCAGCCCGGGGGCGTATTCATTCAAGCTTGACCGGCCTATTGATTATCGCATTGCTTACTTCAGCATGGAATATGGTTTAAATGAATGCCTTCCCGTATATTCCGGAGGACTGGGGTTGCTTGCCGGCGATCATCTTAAAAGCGCATCCAACCTCTTCTTCCCTCTCATAGGGATGGGACTGCTTTATCAGAAGGGGTACTTTAAACAATACCTCAACATAGACGGGTGGCAGCAAGAATCTTATCTTGAGAACGATTTCTATAATCTGCCCATATCTCCGGTTATGGACGGAACCGGCCAACATGCCAGCTTTGATTTAGACTTGGCGGGCGTAAACGCCAAAGTGCTTATTTGGAAGATTCAGGTGGGCCGTATCCCTCTGTATTTGCTGGATACAAATCATGCCGAAAATTCCGAAGACATCAGGCGAGTCACAGCAGAGCTGTATGGCGGGGACAATGAAATGCGCATTCGGCAGGAGATCGTTCTGGGAATAGGCGGCGCCAGAGCTTTTCACCTGCTAGGATTATGGCCGTTCGTGTACCACCTGAACGAAGGTCATGCCGCTTTCGCCGCCCTGGAACGTATACGTCAGGCAATGAGCACCTATAGAGTTCCGTTTGACGTGGCTCTTGAGTCGGTAGCGGCTTCCACAATATTTACAACGCATACTCCGGTGCCCGCCGGAATAGATCGGTTCTCGGCCGACCTTATAGAAAAGTATTTCAAAAATTATGTGGGATCCCTTGGCATTACAGTACGGGACCTTCTCGATCTCGGACGCGAGAATCCGGATGATAAATTAGCTCCGGTTTCCATGGCCGTGCTTGCCCTGCGTTTATCGAGGGGAGTCAATGCCGTGAGCAAATTACATGGCAATGTCTCCAAAAAAATGTGGAAAAATTTATGGCCGCGTGTGGATGAAGACGATGTACCCATCGGATATGTGACAAACGGTGTCCATATCCCGTCCTATGTTTCGCAGGAATTGGCCGAGCTGTTTGCGCGGTATTTGGGAGAAGAATGGATAGAGGAACCGGATAATACAAAAATATGGTCTCGAATCTACAACATACCCCAAGAGCAGCTTTGGCAAGTCCATGAAACCAGGCGAGAACGGCTCGTTGTCTTTTGTCGCAGACGATTTTGGGGTCAAATGAGATCGGCTGAAGGATTCCAGGCGGCTTCGAGCGTAGATATCAGGCGAGCCCTCGAAGTTCTGAATCCCGAGGCATTAACCATAGGATTTGCCAGAAGATTCGCGCCTTACAAGAGGGCGGGGCTGCTATTCAGCGATCCTGACCGACTCCTTAAAATAATTTCAGACAAACGACGCCCCGTGCAATTTATTTTTGCAGGCAAAGCCCATCCTCAGGACCTGTTGGGAAAGGAGCTAATCAAAAAGGTTGTCCATCAATCCCGATCTGAAGGGTTTCATCGCAAGCTCGTGTTTATAGAGAATTATGATATCAACATCGCTCGCTACCTTGTTCAAGGGGTGGACGTGTGGCTGAATACTCCCAGAAGACCATACGAGGCCTGCGGCACTTCGGGAATGAAGGCTGCTGCAAATGGCGCCCTGAACCTCAGTGTTTTGGATGGATGGTGGCCTGAAGCGTACGATGGTAAGAATGGGTGGGCAATCGGTGGTGGTGAGGAATTCGAAGACCAGGACTATCAGGATAAATTCGATGCCAATTCTCTATACGAATTATTGGAGAATGAGGTACTACCGAAGTTTTTCGACCGAGGGCCTGATGGCGTTCCACATGCCTGGATCGATATGATGAAGAATAGTATGGCGAGCATTTGCGTTAGATTTAACTCACATCGCATGATCGAAGACTATATGGAGCATTATTATGTCCAGGCCGGACAAGCACATCAGGTTCTTGGAGAGAATCGTTTAGCTCGGGCCCGAGAATTGAGAGACTGGAAACAAAGGGTAAGAAATCTTTGGAAGGACGTAAAAATATTGGATGTTTCATTACCGGCCGGCGACCGAGTTGCGCTGGGCGAAGACTTGGATGTGACGGCTACCATTCAGCTTGGCGGATTGAGGGATGAAGAAGTGGTCGTGGATCTTACACACGGACTTGTACGACATGATGGGGACAAGCTGGCCAATCGCGATATCACTACTATGCGAAGTAGCGAACAAATATCCGAGGGAGTATGGCGTTTCTCGGGAACGATTCCGTGTGATGAAACCGGCGTCTACGGATACGGGATAAGGGTATTACCTTTCCATCCGTATCTTTTCAGCCCATTATCCATGAATTTGATAACTTCGGAATAAGCAAAATTTATTCAAAATTAATTTGATAACCAAATGTGTTCTGCACCTCGCTGAGCAACACATCCGACGGTTCACACGACAGGGGGGACAAGTTAATTACCGTTTCGGTTCGATTAGGTATGACCACATGCAGCTTTACCGGAAGTCGTCCTTTATGCCTCAATAGAATGCTTTTAAGATCTTTGATTTGATGCGCATCCACTTCACGCGCCGAAAGTTTTATCCTGATACTCTTGCTGAATTTACGTGGCCCTTCCTGAATCCGGCATATATCCTGGGCCAAGATTTTTGGCATTTCTTTATCGCCTTCCCGCAAACCGGACAAAATTAAAGGTTCCGAAGAATTGAGTAAATCCAAGCTCTGAATGTACAGCTCGGAAAAAAATGTTACCTCAGTTACTCCTGTCAGGTCTTCGAACGAAACAAAGGCCATTCGGTCGCCTTTTTTGGTGTTGATTTCTTTGATCCTCTTCACAAGTCCCGCCAGTCTGACCTGCGATGAACTAGGAAGATCCGCCAAACCGGCGCAAGTCGCATTCGTGTATTTCTTTATTATTTCCTCGTAATTCATTAACGGATGTCCGGTTATATAGAAACCCATAAGTTCTTTCTCAAAGGAAAGCGTCATCAGTTCGTCCCACTCCGACACTTCCGAGATAGGCATAATGAAATCCGAACTTTCACCGGGGCTGCAGCTAACGGCAAACAGGTTTACTTGCCCCTCGTTTTTTTCCCTCTGAAAACTCGCCGCTTGATCCAAAACAGAATCCAGGCCTTCGAACATAGCGCGCCGCGATGGGCCTAATCCGTCAAAAGCTCCACACTTGACGAGGCTTTCAAAAACTTTTCTGTTCACCTTTTTTAGATCAACCCTGTGTGCAAAATCCTGTAACGAGCAAAACGGCTCTCCTTCACTTCGTGCTTCCAGAATAGCGGCAATCGCTCCTTCTCCTACGTTCTTCACTGCTGTAAGACCGAATATGATCTTTTCATCTGCCACATGAAAGTCCTGAAACGATTTATTGACATGGGGCGGAACAATTTCGATGCCCATTTCTCTGCATTCTGAAATGTACAGCGTTATCTTTTCGGTATTGGCCGCATCACAACTCAATTGCGCGGCCATGAACTCCGCAGGATAGTGCGCTTTCAGAAATGCAGTCTGGTAAGTGACCATGGCGTATGCCGCGGAATGGGACTTGTTGAATCCATAACCGGCAAATTTCTCCATTAGTTCAAATATATAAGTGGCTTTTTTCGGGTCTATCTTATTTTTTTCCGCACCTTTCTCAAAACGGCTTTTTTGTTCGGCCATTTCTTCAACTTTCTTCTTCCCCATGGCCCGTCTGAGGAGATCGGCTTCTCCCAATGAGTAATCCGCGAGCGATTTGGCAATGTTCATCACCTGTTCCTGGTAAACAATTACACCATGAGTCTCTTTAAGAACCGATTCCAGTTCAGGTAACGGATATTCAATAGGTATTTTGCCGTGCTTTCGATCAATAAAATCATCCACCATCCCGGATTCCAGCGGTCCCGGTCGATACAACGCGAGAATCGCTATTAAATCTTCAAAAACCGATGGCTTAAATTTGGTCAATATGTCTCTCATCCCGGCGGATTCGAGCTGGAATACAGCCAGCGTGTCTCCTCGGGAGAGCAAGTCAAACGTTTTTTCGTCGTCCAAAGGAATGGAAGTGATATCCAACACTATGCTTCTGGATTTCTCCAGCAATCGAATTGCGAGGTCCACAACTGTAAGTGTTTTTAGTCCCAGGAAGTCAAATTTCACCAGACCTATCTTCTCAACCCACGTCATGTCGAATTGAGTGACGGTTTCCTTATTATTGCCCGTGTAGAGCGGCAAATGCTTCACCAGCGGTTCATCCGAGATCACAATTCCTGCTGCATGAGTAGAAGCGTGGCGGCACAATCCTTCAAGCTTGCGAGCGGTACCGATCAGGTCTGCCACCTTCGGATCAGATGAGATCAAATCCTTGAGCCTTGGTTCGTCTTTGATTGCCCGATCCAGAGTTATACTGAGCCGGTCCGGTATAAGCTTGGCAAGTCGATCCGCGTCGGCATACGGAAAACCAAGAACTCGAGCGACATCCCTGACGACCGCTTTGGCTTGCATGCGGCCAAACGTTATTATCTGCGCTACCTTGTCCTTACCGTATTTGCTTGAGACATACTCAATCACCCGGTCACGCCCTTGCATGCAGAAATCAACATCAATATCAGGCATACTCTTGCGTTCAGGATTCAAAAAACGTTCAAAGAGCAGGTCATAACGAATAGGGTCAATATCCGTAATTCCCAGAGAGTAAGCAGCCAAAGAACCAGCTGCCGAGCCCCTGCCGGGGCCCACCGGTATTCCTTGATCCTTTGCGAAAGCGACGAAGTCGGCCACAATCAAGAAATAACCGGAAAAACCCATTTCTTGAATGAGCCGGATCTCATATTCCAGCCGATCCCTATAAATTTTTTCACCAGTGTCATCAACTTCACCGCGTTCCTTTAATTTGGCAATGCGTTTCTCAAACCCTGCTTCCGTCTGTTTTTTGAACTCGTTTCTTAAAGACTCGCCCGGTCCGACATCAAATCTCGGCATATGAATTTTTCCGAACTCGAGTAAAAGCGAGCACCTCTCAGCGATCAGTCTTGTGTTCGTTAGAGCTTCGGGCAAGTGCTCAAAATCTCGTGCCATCTCTTGGGGAGATTTAAAATACGATTGATCGGTCCTAAATCTCATCCTGTCCGGGTCATCCAATTTTTTTTGAGTCTGAATACAAAGCAGAATTTCGTGAGCCTGGTGGTCGGATCGATCCAGGTAGTGACAATCATTCGTAGCAACCAATTTCAGGTCGAGTTTTCCTGCCAAATCTATGAGACCGCTGTTTACCTTCTTCTGCTCTTCCAGACCATTCTCCTGAATTTCCAGGAAATAGCGAGCAGACGAGAACAGATTTCGGTACCATTCGGCAGCTTCCAGTGCTCCTTCCTCATCACCGGCAAGAAGTCTCTTCGGAACTTCTCCCGATAAACATCCGCTCAGGCAAATAAGCCCTTCATTGAACTCCTCAAGTAATTCTCGATCCACTCTGGGTTTATAGTAGAAGCCCTCCTGATAGGCTCTTGACACCAACACACAAAGATTGCGGTATCCTTTTTCATTTTCACAAAGGAGAATCAGATGATGCGACGTGGTCTCTCCCTGGCGAGCTGATTGATCGAAACGAGACCCCGGCGCGACATAGACTTCACAACCGATTATAGGTTTGATGCCGCTTGCCTGAACCTGCGTGTAAAATTCCATGGCGCCGAAAAGATTTCCATGATCGGTCAAAGCCACAGCGGGCAATTTAAATTCTTTAGCCCTGGTGATCAGGTCGTGGATTCTGATGGCTCCATCCAATAAAGAATATTGGCTGTGGACGTGGAGGTGAACGAAATCCGCGGCAGGCATGCTCTCTCCTATCTTATTGATATTATTATACTTAATGGCTGCAAAAGCTCACAATATCACTCCCGCGTTGGATATGCAACTGTAAAACTGCAACTCAAGGCGGGAAGCCAGCTTTGAGATTTAAGCATGAATTTTAAGTATTTAACTATGGTTAATAATAAACTCTAATGTTATTTATCATATATGGACTTTATCACAAAGATATTGACATTCTTTGATCTGCAGGATTAGAATAGCACAACCAGCGGGCTGCCAGCCCCAATACGGCATAACATATTTCATCAGTGGCCAACAAGCCGGTCACTGCCCATTGAGGTATGTTCGCCCAGAGCCAAGGTGGTTTAACCCGCGGGCAGAATGGGCATCGGGAGCTAATGGCAAGGTTTTGTAATCTGCCGTGGTCCCTAGAGGGTTGGTATTTTTTGTCCGAAACATCTGTTCCAATTCGGATTTTGAGTTCCATCGGGTCCGCGTTTCTTTCTCTTCTGAGGAGCGGCGGCAGCATGTTCGAAACTATCGGCCAAATGCTGTCCCTCTTTGGTCAGAGTGTCGCATGGTTTTTTCGGCGTCCGATCCGTTATCGGGAGTACTTCAGGCAATTGGATTTCATCGGGGCTCAGTCGGTTACACTTATCGTTTTGACTGGTGCGTTTACCGGCATGGTTAGCGCATTGCAAGGTTATATCGGGATGAGCAAGTATGGGGCCCAATCCATGGTTGGAGCAACGGTGGCTCTAGCTTTGACCCGTGAACTTGGTCCGGTGATCACTGCGCTCATGATTGTCGGACGGGTCGGCTCAGCCATGACCGCAGAAATCGGCAGCATGAGAAATACGCAACAGATAGACGCGTTGCAAAGTATGGCGGTCGATCCAATCCAATATCTCATAGTGCCACGTATCTTTGCTTCCGCGATAGTTATGCCGATTTTGGCCCTAATTTTTAGTTTGGCCGGCATGATCGGCGCGTATCTGATCAGCACGCACTATTTGGGCGTGGACACCGGTGCGTTTATGTCAGGTGTCCGTTATTACCTCGACCCTGATGATGTCCGACACGGCGCAGTTAAGGCCGTGTTTTTTGGGCTAATCACGGCACTGGTGGCCTGTTATAAGGGTTATTATGCCACCGGAGGAGCTAGAGGAGTAGGAATCGCCACTACCAAAGCTGTCGTGCTGTCATCGGTATTGGTTCTTATTTCGGATTACATGATGACCAACCTTATGTTTCACAAATCATGAAGCAACGGGTCGGAATGATGGATGATTCGTTTAGATAATGTTCACAAAAAATATGGAGAACAGCACGTACTGGATGGAATCAGCCTGGAAATCAAAACCGGCTCGATAACCACCATTATAGGAAAATCCGGCGGAGGAAAATCCGTTCTCATTAGACAAATGATCGGCCTGGAAAAGCCGGACAGCGGAGCAATCTACATCGAAGAAAAGAACATCGTGAAGATGAGATCCCTGGAATTGAACAAAGTACGCCGCAGGTTCGGTGTGCTGTTTCAGGACGCGGCCCTCTTTGATTCTCTTTCTGTGGAAGAGAACGTGGCGTTCCCTCTGCGCGAACACATGAAGCTGTCACAGCGAGCATTGGCGGAAAAAGTCGAAGAAAAGCTGGCTGAAGTAGGCATGAGTCAGCACAAGCATAAGTTCCCGGGCCAACTGTCGGGTGGAATGAGAAAGAGAGTGGGTTTGGCCAGAGCACTGGCATTAGAGCCTGATATCGTTTTCTTCGATGAGCCGACCAGCGGGCTGGACCCTATCACACGAGGATTGATTTACAGGCTTATTGCTCAGACTCACAAACAGCGTTTGAGCACTTATGTTCTCGTCAGCCATGACATTCAGGGAGCGCTGAGAATATCGGATGAAGTGATGATGCTGTTTAACGGAAAGATTTCGGCAAAAGCATCTCCTGAAGAGATTTTGAGCAGCACGGACCCGGTTATCAAGCAATTCATAACGGGTTCGGCCAGTGGCCCAATTCCAATCGAGTGAAGCAGGCAGTTTCCTGATGAATCGGTTTTCGACAGAAGCAAAAGTGGGACTGTTCTTCGTGGTAGCGGCCGCGATATTTGTGTACGTGTGGTTCAATGTTTTGGATTTCGGAAAGAAAGAAGGGTTCATTCTCAAAGCTCGTTTCAAATCCGCAGAAGGTCTTGTGAACGGCGCTCAAGTTCAAATTGCCGGAATAAGAGTGGGGATAGTCAAGGATATTATTTTTGAGCCGGAAAGCGGCAAAGCTGTGGCGCTTCTCGAAATTAACGACTCGTACCGTAACGTCATTCCGGAGGATTCAAGGATCTCTTTGAAAACCAAAGGTTTATTGGGCGATCGGTATGTGGTTATCGAACCTGGCAGGCCCAATGTTCGGAAGCTGAAACCAGGGGAGGAGATAGCGCAAGTCGTTGAGCCATACGATCCGGAAAAATTGGTCGAAAATGTAGGAATAATGACGCAGGACCTGCAAATACTGGCCCGAGATGCGCGCAAAGTGCTCATAGATGAAAAGGGCTCGGACAGGATTGCCAGTGTACTCAAGAATTCAGACGATGTTTTCAAGAATTTGAATGATCTCATTGGAGGCAACAAGGAGAAACTTAACGCGACTATAGACAATACACATGATGCCACAAAGAGAATCGATGAAATTGTCGTCCGAAACCAGGACAAAATAAATCGCACCTTAGAAAGTTTCAACAAGTCGTCAAAAGACCTCGAAGTCGTTACCGGAGACGTCCGAGGAGGACGGGGGACTTTGGGAAGAATGGTAGTAGATGAGTCACTGTATCGTGACGCCTCAGCTCTCGTGCGAGACCTGCGCAATGTTACAAACAGTGTCCAGCGTGGCCCTGGAGCTGTTAGCCGGTTAATAAACGATCCGGAAATCTACTTCGAAGCTCGTCGAGCAATCAGAAACATGAGCAAGACAGCGGAAGATATTTCCGAAGCCACCCCCATCAGCACTCTCGCGATCATATTAGGATCGGTCTTCAGATGAGAAGCTTACCCATGTTGCTCTCTGAGGATCCCCAGACTGAACACAAACCGGAGAGTACCCTCTCGAAATCCGGCCCAATTGCTGTGGGCAAAAATAGGGGAAACGCTTCCTGGTTACTGGCTTTTATTCCCATAATTCTTTTTATAACTGTGCTGTTTCAGCATACGCCGGCTTGTGGATCTGCTTACGATTTCTTGCAGCTGACCGGCTCTGGAACTCTTTTTGCGCTCGATCCGGACATTACCATAAGAAGAATTGACCCTCGATCCCCGAATGGAGCTTGGACTTTAGCTGAAGGTTGGGGGCTGCCCCCTCTTTTTTTCCGCACATCGGTTCCGGGTTTGTACGATAGGTTGGACCTTTTTTACCCATTCGGATGTCGCGAAGAATCCAAATTCAGAAGTAAATTAAGATTTACTCCGTTTTTCGAAAGCTACTCGTCCAAGGTCCCGCCTTTTGATAGCTATTCTCGTTGTCTTACCGCGTTTCAAGGTGTCTCTGATATGGGGCAGCCGTATTGGGGGTTTTTCCCCTTTTACGGTTACACATTCAGACGCGGCTCTGACAAAAGTCTCTTTTTCCTTTTTCCCCTCTACTCGGAAAGTACTGATGATGATGCGAAAACGATTCGGCTGCTGTGGCCTCTGATCACTGTCGCACGCAGTCCCGGCCGGTCGGCGTTCAAGATCTGGCCCCTTTTCGGTACGGATTCGATACGCCGTGAACATCGTAGCTGGTTCTTTTTGTGGCCGTTATTCCAGCATTTGGAAAGATATCCGGGGACGCCTGAGGCCTCATCATACACGTCCATGCCTTTTCCTCTGTACATCAAACAGGAAACCTGTTTTTCCACCACGATTGATGTGATGTGGCCGTTGTTTACCTATTATCACCATTATAAGTCAGGACACACTCGCTATAGTTTTCGACCATTTTTCACTTACGGCTCCGGCGGCGGAGTGGAAGAGTTAAACATTTTTTTTGTTTATTCTTCCAAAACGGATAGAAACAAGGGATCATCCGAGCAGGGTTCGGTTAGAGGCTACATTTCGGTTGGTGATGACGAGGTTTTCACGGAACGCAAATTCTTAATGATGAGTTCCATTCAGAAACGTTATCGAAAAGGGTTTCTTGTTTTCGCGAAATACAAATTTTGGCCGTTTGCAGAGTATAGATGGGATCTTGAACGAGGATCTCATCTCAAAGTGCCTGAACTGATAAGCTTGAAAAGCGATTGGTGGGATCAGAATCTAGGAAGGCTGCTTCGTTTTCTGGATTTCAGGGATACGCCACTGACTCGAGAGATCAGCCTATTATCAGGATTGAGTCAACGGACGGAATTTAAATCACATCCGCACATTTCCCGACCACCTGCCCCCGGTGACGACAGCTGGGCTGAACTGATTTCCGGTTCCTTCGGCAAGCGCTAAATTGTCAGACTAGGATCAGCGCTCTGCCCTTTAAACGATCGTTATGCCTTATGCTCCTCATGGTCCGATTTGATACCATAACCGAAGATTATGGCCTTGAAGTTTTCACCCACCGTTTCGCCTGTAGTTGCTAAATAAATATGCGCAACAAGGAATGACGCAAAGAGACCGGCCAGGAGGAAATGAACCGTAGTCAAAACCTTCATTCCTCCAATAATCTCTATGAATCCCTTAAAAAACTCCGGATACATGTACATGAGTCCGCTTATTACCAGAATCGGCACCAGTATTGCCTGCTTTCCTAAATATGTGATCTTTTGAAGCGGATTGAATTTACTGTCCTCTGTTGGAGCAAATGGGTGCGGCTCGTGCTTGAAAATTCCGACAAGATAGAACTGGCCCTGAATAATCATTCCTCCGGGTATTTCGCCCTTTTTCGGGAGATAATGAGATATTCGCCCTGTTGTGAGGTTGTACACCACCCACACAATCATTGCGACAACCATACCCCATCCGAACCAGTTGTGAATCCGCACTGCCCAGTCAAAGCAGCCTTGGAATTTCTCCGGCCAGTGAAGAATTATGCCTGTAATAATGAGCATCACCACGCAAAGGGCTTGAAACCAATGCCATATTCTCTCTGTGAGGGGATGGATTAGTATTTTTTCCTCCTGCAAGTGGGCGGGTTCTCGACGACGTGTGATGCACCTGAGTGTACCATGAGCTATTGGAAGCCCAATCGGGGCAATTACAGCCAAAATGACAATAACGTCCAAAGCGGGAATACGGTTAGCTCCGATGACATAGCCGTATTTTTTGAGCGCATCTGCATTAATGAACCCGGTCTGCTGGATGTACTCAGCAAACCCGGCAGTTTTCTCTTCTTTAGATAACATCGTGAATTTGGTGTGACAGGATTCGCAGCGTGCCACCTTTAATTTAACAGGAGGTATATAGTGGACACCAGCCTTCTGCCCCTTATGGCAACTCATACATTCCATTTTCGCCAGATGCTGCTGGAATTCATATAAATTCTTGTGGCCCTGGTCTATTTTCCTGCCAGTGGCATTGTGGCAATCAATACAAACTTTTCGTTTGAATTCCTTGTCATAATCACTCTGCGCTTGCCCGTAGTGTACATTGTGACAGCCAATACATTCCGGAGCTTTGGGTGAAAGTTTTTTACCGTGTGCCCCGGCTTCAGCGGACTCGACCGATTCATCATGGCACTCTTTACAATCTACATTTTTTATACGCTGTTGGTGCGGCACTTCGCTGATATCTTTGTGGCAAGTCACGCATGTAGTATCCGCATGCACGCCCGCCGAAAAATTTCGTGCCCGTATGTCCAGATTCATCTCCCCCAAAATGTACGGCGGCTTGGGCCTGGGTGGAAGAGGCTCACCTTCTACAACAACCTGCTCGAGCTGATCTTCGTGAGACATTTTTAGGATGTCCCCATTATGGCATTCCCAACATGCCTGATTAGTCAACTCTTCAGGTTCGGCTTTTTTAATTGATTCTTCCGATTTTGCAGGCGCAGGAGCTTGCTCCGGACCTGGAGTCGCAGGGGACGATGTACTAGTTCCTGCTCCAGGCTCAGTCGGTCGAGCTTGCGCCAGCTTCAATATGGCCGCGGTTGCAGAGAACTGCCAATTTGTCGAGTCTTCATTTTGGGCTGCTGCGAAAGGGCTGCCAAAACAGAGTGTAAGGAGGGCAAAGCCGGCGGCAAATAGAGTTGTCCACCTCCAATTTCGAGAATTGGAAACTCTTCGATTCATTCCAAACTCCTTCGCGATGTAAAACGAGAATAACCGTAAAAGGCTTTATTAATTCACGTCCAAGAGACCGAATAGACCGATTGTCCTTTCTTATATCTAACAAAAACCTAAGTTAACAGTAAGCGCGAAGAAGCCCCCTCCGGAGATGAAGGGGGCTGCAGTAAAATAATCATGATCAGAACAAATTATTTCGCTTCCCCTTCATCACCGGCTCCCGGATGGCATTTGCTGCACGTTGTCGGGCCGGTTTTCTTCTTCTCTTTCTTCAATTTCTTATGACAACCCTGGCATTTATCGTGATAAGCTTTTTGGAGGGTTACGACCTTGTCTTGCGCTTCAAGCTTATGGCATTCAAAGCATTTCTTTACTTCCTGACCTTCCTGCCACACGTTCTTACCATCTTTG
>JBKQRG010000453.1:0-47738 GCA_052144015.1 Desulfomonilaceae bacterium
CCGGCAAATGCCGGATAATCCGCAGCATCCATGCCGGCTAACTCAAACTCACTTTTTCCTGCAATTATTTTGATTCGACCGTTAGCCGATGATTGCATAGATACAGGACCTGACGGTAATTCTCTAATTATTTCAAAAACTTTTTTTCCGGGAATTGCTAACATGCCAGCTTCTTTCACAGTGCATGAATATATCAGCCGTAACCCCACTGAAAGATCGGTGGCTGTCAACTGTAGAGTTGAGTCCTCGGCATTGAACAAAACATGAGACAAAATCGGCAGGGTAGATTTCTTTTCGGTAATCGGAACCGACTTTGAAAGGCCGTCGTGCAGAATGTCCCTTTCGATTTCTATAAACATGGATCCTCCTAATTGATTCTTACAATTAAATAATAATTAAAGAAATAGTCGTATTAAGAGGGGCTGTGAATTTGTGGAAAAAGCAGTCCGCTCCGCTTTTCGACTGAATTACTACTGTTGGTAGTTGGTGAATCCGTATACTGACGAATTGTGAAAAACGGAACCGCGTCGAATTATCCGATGTATTTAGACAGATTTTTCACAAGTACTCATCAGGTCGGCTCACGTCCGAATATCCTTCTTGACCGCGTCTACCATATTTCTCAAGGAATGGTTTTCTTCCATGGCCTTTTCGATTTTTCGTGTGGCATAGATAACAGTGGAGTGATCCTTTCCTCCGAAAGCGGTTCCTATCTCCGGATAGGACAATTCGGTGAGTTCTCTGGTCAAAAACATGGCAACTTGTCTGGGCAAGGAGTACATTTTATGTTTCTTCTTTGATTTGATATCCGCCACCTTAACATTAAAAGCTTTGGCAACATGCGAAAGTATGTCGTCAACGGTGATTTTCTTAATGCTGCGGCGAAAAATATCCCTTAAAGCCATCTCCGCCAATTCTCTTGTAAGCGGAAGGCCCTGGAGGGAACTCATCGCTATCACTCTGACAAGACAACCAACCAGTTCTCTTATATTTGTTTCAACATTTTCAGCCAAAAAATAGGCTACGTCATCCGGCAATTTCAACGAATCCTCGTAGGCTTTCCTTTTCAGGATAGCCACCCTAGTTTCGAGATCGGGCACTCCAATGTCAGCGATAAGACCCCAATTGAATCGGGATTTGAGCCGCTGCTCCATATCAGATATTTCGTTTGGAAATCGGTCGGATGTTATGACTATCTGTTTCCGGTTTTCGTAAATGGTATTGAATGTATGAAAGAATTCCTCTTGTGTTCTTTCTTTGCCGGCTATGAACTGGATATCGTCGATGAGCAGAAGGTCTACATTTCTGTATTTATTCCTGAAATCAGCCATTTTATCAAATCGGATGGCATTAATCATCTCATTGGTGAACTCCTCCGAAGTGCTAAACGACACTCTTTTCTTGTGGTTCTTGGATAAAACCTCGTAACCGACAGCGCTCATCAGGTGTGTCTTGCCTAAGCCGACTCCGCCGTAAAGAAAAAGGGGATTATAACTCCCGGCGAGATTTTCGGATACAGACAAAGCCGCAGCATGTGCGAACTGATTGCATGACCCTACTACAAAACTTTCAAACGTGTACCGTGGATTGAGATTTCGCCTAAGCGCGAATTCTTCCGTTATAACAAACGAAGGATTTGGCTTGGAATGCGAAGCGTGAACAAGTTTCGGTAAATTATTCTGACCTGAATCATCCCTGCAACGAAACGCTACTTCATAGCTGATACCGGTGAGTTCGAGAAGAGAATCGAGTAACAATGATAGATAATTATCTTTTATCCACGCAGCAAAAAAATTATTCGGCACAGAAAGGGTCAACTTGCCTTCCGAAATTTCCTCGCAAACTACGGGCTCGAGCCAGGTAGACATGACATGGTCATTCACCTTACCTCGAAGCACCTCCATGCATCGGATCCAGGTATTCATTGACGTAAAAACCCAATATTTTTAATGGAATAATCAATTCAGGGTAACACGGGGAGCAAGTGATTTCAAGAGAAATCTTCCGAATAACCCATTAGCTCCAGCAGGCGGTCCAGCTCTTCTTTTGAATGAAAATGTATTTCTAATTTGCCTATTTCATTTGGATTTTGTTTGATTGTCACTCTCGTCGAAAAATGACGAGACAGACGAGTCTCGAGAGTCGCCAGGGCGGGATCACTTATCCTATTTTTCGGAACCTTTGAATCTTGTTGATTCTTATAATTCTGAACTATTTTCTCAAGTTCTCTCACAGAGAGTTTTCGCCTGATTACTCTGTTTGAAAGATTCAATTGCATAGGTGCATGATCGAGCGCGAGAAGAGTTCTTGCATGCCCCATACTGATCAACTCGTCTCGAAGATGCTTTTTTATGGGATCAGGTAATTTGAGTAGTCGAAGATGATTAGTGATGCTGGTGCGATCCTTACCGATCCGCTGGGCCAAATTTTCATGCGTGTATGAGAATTTTCTAATGAGAATATCATAAGCTTCTGCGGTATCTACCGGATTCAAATCTTCGCGTTGAAGATTCTCTATCAGTGCTATTTCTAAGGATTCAACATCCGTCAGGCGACGCACGATAACTGGTACGGTAGGAAACCCCGCCAGCATAGCAGCTCGCCAACGCCTTTCACCCGCGACGATCTCGTATTTTTGATCCACGGCGGGACGGACTATCAGCGGCTGAATGACTCCCATTTCTTTAATGGACTTACTTAGATCCATCAAAGATTCTTCTGAAAACAAACTTCGGGGTTGATGAGGATTCGGGATGAGATCGTCAATACTTACACTTCGTATGTGCTGAGCCGAATCGGTATTAGGTACAAAGTCATCCATAGGAATTAGAGCATTAAGACCTTGCCCCAATACGGTACGCTTCTTGGCCGTCTCGGTGACCTTCAGCATCCATAATCTCCTTTGCCAAGGCGAGATAACTGGCCGCACCTCTAGATGCGATATCATACAAAACCACAGGTTTGCCAAAACTCGGCGATTCGGACAATGTTACATTTCTCGGTATTACAGTTGCAAACACCTGCCCATTGAGATTCTTCCTCACGTCCTCAACTACCTGGTGACTAAGATTATTTCGCGGATCAAACATAGTCATTAAAAAACCTTCAATGTTCAAGGATGAATTAAGAACAGATTGAATTCTTCTAATGGTCTTTAAGAGATAGCCTACTCCTTCCAAGGCATAATATTCACATTGTATTGGTACGAGCACGGAATCTGCGGCGACTAGCGCATTGAGAGTTAGAAAACCCAACGAAGGAGGACAGTCTATGAATGTATAATCGTAATCAGCTATTATCGACGCAATTGCTGATTTGAGAAATCTTTCTCTGGAAGCAAATGACACAAGCTCCACTTCGGCTCCGATAAGGTCTTGTGAAGCAGGCAAAATGTCCAGGTATTCGAGTTCTGTTTTCATTATTATTTTTTGGGCATTTTCCCTGCCGAGAAGTAAGTCATAGACCGAAGGCTCGCCCGCGGATAAACGTATACCAACTCCACTAGATGCATTTGCCTGTGGATCAAGATCTATTAAGAGAGTGTGCCGCTCAGATAACGCAAGACAAGCGGCCAAATTAACTGCGGTGGTAGTCTTGCCGACACCGCCCTTCTGATTACATATGCAGATTACGCGTCCCATCAGCAACAACCCACAACATATAGTATTAGGAACTAGGGTAGCCCTCTTATCACAAAACTAACTTCAAAACAAAAGCAAATAATCATATGCAGATCGAAAAAATCGGTTCCCAAGAACATCAGGCGGACGTTCTCTTAATTTGGTCTATGAACTGAAACTTTTCTAAACCTGCTAGAGAAGGGAAGAGTCCCTTCCCATGATTCAGTTAAATGGAAATTTCTCAAGACAAAATTCTTAGAAGAAGGCCCCGCCATGGTTACCAGAAAACCTGTTTCGGGCAAAAGCAAGTGTAATCTGTCAAGGACCGCAGTATTGGATGAAAAGCCCCTCGAAACAACACAGTCAAACGACCAACTGAATGGATTATCGAGCAAATTATTCAGAGGCTGATTTATAAATCCCATTCCGGTCAAATTCAATGTCCGGGCCGCATGCTTCAGGAAAACGGTTTTCTTTGGATCACGATCAAGAAGAGTAACCTTGAGTGTTTCGTCAGCCGTCTGGAGTACCAGGCCGGGAAAACCAGCGCCGCTGCCAATATCGAGAATGCGTAGTCCGGAACCTAATTGGATTACCTTAAATACGGTCAACGAATCCAAAAAGTGAAGAATCGCCATTTCGCGCGGTTCTGTTACCGCTGTGAGATTGATTCTAGTTCCCCAAATCCTTATGAGCTCCATATGACGGATCATCTTTTCGGCGGCTTTTCTATTAACAGGGATATTCAGTATTCGGCAACCGTCTATAATGAGGTAATAAGGATCACTTGGAAGGTTTTTCTGTCGAGTCATCAATCCATCTCAAATACTCCGAAAAGCCCTGGTGAATATTAAATGATATTATCTCAGGGACCTCGTACGGATGCAGTTTTATCACTACTGCCTCAAGCTCTTTAAACAAATCTTCGCGAGTTTTAATTATCATCAGGCTCTCGGTGTCACTGCATATTTCACCCTTCCAGCGGTAAATCGATTGTATTTGCGGGATGATATTCACGCATGCTGCCAATTTTTTTTCAACTAGGAGGTTGGCTATTTCAGAGGCCTTTTTGAGATCATCAATAGTCACAAGGCACAAGATGTAGCGACTCATATTTACTCCATATTGTGCTTTTTTGTTGACAAACCACAATACCTTGTATATCCTGCCCCCCGTTTGGAGGGAGCCGGTCGTTGCAATTCCAGGAGCATCCGGATTGTAACTTCCCATATCGATACTTTCAACCCAAAATGACATAATTGCTTTTTCACTGCAGAAGTCCCTTTATTTTGCTGGATTAGGCGGGGGGAGGCTCCAATTAGCAAAGAACGAAAACGCGTCAACAATTAGGACGAGTCATGAAGGGAGCTGGACAAATGTTTGAAATCGGAGACGTTGTCGTTTATCCGATTCATGGGGTAGCGCGAGTATTGGATATCAAAAAAGAAAAAATAGGGGACTCGGATCAACTCTGCTATATACTGGAAACAGAAATTAATACAGCTTGCACTGTAATCAAGCTGCCGGTTAACAAAGTTGCTTCAAACCGGGTCCGCAAGATTGTTGATGAAGCTGAAGTGCCGAGGGTAATAGAAATCCTGAAGACACGAACCAAGGCTGATTCACAGACATGGAATAAGCGATTACGCGAATATCAAGACAAAATGCGAAACGGCAGTATCTTTCAAGCTGCGGAAGTTTTCCGAGATCTCAGTTTGCTTAAGGAATCAAAAGACTTATCCTACGGGGAGCGCAGATTATTTGATCAGGCCAGAAACCTTCTGATAAAAGAATTGTCCATAGCGAAAAAGATTGATGAACGTGAAATAGAACGGACCATAAACAGGATTTTTCAACAATCGAAAACACCGAATCCCCTCGAATAAAAGACAACCGTAACTTAAGTTCTTCCCGCCCTTTTCACCTCTGTTTCGAAAGGACTTACAGCTGATGCCCGGCAAGATGCTGTCCACTGCTCTTGTAACCATTCCAGGTCTTTTTTGCGCACTGATCGGCTGGTATCTGCTTTTTGATTACATCGGAATCCTGATTTATGCTGTGGCGGGCCTTCTATTAGGGCTTGTGTGTCTCCTGGTGCTTCGTTCATGGCTAGCCACAGGGGTTTTTAAGATCATCGGCGGAGCGATAGGAATTATTATCGGGGCAATTATTGGTATGCTGATCGGCGCTCCGGTGAGTTACATAATCGAGACCCCACAAGTAGCCGCTTCAATTTATGGTTTGATCATAATTGTGACGAGCTTGATGGGCATGCAGTTAGGATCGGCCAAGACATTGGAACTCAATGAGAAACTGACCGAGTCCGCTGAAAAGATTCGTGGAGTCATGGGTATTCTGGATACTTCGGTCATAATCGATGGGCGCATTGCAGATGTTTGTTCAACAGGCTTTGTAATGGGAGATCTCATAATACCCCAGTTCATCCTGAAAGAACTCCAAATGATAGCGGATTCTTCCGATTCCACGAAACGTACCAGGGGGCGCCGCGGTTTAGACATTCTCAACAAAATCCAAAAACAGTCTTATATGAACGTCGTTATCAACGACACGGATTATCCCGCGATAAAGGAAGTGGACCAGAAACTGATTTCTTTGGCCAAAGAGACCGGTTATCCAATCATAACGAATGATTTCAATCTAAACAAAGTCGCGGAAGTGCATTCAATTCTGGTCTTGAATATTAACCAACTGGCGAACGCTTTGAAACCGATCGTCTTGCCGGGGGAAAATATACGGGTTCAAATAATGAAGGAAGGAAAAGAGCACGGCCAAGGTGTCGCTTACTTAGACGACGGCACAATGGTGGTAATAGATAATGGGAGACGTTACATGGGCAGAAATGTCGATGTAACGGTTACTAGTGTGCTTCAGACCACAGCTGGCAGGATGATTTTCGCCACAGTAAGGACATGAGTCTGAATTCAATATTCATCGCTTGCCGCGGGAATCCAAAAAATCCTTCCACAGCTTTGAGCCGGTTTCCTGGGGCGATCCCTGATCCGTCCACCACTGAACAAATTCTCGATATACCCCTAAAAACTCGGACCAAGTCCCATTCGAGGCAACATTCTTTTTCCAATCCGGATACAAATCATCGTTTGCTAACTGGAACTCTTCTTTCCCAAAATCCGGGAAGGCTTTCTTAAAGAGTCTTGCACGCTCATCCAGACTCATCTCAGGGGCTTCTTTTCCCCGGTTGGCGGTTTTGGGAGGAGTCTCTTTAGTGACTGCCGGAGGGGAAGTCTCTTCCTCCTGTGATTGAGGGGGCTGCGATGTTCCAAGCCCAACACTTCCTGGGGGAGTGGGAACCATTCCCGGCATGCGCATTGGAACAGCCTGAGAGGCTTCAGGGGAAGTCCCGGGCATGGGTTGCTGAATGGGTTGGAGTTGCGCTACAACCCAACCGCTTGAAGGATCATACTCTTGAATACCGCCAAACAATTTGTCTATTCTATATGCCTTGCCCAATCCAAGAGGACTCAGATAATGATACCTATTCTGAATTCCAATGACCAGGACAGCGATTAACACAATGGCGAGAAAAATCCATGAATGAAGACTGGTCCATCCGGAGACGGGCCCCTGATCCCTTGAATCGGTGGATCGTACATCATCGTTGGGGATCATCTTTGCCTCCTCATTTGGGTCACTGAGAAATATACCTCGAATTTCAACATACCACATTTAGGATTTTTTGTAAATGGCGATATCAGTGCATTTTTGTGCTTAAGACAAACTCCGGCAGTAGTAATATTATTAAGTGCAATGATAAATTTATGACGTAAAGTGACAGAAATATGTTAAATCGATACACAATTCGAATGTTATTTGTTAAGTTGTAAACATAACTATCTACATATGTATCATAAATTGATGAATAGTAAATTTTTGCTGCAAAAAATCAAAAAAGGAGTTGCCAATATTGAGGGATGTGATAACAGGGAACCACTTCTCAACATACCCTTTTGACCGTTGAAAAGCCCTAAAAGGGCGGCTGATTCAGCCGTATCGGGCTTTTCGTTTTTTTGGAAATAGGATAAAACAAGGAATGGCGCCGGAGGAGGGTAGCTTCAAAGGCCCATGAAATCCTTGAGAGTGGACATTCAATCAAGGTGAGGTCTCAAAAGCCCCTGGTTAGGACATTCAGTTTCCGGCGCCATTCAAGGGAAAATCCTGGATCAGAAGATCAAACCTCCCTCGACAAAACCACCTTCCAACCCTATATCAAGCCGCAGGTCGGTTCGATTCTCTGTGAAATTAATCAACCGATAACCTCCACGGGCAAAGCCCCAGCGTCCACAGTTCATAGGGACACTGAAGCGAAAGCCAGCCTGAAGGTCCAGGGCGAAGGTGCCGTCCAAATAGCCCAATCCTATTCTGTTATCACAAGAGAGTGTTCCGCCGTTGCACATGGATCGGATGCACTTTTGGACATTAATTCCGGACATCACCATGTTCCTGGTCCGATCAAGTGTGGTACATGAAGACAATGGACAGACGGCATTATTTACCTTGAGGCGCTGATCGTTAAATAACCATGAACTGTAAATAGATACCGATGCACTGCAAGTAAGAATCGGCTGATAAAGTAGTCCCACTCTCTGATAGAGAAAATCCCACTTCGTATTGACAGGTATGAACGCGGGGATCGGTATCTGACCAAAATAAATGGTCCTATTCGGAACTGTGGTTCCTTCCAAGGATATGGGCATTACAGAGTAAAAAACTGCCCAGGTGGGGCGAAACTGGTAGTAAGCCGAATACTCTAACAATGTTTGGTGCGAGGGTATCCCAAGATCATCGTTGAGGTCCGCCTCTGTGGCAGGAATACCAAGGACCTGAGCAGGCCATCGCACTGTTCCACGCGTCCGAGCAAAGAACACTTGAGTCGCCAATTCCCATTGCCCAACCATGCGCGATGGAAGCTTGCAAGGCGGAGACGGATCAATTCCACAAGGCATCATAGTGGGGCAAAGCGGCGGTTTGCATTTCATCGGCTGCTTAGCGAATAATCGGTCGTGACGAAGACCGACTCCTCGCATGGCTCGTGCAGCAGCCGGCTGAAACTGCAGCGGCTGCGCATTGGGCTGCAGCGCGGGGTTGAATGACGCGCGACTCCATTCGATCGGATCAATAATTACATCTATACTGTTATGATTCGACGCGGCCAGGGCATCAAGATTTAATGTAAAAAGTAGCAGGCAAACCAATACAGTAAAAGGGCTTCTTCTCATTGCACCCTTCCTCCCAGCTCGAACTTCTCGGTATTGCTTAGATATTTTTTTGAAAAATCTGTCAAGGAAAAAATAGCGCAATTCCACTAATTTTAATGAACTTGTGAGAAATAATGTATACTATGAAGTAAATTAGGTTAGATTAATATATGTAATAACAATTTATAAATGTAATAGATCATAAATTTGTAGTAATAATCTAAATAAATAAAATAAATCAAGACACAGAACAACGGGCAGATTAATGGGTGGGTAATCGAGCATGAGCTTACCCAAAAATCAGCCGCGCGTACGCCCCCCGGTAAACTGCGCCAAGAAATAGTTGGTCACGCGTCCAACTCGCTAATCATGTACTCTGAAGCAGAACTCCCCTGTGACCACGTTCGAGCTGGGTGAAGGTGATCGTCAGGAACTCCGGATAGCCTTTTTCAGTGGAAATTTAAGTGAAAACAGATGAGTGGGCGGGTTACTTCTCAACATACCCTTCCTCCACGTCAAATTGTGATGACCTCATCTATCATGTCGACCTTGTTGTCAAGAAAAATCTCTAAAAATCACTAAGTTTTTGTAATAAGCTAGGACATGCTTTATGTCAGTAGCACATAATAGCCATAGTAGCCTGATATGTCAAGGTAAATTAATAAACGCCAAATTTGAGTTTCCTCCTATTGGCTTAATGTAGGCCCGATGGTATTCTTTATCCCGATGAATTATATCCGATACAAAGCCGGTGCCTCTGTCCTGCCCATCATCCGAGACGAAGGACTGAGGCCGCAGCGAATCCGCGTGTTCACAGGACCTGCGGGAGGCCCGAAGTGGTTCGTCTCTGTGGGATTCGATAGAGCCATTATCAAAGCTAGATTTTTGGAAAAAGCCGGAAGGATAGTCTTGGCGGGAGCATCGGCCGGGGCTTGGCGATGTCTGACCATAGCTTGCGCTGATCCTCTGGATGCCCACGAGAGATTGAGAATAGCGTACTCCCGGAATGTGTTCACCAAAGCGGATACACCCGGTACGATCAGCGCTGCCCTTAGGAAGAATGTGGAAGCCTTCCTCCAGCCTCATGACATCCCGGTTCTTCTGGAGCATCCCATCTATCAGCTGGCCGTACACACGGCACGTGGACGGGGGCCCATTGGGTCGGAGAATCGCACAACTCAAGCTACGGGCCTTATAGCGGCGGCATTGGCCAACGCGCTTTCTTCGCGAACCACCAACCTTTTCTTTGAAAGAGTGGTCTTTTTTTCAGGCTCGGATGCCCCGAAATTTCTTGTTGATTCGTTCCGCGGAAGAGCTGTTAAGTTGACAGCCGAGAATATTCGCTCCGCTGCCCTCGCGACTGGATCGCTACCGTATTTTGTGGCTGGAGTAAAAAATATTCCTGGAGCGCCCCCCGGTATTTACCGGGATGGAGGAATAACAGATTATCAGATAAATCAGGATTATACTCCGGGAAACGGCGGCGTGACCATGTTTTTTCATTACCAGGAAAAAATCGTGCCTGGCTGGTTCGATAAGCGGCTTTCCTGGCGAGCTCCGACGAAGCGCCAGCTTAACAGTGTTTTCCAGATTTTTCCTGGCGCTGATTTTATCAAGCTCTTGCCGGAAGGCAGGTTGCCGGATAGAAATGATTTTGTGATATACGCTGACAAACCTTCGGAACGCATTAAAAGATGGGACGAGGTATCGCGGTTGAGCGAAATACTGGGGGAACAATTCATAAACGATGTAGAATCCGACCGGATACGGAACTTGGTCCAACCGTTATAAAGATGCGGATGCTAATATAATCAAAAATTCGGAATAGAAGGAAGCATATGAATAGACCATCATGGCATGAGTACTTCATGTTGTTGGCTAAGCTATTGAGCGTCAGATCTACGTGTAATTCTCGAAAGGTCGGCGCGGTGATTGTGCGGAACAACCGGGTTTTGGCAACCGGGTACAACGGTGCGGTGCATGGAGCACCCCATTGCATAGACCAAGGCCCGGAATTTTGCCTGAGACGACGAATCGGAGCACATGATGCGGACAAATACAATTATTGTATCTCCAGTCATGCTGAGGTCAATGCAGTGGATCAGGCGGCGCGGTTCGGGATTTCACTCGAGGGAGCAAGCCTTTACTGCACGTTGGAACCTTGCAACTGGTGCTTCAAGCAACTCATTCAGGCGGGCATTACGGAGATTTACTACGAAGAGCCCTACCAATCGAGGAATAAAGAATTCGATTTATATTGGCGCGGGATTATGGAGTCCAACGACAGTATACGGGAGTTTCGGCAGATCCAGATATCGGGCGAGGCCGTGGATATGGTCATGAGTGTTTTACAGGGTTCCTCAATGCGCAGCATGTCCGCGACTTCGCCGGAAGAACCGGATCAGCTTGATCCGGAAACGCTCAAATTAATTCTGGAGCAGACTAGATCTTAGATGCCATGGATTTTTTTGGACTGTGTCTAAGGAGGCGATTGATGAAGATTCTTCAGGTGGAGAGGTTCTCTGAAGAGGAACTCGTAAAGAGATTAGCTCAAATCACCATGCTTAAGGCCCCCGATATAAAGATCTATCAAAATGCTTTCATCTCATTAGAAAGAATTTCACCGAAACATCTGTCTCCCCCACAAAATTACATCTTAAAAAACGAACTTACCAAAGTCCGTGAACTCAAGTGGGCTTTGCAGGAGCACAGTGTCGATTTATTTCGTCTGAATGGTTTTGTCAGATTGACTTTAGATGGCTTTAGTGAGCCGGTAGATGTTTTGCCGCCTGTAGTAGAGGAATCCATTGAACAGGATGGTTCATTTCACCTGATTATTAATGATGGAATGCACCGGATATATATGTCCCTTCGGGAGTGGATGATACCTCAGGTGATTCTTGTTCGAGGCTTGCCAAAGGAATTCCCGTATTACGCATTTCCTTTGCCCGGAGGGTGGGACAAGGTGGAGGAGCGTGATGATCTCCCTCCCGGGTACCTCAAGAAATGGCATCGCATAGAAAATTATCATGCCCTATATCGCAATTTCAATTCAGCTTTTAGCAATGTGGGGGGGCCTCGGGAATTTCATGTGAAAGGAGGAGAAAAATGAAAGGCTTATTGTCGGAATTTACCGGTCGGTCCAATCTCCTCCAGCATAGTCACTCATCTTGCTGTACCATAGCTAACACGCATTCCCTTCGGCAATGCGGTCCTTTCCATAATTATTTCTATGGGCGTGCGCTGTATCCCGATTAGTGCTTCGAAGCTAGATGATTCTCTGAACGGCGAAAAACGCAGGCCACGACAGCCGCAGTAGGGGCTGAGGAGGCTCCGGGAATTCAACCATTGAGGGGATATTCTACAACGCAACTCTCACCGGCCTGGAGAACTTCTTTAGACCAGACCCTATTCTGGAAAGGAAGCGGCCGAGAATCGATGGTTGTCGTTTTTTTGGGGTTATCCGACAATTAATTACCCAAATTTCTTTATATTATAGCTTCGCGTCATAATGCGAATATTGCATGGTAAATATTCCCCTTCCCTGAGTTAACGAACGCAGGGCTGTAGAATAGCCGAACATCGTGGCCAGGGGAGCCACCGCTTCAACAACGGACGTCTTGCCACGGGGGCTGATTTGTTCTAACCGTCCACGCCTGCTGTTCAGATCAGCGATGATTTCCCCGACGAATTCTTCGGGCGTGACAATTTCGACTTTCATATATGGTTCAAGCAATACGGGAGATGCTTTTTCGCTGGCCTCTTTACAAGCCTGAGAAGAGGCCACCTTCAATCCCAGGCCTGTCATAGAATTCAAATCGGGTCCCAATGCCTGTACGGTCACAATAATGTCAACGACTTCGTTACCGGCCAGAACTCCGGACAAAGTGGCCTCTTTTGCTCCTTGCTCAACGTAAGCAATCATTTCCGGATGTGCTACAGCATCCGAATCGGAGGCTACTTGGAATGCAAAGCCGTTTCCTCTCGTGCCAGGTTCGACTTGCAACGTGACTTCACCCATGTGTCTCACATCGTGAATTTCCCGGTCGAATATAACGTGAGCTTGGCCGCTGGACGTGACGGTCTCTTTGTACACTACTTGCGGTTTACCGGTATGTACATCTACACCATACTCGCGCTTGAGACGATCAACAATTATTTCGAGATGAAGCTCGCCCATACCGGATATGAGCAATTGACCCGTTTCCTGATCTTCATTGAATGTGAATGTTGGGTCCTCTATGGCAATTTTTTCGAGAGTCGCCATGAGTTTTTCTTCATCTGCTCGAGTCATCGGCTCCACAGCCGTCGATATGACAGGCCGGTGCATGTCCAGCGATTCCAGAATCAACGGAGCACGTGGGTCTGTGAGCGTGTCACCCGTCCTGGTTTCCTTGAGGCCCACTGCAAGCGCTATGCTGCCGGCAGGTGCTGATTTGATCTTCTCTCTTTTGTTTGCGTGCATCAAAAATAATCGGGCCACACGTTCTCGAATTTTTCGAGAAGAATTGTATACTTCCTGCTCCGAATGCAATTCACCGGAGTAGATTCTCAGGTAAGTAGTTTTCCTTCCCTGGTCCATCAGTACTTTGAATGCAAATGCGCACATAGGGGCTTTCGTTGAGGGCTCGCGTATTTCTTCTTGCTCTGTCTCAGGATTTATTCCGGTCACCGGGAGCACCTCCAGGGGCGATGGCAAGAAATCTATCACAGCGTCAATCACTGGCTGTACACCTTGATTCTTCAGTGCGGAACCGCACAGGACCGGAACTAGTTTATTGGAAATCGTGCCTATTCTTAGACCTCTGATAATCTGTTTTTCCTCCATCTCCTCATGTTCAAGATAATATTCCAGTAATTCTTCGTCCATTTCCGCTGCGGTTTCCATCATAAACTTGCGAGCAGTGTGTGCCGATTCCTGATATTCAGAAGGTATGTCGACATATTCAAATTCTTCTCCGCGCGTGGCCTGTTCCCAAATGATAGTTCTCATACGTATCAGATCGATAACCCCTAGAAAATCATCGCCCGTTTTCACAGGTAACTGGATGGGTACCGGATGTGCCCCCAGCCTTTCTCTCATCATGGAAACCGCACGATTAAAATCCGCGCCCACTCGATCTAATTTATTGACGAACGCAATCCTGGGAACTTTGTAGCGTTCAGCCTGATGCCAGACGGTTTCTGTCTGTGGCTCAACACCGCCTACACCGCAGATGACAGCCACAACGCCGTCAAGCACTCGTAAGGATCGTTCCACTTCTATAGTAAAATCTACATGGCCGGGGGTATCGATCAAATGTATTTCATATCCCTTCCATTGAAAAAACGTCGCCGCGGAGGTAATAGTTATGCCCCTCTCCTGCTCCTGGGGCATGTAATCCATAGTTGCGGAACCTTCATCAACCTCCCCAATTTTATGAATTTTTTTAGTGTAAAATAGGATGCGCTCAGTGAGAGTGGTTTTGCCCGCATCAATGTGAGCAGTAATTCCTATATTGCGAATTTTTGAAAGGTTTTGCCCCACGATTATCTCCGGGTAATATTGCTCGTTAATGAAGATAAACCAGCTAATTTTGTATAAAAAGCTCTGAACATCCGCACAGAATTCTTCCGGCTCCCTCTTCACGGCAGAATTACGGAGAATAATGTTTGTCGTTTCAAATATTCTCTCGGTGATATATCCCGGGTTTTCAGCGCGGCCGTTATGAGAGGGTTATATTAGTATACATCGATCAACCCGGCGCTCGATCATCCGGTGATTTTTACGTATCTTAATAAGCATTGTCAAGGCTCACAGAGCGGATATGGTTTGCGTTAAACTAATAAACATGTTAGATGGACGCAGAATTCTTGTCATGATGGATTGTCATAGATCGATCATAAAGCAAATTCGCGCCATTCGGATGAGACGTTATGTCTAAGTTCCGCGGTAGGAGATCTCTTAATGGAAACTTTGGCCAATTTCTTCGATTGGATTAACGACCTGCTGGGAGTAAGTGGAGCGGGCGAACTGACTAGCCATCCAATTTTTATCGGGTTGTGCATTCTAATTCTTATTTACGCGTGGTTGACCGGACAGAAGTATGTTGCTCTGGGAATTTTCGGATTGATCGCGGGAACCCTCGCTTATTATTATCTATATCCTAAAGGCACAGTTCAGATCTCTGATCTTTTGATGTTTTTGGCTGCTATGGGCGTAATTGCTCTACTTATTATTTATTTTGGATTCATCAAAGAGTAATTCCTTATCTAAAAAGTCCGCAAAAGGTAATCATTTGGAGATTCGGGATCTAACGGACTTCTTTGTAATGCCTCAAGATCTAATTCTCTATTCCTAAGATTCCATTGTCGGAAAACCTGCGGAGGCGGTGTTAACCGGAATTGATACACCGGAACCCCCCCGGGATTGATATATTGCCTGTAAACCGGCGCCCCGCGACGGGGCATTTGGTAATAATGGTTGTACCCGAAATTTTGAGCCGAGCAAATGGAATTTGCTTGCAGCAAAGCTATCAATGCGATTGAGAATAGTAGTTTCTTCATTATAAACTGGTCCTCTCCCGAGCTTTTAAGGGCTGGTGCGAGAGGGGGGACTCGAACCCCCGTTCACGCAAAACTAACGAGTCATTCCAATATATTATATAATCATTTTTCCGAATACTGACAACTTACTGAAAAGCCGGTTACAGAGGCTCTCCGCTGCACTTGGCGCATCGGATTCGTGTCCAGGTGCGCATATCTCTGAGATGTCTTGATGTCGTTATGGCCGAGGAATTTGGCAATCATGTAGATAGAGACGCCTCGATTTGCGGCCTGGCTCGCAATACTATGTCTCGTCCCCGCGTACAGTGTGAGCCCGTGCACACCGGCCGCATCGCAAGCCTCACTCCAGCGATGCCACATCCAATTCGTGGAATACGGCTTTCCGTTCCGAGTGAAGACGAACGCGCTCGGGGTGATGCTCCTGGGTTGAGAGAGGTAAATTTCCTTCCACACCGGGTCAAGAGGGATCGTCCTGTTCTTCTTTGTCTTCGTGCACTCTTTCAGGTCGCATTCGCTGAAAGCACGGCGGATCGTGACAGTTTCGTTTGCTAAATCAATGTCGTGATGTTGAAGGGCGCGAGTCTCTCCGGTCCTAGTGCCATGACACGCCTGAAAGAGGATGAAATAAAGATCTTCTGGCGCGAGGTACTCAAATATCTTCTCTTGAATTTCCTCATTTGCCCAGCGCCAATTCGGGTCTGGCAGGTCGCTTTTCTTCAACTCTGTCGGGAAGTTCGGGACCTTGTGAATGATTTCATCTCGACAGGCATCGTTGAATAGCCGGTGCAGGGCTCCCATAATGTTGAATATCGTCTTGGGAGCTTTTTCCAAAGTCAGCCAAAAGTCGTTGATGTGCTTGCCCCGGATGTCCAGCATGTTTAATCCCCCAAAAAAGGGGATGAACAGTTTCTGGACGTAGTGCCTCAGGTGACGGAGGTGAACCCTGGACAGCTTCCCAAGCTCAACTTTTCGCTCGCATCGCTGCAACCATTGTTCAGCGTAGACTGAGAAGCTGTGGAGGGATTTTTTCGTCTTAGCGTAGAAATCGGGGTCGAACGTCCCGTTTTCAATCTCGCCTTGAATTTGGGTGAGGGTCCATTCCGCATGTTTTCGACTGTAAAAGGCGCGCTGCTGTTTGTCACAAAAGATCCGTATCCCCCCCGGCAACCTGAGAAGCCACCGGTCCCCTCTATCTTTGTAAATATGCCCAAGGCTCGGCATAATCCACCCCTCAGCACTTGTGATGCCGATAAGTAGACTAAATTTTCCCGAGTCTGACAACACCTTTATGACTCCAGGCTATTCGTTCAAAATAAACATGGACTTAACCGACTTCCCGCCTTGGCGCCCCGGACGAGGCACATTTTAGGTAACTGTGCACTCATGGCTGATTCCCATCCGCGTCATTGCTTCCCGGCAATCCAGGACGCCCAGCTTGCACTTTCCACAACTGTCGTATTCGCCTCCGCAATATGAACATTCCCGGCGAATCGCTTTTTTCAAAGCCGTCTTTGTGGAGCGTCTGGCCCCCGCAGTCCGTCCGCACAGGAATCACCCCGAAGCATTCACGGCAATGCAAAAGAATCGCTCGGACGTAAACGGATTTTGGGGTTGCACTCACTCGGGCTTCGAGGAGTCGTTTTTGACCCTCCGCTGTCTTGGGGTCCACCACTTGAATGATTTTCCTTCGAGCGGCGGGGGCTGTCGGAAGAAATTCGTTGAAATTTCCGTTTTCGCGACAAGGTAATGGTTCAGGTAGGGTGATCATGTTCGGCCTCTCTTTTTTTGAAAAACACACCGTAACTAAATTCGAGCTATCAACAGGATTAGCTCTGAAGTATCATTGTGTAACTCCGCGCTCGGATTTTAGGCGTTGCTGTAGTTTTTCAGGCGTTTTCACACGGAGCCGCTTACGGCCAGGCCGCTCAACCATTATGCTATCGACCATAACCCATGCGTGCACGTCGCCCCCAAATTTCATGTGAACCTCGCCATGCGCTTCTCCATCCTGTGTGCAGTGCCCGTATCCATAGCTGAACATGATTCCATCGACCCGTTTGACAGTATCCGCAAGCTGAACAGAGGACCGGACGGAATTAGCGGGGAGTTTCTGTGCAAGTTTCTGTGCAAATGTTTCTGGCAGGATGCAATCTTCCAGATTTTTGCCGTCCGGGTCGGTGTATGTGATGTATCTGCCGACGCCGACTGTGCTCCCATCTGAGAATGTGAGAATTGTATCCTCACCGCCGATTTCTGTGCAGGTGACTGAAAGTCCATGTGACTCCATGATTTCGACTACCCGCTCGATGTCGGTTTGCTCTCGTGGGAGCTCAGGAGTATGGAGAGAAGGGCCCCCGCCATGCTCCCAGGTGTCCCCGGCTGATACTTCGGGGCCCCCAATCTGCATGGGATTCTTTTTTCTATCTGTAGGTTGCAATGGTTTATGGTTAGCGTCTGTGCTCCCAAGTGCCCCCGCGGTTTCCTGTAACTTGGTTCCCCCTCCCCTATGTAAATTAGTAAATAACTTTAATTTTTGATGTGAGCGCGGCCCTTCTAAGTCCTTGACTTCATTAGAACGGCTTTTTTGGCCCGACCTGCCCTTAACATCATTTTTTAAAGTTAAGGGCTTAACATCAGTTTTTAAAGTGGGTTTTAATTTTCCCAAGTCCCTATTAGGATAGAGGCATTTGCCGGGCCGCGGCTGTCCGTTAGGTTGGAATGGCCCGTCAGGAAAGAGCTTCCAGCGTTCGGAATATTTGCCCTCCGCCGGATTTTTGAGCGTGCCGGTTTTCTCAACGTCGTAAAATCCCAGCTCCCACGCCTGACTTCTAGCTGCGCTAATGGTTGCGGAAGACTTTACGCCCCGCGCTATCAGTTCGTTATTCGTGACCTTAAACCGTCCGCCATCCTTGACAACCGCTGGGGCAAGTTTCTTCGAGCTTTTGACACCCCGGCCGCCGGTGGTCTTGTGATTATCCTTGTAGTGAAGCTTGTCCAACATGGCTAAAACGAATTGGACTCCGCCATAGGTTAATTCAGCGAACGCCCTTGAGTTGAGCATGAGTCGCGGCAGGAGCTTAAAGTGGCCATAAGCGTCATCCTCCGTCTCGTCCAGCTTGGCACGCCACCACTCAACGGATTTAGGCTCGTGATGGGGTTTAGGATTGACTTCTTGCGGCCTTCCGGTATCATTCATGGAAGTTAGTCACCATCATCATTCAATTTCACACGGCCCCCGCCTCACCGTCGGGGGCTTCGCTGTTTCAGGAGTAGAGTCTTGCCATACACCCGTGCCACGCTATCTCCCCGCTCTTTGGGAAATCCGAGAACTTGCATGGACCCTGGACCCTCGCCCTTATGGTACTCCCGCAGAAACGTTTCTACAGCCGCCCTCGGAGTCTGACTCACACGTTGGCGCTGTTGGATTCGTTGCCGCGTCCTTCCTCAATAGCTGCTTCCAGCAATTTACCCGGCTTTACCCCCAGTGCATTGGCTACGTGGACAACGTGAATGAGGCTTGGTTGGCGTCCGAGCTTCCAATTACCTAATGTAGCAATTGGGATTCCTATTCGGTTGGCCAGCGATTGATCTTTTTCGCCTTCGCTGCGATGACGTCCGAGGGCTTTGTAAAAGTTGACGGTTACTGGGCGACAAGCACATTCATTTGTAATCGGCGTCAAAGAATTTCTCCTTTTCACGTGGCGGTCTTCTCATTTGGTGTGTTAAATGAAAAACTGTTGTGATATAATTTGTCAGGTGTGAGATGTCACACCTCACAGTTTTTGTCAAGAGGAGAATTATGACAACCACGGAAGAGTTGCTTCGTGCCGCTGAAATCGCTGCCCGAATCCTTTCTTTTAGGCCGAAAGATAGACACAAGAAGCCCTGGCTTAACGAAGGTTTGGGAGTCCCCTATCGAACCTTCCGCGATTGGGAAGAAGGACGCTTTTATCCAAGCGATAAGCACCTGCGACATATTGCTGAGAAACTCGATGTGCCTCGTCGATGGCTCGAATACGGAGAAGGTGATGCCATTGCTTTGGAGGCCATGTACCGGCTATTGCGTGAAGGACATGATTTGGGATATCGGATACTCTTCGCTCTCACGAAGGACCCTGAAAAGCTGAGTCATTTTAAGAGATCCAAGAAACGAGTTTTCAAGACTTTTCAAAAGTCCTTTTCTGTCGCGCAAAATATCCTTTCAAGATGGTCGGCCGGGGAAATATTAACCGAGTCGGATTTTGCCGTTCTTAAGCAGACTGGTGAATTCTTTGCGCGAAGCATGGAGGCGCTCGCTGGTTCTGACGAATTCCTTCTCCTAAATGAATTCGTCCTGCCCCCGCGGTCCGAAGTTCATCTTGCTGCTGATGGAGGACTAGTGGTGGAGCATGGAATCCGGGAACACCACGCTTTCCGCCGTGACCGGTTGGAAACCGTCGCAAGCTCTTACGAGAATGTGACCGTGATGAAGGTCAGGGGCAATTCTATGTGGCCTACCGTTTGTGATGGAGACGTTATATTGGTAGACCGTGGACAGACGACCATTGAAGAGACGAATATCTACGCGATCCGTATCGGGGAGAAAGGGTGGGTCTGTCGCTTACAAAAGAATGGTGAGTATGAGATCAAGATTATCAGCGACAACAAGCGGTCAAAAGAAGGGAAAACGCGGGTCATAGCTAGCAAAAACGTGCATATCATTGGCCGCGTTATCTGGCTGGGGAGAGGTGACATTCGATAGTGGGCTGACAAAGCCGGTCCATCCTTGTCATAACGACACACCTACGTTAGAAAAGGGGGAAGATTCATGAAGGTAGAACCGTGGCACGGAAAGGGTGATGATCACTATCATGACAATACAAAGTGCACCGAAGGAAACAATATTGAGTCAGAAAATAGGGTGCCAGGCACAGGCCACAATTTGCCTAAGTGTAAGCACTGTGTGAGGCTTGATGCGCTTGAAACGCCAATTTGGGAGAGGTAGCCGCTTTCTGCGATAGCTTCCTATAGAACGTAATCTCCCAATAAGGTCCTTCTAATTCATAGCCGTAGACTCGCCAACAGCGCCTTATTTCGGCCACCGGCAGGCCGTGATACGTTGCTATGGCGTAGGCCAATGCTCCCGTCTCAGGACCGCCACGAAAAGCCACTGTTGGCTCAGGATACGCATGTGCCTCCCCGCCTTCACACGATTCAAAGGTGCAAATTCCGCCCTCGCGCAGGACCCGCACAGCCTCTTTGATTCCTTCATCAAGCCGAGACTCAATTTCGCTAAATGGCTTCATGTCCTTAGTTTCAGCCTTGATTCCGACAAACATAGTTCAGTTCCTTTGGTCCTGAAAAATCTATTGTTCAAAAAATTCCGCACGAGAATTAGCTTGGCCTTTCGATCACACAGCCACTTTCAAGCTGCTTCAAATTGAAGTCAGTCGTCCTTTGTTCCAAAAAAATATCCCGGAGATTTTTGAGCGATAATTAACCTTGAAACGTCAACCCGCGGCCCGGCGCTTGGGTCCCAATACCCGGCCGGGGGCCATCTCGGAAGGCTGTTTTTAAGTTCACCCCAATTCTTCTGTTTATTCGCTTGTTTACACATTCTTAAAAGGGACAATTTGTGTCACATTTCAACTGCCAGGTATTTCGAATCGAATCCCAAGTATTGCCACAACAGGCGTTCAATCAGCGGGCTTAGGCCGCCTCCTGTCTTGACTGACTCGGCCGGAGTCTGTGCTTTTTCCAAGGCGTCCTGCAGTAGGCGCGCGTTGATTCTGATTCCGGTATTTCGGCGTGTGCCTGGAAAGTTTGGCCGGTATGCGGGTTCTGCGGTCTCTCCCTCCCAGCTCGCATTCTGCATAGCCATTTTGGCACCTTTGACTTTCCACCATTGCGCAACTTCTCTCAGGATTCCAATTGTGTCAGGGTCAAGCTGCAATACTTCGGGCCGTGTTATATCTGCGGTATCCTGTGTTGCAAGTGCAACCGGCCGGGGTTCTGCCTTGCCTTTTTTTGGCGCGGGTGCACCTTTGAACAGGCCGTGTCTAGTGCAAAAATTGAACAAACCTCCAGGCGTCCACGCGCTACCCCGTGGACTTGTGATGCCTTGCCTGTTCAGCTCTTCAGATAGAGACTTAAATTTCCTTTGGGTTCCCGTCTCTTGGGCAACCCGGCGAATGTTTTCGATAGTTTTAGGCGTCCTCTCGTCCATCGGTGTCCCCTCCGTTCACAGTTTCGGGCTCCTCTTCGGCTGCTTCCCGATTCAACAGGTCCATGAGCGTTTCCCGGCGTTCCGGTCTCTGAGATCGTAGAATCTCCCCAAGCCGGTCCATCCTTGCATCTTCTGATAGAGGGACTCGCGTCCCCCTCTTGTTCGTTTCTTTTGCCATTAGGCTACCCTCCGCAAGATAGATTGAACTTGACCATGGGTCCACTCGCCGCCCTTTTTTGCGGTGTAGCCTCGCCGGTTAAGTTCGGCCGCTATTGCTCGGAGAGTGTGTCCGCTGTTCTTCATGCTGTGGACAAGGCTAAGCGCCCTTTGCTCTTCGGGGGACTCTATAAGGCTTTTGCCGTCGTCGACCAATTGCCAGCCGTAGGGTATCTCGCCGATTCGTCGGCCTTCAGCCCGCCTTATTTTACGGCCCTCATTGCATCTTTCCCGGATTAAGTTGCGCTCAAGTTCAGCGGCTCCCGCCATGATTGTGAGAAAAAATTTTCCAGTGGGAGTGCTTGTGTCGATTGTAGTTCCGCCAAGGTTGAGAATATGCAAACTGATACCCTTCTTTTCCCATGCCTCGATATTGAAGAGACAATCACTAGCAGACCGGAATCCCCGGTCCAGTTTGCTGATTATTATCGCCTGGACTTCCCCAGCGCGAATCATTTCTGTGAGTTTAGAGCCTTCCGGCCGAAGTGCTAAAGGCTTACCCCCGCTGATACCAGCATCAACCAGGACGGAAAGAAGTTCAATCCCCTTCATTGCTGCATACGCTCGAATCTGATCCTCTTGGCTCTTGAGGCTGGTTCCGTCCACCTGTTCTTGGCTGCTCACTCTCGCGTATCCGATGGCTTTCATGTTCCTTCCCCTTTCTAATAATCTTATGCCACATATGTGTTGCATATGCAATATAAATTATGCGAGCCCGGTATACATTATGTGCGACCACATTTTCGACTGAATACAACGGGTAGTGGGTTAAGACTTATCATCATGCAACGCTCCAATACCACAAGTGAATAACAACAGCAAAACCCGATTAAATCGGCCCGCAAGTAGTTTTCACAGGCTGTGATTAACCCGTGGTGCACTGGGGGTATTTGCGCGTACGCTCTCCCAATTAGGATAGAAACTTGTCAGGCGAAAGTGCATTGCATGTGTGGCACATGTATACCACTTGAAAGTGATATACGTACCCGGGGGGGAAGAATGGGGTGAAATCGTGCTACGCCGCGTTATGCCGAGCGAGTTTTGTCATACTTAGCGCCCCCGGACCTTAATTTCCTTGTGGTCGCCCCGCCCCTTTCCACGACTCCGGACCGAATGTCTTGAGGCCTTGTGTGCATCGCGCTCGCAGCTAAGGCTTTACAGACTGTCGTCTTAGAAGAGGGGCCGCGAGTAGGAAAACATGCCGTGACCTGGCACTTCGCTCAGAATTGATTTTAGGGGCGTTTTGAGGGGAGTCAGCTTCGGCTTCGCTTGTCATGTATTGCGATTTTGACCGCATTCACAAGACGCTTAGGGTTAGTCCGGCAATGCAAGCGGGCGTAACAAATCACCTTTGGTCACTGGAAGAGATTGTGAGATTAGCAGATTGAGGTATTCATGACACAGCAAGAATGGAAGAATAAGCTCTATTTTGGGGACAATCTGACTGTTCTGCGAGAACGTCAAAACGAAAAGGTGATAGGGCCAGAACGTTCATCCCGCTCCGAAAGAGGCATCGCTGAAACAATTCCGTCGCATGCGGGAACAGATTATGATATGAAAGATAGCGTCTCTTCGGGAGTCTCCATTGAGAAAGTGAGAATCCGTAATCGGAGGCTGTGCGGGAGTACCGATGTCCATGAACTATGTGAACCCTCCCATTGTCGAAGCGTTGTGTGAGATCCGGTTTGCCCCGCAGACTCCGTGGGACATGACGATTCCAGGGTTACTCTATGGCCGGATTCGAGAACAGTATCCTAAAAGGCAAGAGTCTAAGCAAAGTTGGAATATCATTGTGAAAGATGAGGGTATCTCGCATGAAGCCGGTTCTCCCATTGTCCGTTTCCAGCGAGCGGACGACAAGCAACTGGTCCAAGTGGGTCCTCATTTCGTCTCGATTCATAGGGTGAAGCCGTACGAATCATGGGAAGAGTTTTATCCAGGGATAGAGTTTGTTGCGGACGCATGCCTTTCGGAGTTGACAGCGTCGGCCATTCAGGGTATGGCGCTCCGATACTTAAATCACATCAGCATTCCTGAGCCGACTGTGGATCTGGACCAATATTTCCACGTAACCCCCGGCCTGGGTGAGACTCTTCCGCAGCAGATTGACTTCTTCTTGGTTGCAGTGCAGTTTCCAATGAGGGAAGGCTCAAATTCCCTCAAAATCACGATGCAGAGCATGCCATCTGGCGACGCTGGTACAAGCAAGTTCTCACTTGATCTCAGTTACTTCACGGTTTCTGGTACAGAGACTTCGCTTGGTTGGGTGCGGGACTGGCTGAGTGAAGCTCATAAAGGGGTCGAAGACATTTTTGAAGCCTGTATCACTGATAAACTTCGGGAATGCTTTCAATAAGGTAACAGACCGATGCTCTTGAAATCCGCACAGACCTTAACATTCTGTTGTGAAGCCCCGTGGATTGAAAACTATCAGACAGGACTTGATGACTTGACTGGCCCGCAGAATTTCCCTCGCAAAACTATCGTTTTGGCCGGTACTTTATTCGAATATGAGGTCAATCTTGTTCATCGGGAATCTCCTGGACATTGCACAGTAGCAACGCCTGCTCGACTAATCGATGGCATTGAGAGACTGTTCTTCATATCCAACCGAAAAGCAGTTTTGGCGTTCCTGTATCGCTTTCCCTTCCTCGTCAATATTCTCTTCCTGGCTTTTGCCGTTGCTCAGGATCATTTTAAGGAGGCAACGTTTTCTTTGGAGTTAAGAACTGATCCAGAGATTCGAAATCGCGAGCGTATTATGCTGTACATAAACACGAACTTGGACGTGGAAAAGGCCCTCCAACGCTTGCGAAAGATTGACCGAACCGAGGATTGGCGCAAACTGTCAAAGGGCCTTCTTATATTGGACGTCGAGTTCCATGGATTTTGATTGGACCCACTTTCTTGCTTTAGCTAGGGAACTCGCGGGCGACCTGAGGCAATCGGCTTGCCAAGAGGCGAGGTTACGTTGCGCAATAAGTCGGGCCTATTATTCGGCCTTCAACATTGCTAAAACATACTACGAGAAGAAAGAAGGTCGTTCACGTAGGCAGGGAGCGGAGGTTCATGGCGAAGTCATCAGTTGGTTCGCAATAGGCGGCACTGAAAATCACCGCTCCGTAGCTGACGATCTAGATAGGCTGAGAGAGGAACGGAACAAAGCGGATTACGATCCGGGCCTAGACGTCTCGATTGCGCTGTTCGAGAGGAACGCGCACAAAGCCATCACGAGAGCAACTGAAGTGATCGGAATGGTCCGGCGACTCTGAATTCCAATGCTACCCAAGTTTAAAAAGCTCGTTAAAATTGCGCGGTTTTTCCTGCCCCCTCTGTTTTCCTAGTAACATATCGTCTACCAATAGCTAGGACATTCCAAAAAATTATCTGCACACAATTTCAAACTGACCCACTACCCAAAATCTCCTTGGCTGTATCCATACGTACGGTGTATGGTAAATTTAAGGATTTTTTATCAAACACATAGCATCAATATTTCATTTGAATCCTGTGGCTAGACCTTTCACGGAGGTAATCACATGCCGGGAAAAATCATCAGTGTCATGAATTTCAAAGGGGGCGTCGGGAAGACTACTCTGGCAGTCAACCTAGCCGCCTGTTTGGCGAAAGAATACAATAAAAAGACCTTGCTCATGGACCTTGACCCACAGTCCAATGCGAGCATTTGGCTTCTCACAGAGGATAAATGGAAAGAGAAGAATAAAAGAGCAAACACCCTGAAGACGGCTGCGTCCATTTTCTTCAATAAATTCAGCCTTGACAATTGTTTGACCCCTTTAGACGACGCTTTATCAGGCCGTAACATCAAAAAGCTGTGGCTGCTCCCCGCAAGTTTCCATATGATAGAGCTTGAATCCCAAATTTTCAGGGCTCAGATCAAACTGCAAGTTGACGGCAAATACGTGAATGGGAATGAATATCGCTACCTAGCCAGGATGAGGAAACTGCTTGCGGAGCATTTTGATTACGTGGTCATAGACTGCCCTCCGAACCTCTACACCGTCACAAAGAACGCTTTGTTTCACTCTGACTATCTCATCATTCCGTGCATCCCAAACGCCCTGTCAAGAATGGGGCTAAAGCTTTTACTGCACTACTTGGAAAACATGATCGTGCCATTTGCGCCGAAGATGGAGACAACGCCATTGGTGCTGAGCGTTGTGATTACTCGCTACAATGAGAGGTTACACGAACACGAGGTAGGGATAAAGGCTATGAAGAGCATACTTCGGGATTTCCAGGAAGAGGTGCCGGAAGCCATAACCGTGAATGGCCGGACGGCAGTATTGGATTATCCGATCCGGGAATACAACTCTCATTCTGTAGCTGTCCAGCACCATCTGCCACTATGTCTGCATGAAGAGATGGGCAAAGCCTACGGCGATGTGAAAGCCAATACCCAGGCTCTGGTTGAAGCAATGGAGGGAGTATCATGACTTCTCTCAAGGACTTGATAGAACACAGCGCTAATTTATCGAACCTTCTGAAGGCTAAGACTCCACCTATTATTCCGCAAAATGTGCTCAGTGATTCGGCAATAACACTGGAGAGACTCCTCAAGACCTTGCGAGCATACTTTCCTCCCGATGCTGCTGAAAAAAGAGCGGCCAGGGCTCATCCAATAAGTTCTCAGATTGTCGCGTTTACCGGTGCGAAAGAACGAAAAGGGTTTTTCACGGCTGAATATTTTGAGAAAAAACTCGCTGCCCTCCCGAAAGACAAGAAAGTCATTGTTGCCTCTCAAAAGAACGATTCGAAAGAATTGCTGGACGCCATTCTCGTATATCATTTCAGGACGGGGGGAAATGATGATTTCAAAGGTCTGAAAGCCTTTAGGACGGCCATTGAGCAGGATTACAAAAATCAATCATCCGTGCAGAAAGCTGGAGAGGCCGAAGACTTACTGATCGACTTAATGCGAATGGATCATGTTTCCAAGATTACCGCTATTTTGAAAAAGAAATTTCCCGAAAAGGCATCATTAGAGTTCTTCGCCAAACAAAACAGCCTGAAAATTCCTCCTCAGAGGAGGGGCAAGCAGACGGCCAAGAAAACCCCTTATGAATCACTTGCCGAAATAATTTATGCCGCTGGAGCCACTGCGCGGCTATAAGAGGGATAGAATGAACGATCTAGAAAAGGAATATGAGAACGTAATCCGCGACTATCCCAATCTAATTTCTGCTGATCTAAGGCGCATGTCTCAAGGCCGCCTTGGACAAACCGGTGTCTGTTTGAGACAGGAGACATTACCCGATGGAATAAGCAGAATTGACCTGGCCTTTGTGACGGAAGGGACGATCTTTCTTGTGGAGTTGAAGCGGGGCGCTGTGAACAATGATACATTAGGACAATTGCGTAGATATAAGGCCGAATTGGTGAAATTGTACCCGAAGCATGAGATTCGAGGTTATCTAGTCGGTATGTCGTGTCCGGCGGAAATTGAGTTAAGAAATCTCATTGGCGATGAATTGGTGGAAATTCTGCTTTTTGATGACCATATTCCTCATCCGAGAAAGATAACCGAATGCCCTAAGTGTTCGGCTGGAGTAAGATCAGATCGGGACTTTTGTCCTTATTGCACTTCCGCACTCCATTAGTCGCGCATGAGGCTGAGAAGATTAGCCACATCCGCCAAGGTTTTCCCACAATAGCCTTGGTTGCGTTCACAGGCAAGAAATAGACCCGCAAGCCCCAGAGAACCTGAAAGGCCCACACAATTGATTCTGTTGCGTCTGGCTAGCGGCGTGAACGTTCGTTGAGCCTTCCCTTGACAAACCCTGGACATAGCAAAACCGTGTTACCGACCTGGAAGGGGATGGCCTGGTTGACATTTTTCTTGCCAAAAGCGCTCACACCGTGCAAATGATGCAATCATCCCTAGAAGGTCAAGAAAACCTCACTTGTTCGGGGGCTTGCCATGTCTAAGCGCCAGCTCAGCGCTAAAGAAATTCTGGCTGACATCCGTTCCGGTATGGACGACTCCGCGCTCATGGAGAAATACGGCCTCTCCGCAAGGGAGTTCCAGGAAGTATATGAGAAACTCATTCAGGAAGGGCTTATTACAAAGGCAGAGCTGTACGGAACCACCCCACCATCGTCAGGGCAAAAACGATGTCCCGCATGCAAAACCATGTTGCCTGTGGATTCCAAGGTCTGTCCACATTGCGGAATCGTCGTCGCAAAATATAGGGCATGGCAAGAGCGGGTTCGGCTCCAAAACGAGGCCAAGCACAAGCTAGAAAGAGACCGAGTCGAATGCCATAAGAAGGGAGGGTCTCAAGACATGATTGTGACAACGACGTTTGATGTGCAGGGATACCGAATCAAGGAGTATAAGGGGATTGTTCGCGGCATCATAGTGAGATCACCTACTATTCCGCAGGCTTTCTTTGGAAGCTTCAAGAACATAGTCGGGGGACAAATAGGAGCATTCACTGAGATGTGTGAACAGGCCCGAAGTCAGGCCTATGACCTACTGATTCAGCATGCGCAAGAATTGGGCGCCAACGCCGTGGTTGGGCTCCGATACGATGCCTCGGAGGTGGTAGGCAGCGGATCGGCTACGGAGGTTCTCTGCTACGGCACAGCAGTGGTAGTCGAGCCGGTCAGATAGAGTTTCAGGATTGGTGTCCATTTGGTGTCTATTGGAAGCGAAGGTGGGGGGATGCGAACCATTCTCTGACATATTCACTGTTAAACGAAGACCACTAACCAGATTTCCCTCACAGACCTCTAGGCTCACTGTACTCAATTCTGAGCCATTTTCTTAGATCGGTAGACTTCAGGTATGGGGCATTTTTGACAAATAAATAAACCCAATGTCTGATGAAGAGGTCTTAAATCAAGCAATCCTCCTCTCGCCGGTGCATGCGAAAAGGTCCCAAGGTGTAGATCGGGTTTGTTAATGATATCACGATACTGTGGCTATCAGGCATATCAAATTCAGGTACATAAATTATGAGAAAGTGAGCCTGAATTCCGCGGTATTTTCCCAGAGGTTTGCGCCGCGGTAGCAGTTTTCGCCTGTCGGCCTCAAATCGAGCTGTTCGGCGGCACACCGTGAGTGTGGCATAATTTCGCCCATAGCCGCGTGTAATCGTTGAGCTTTATCGCCTCCGTAAAATTCTCGATTGGGCTGTCTGGCGAATGTTGATGGCCAAGGATGTTACTAATATGGTCCTGGAATGATGGATCACGCCTAGTGGCCGGGCGGGAAGTCACGGTTTATAAATTATTTTCCACACGCCGGAGAGAAAAACAAAACATAAATTAACACGCATTTACACGCGGTTATGTCATATTTCCGGCATGAACCCCCTCGAGTGATTTCTGATTTGAGCTGACAATCCCGAGCGCTTAGCCACGCGCGCGATGGATGGGGTATGCTGGCGGCCACTCATAGTCCGCGAGGTGGGAAGCGACGGGTTTTGCAAATTCCGGCAATTTTGCCATTTCTTGCAAAATCAGGTCAACGGCTTCCTTGATATCCCCCCCCGTCGAGAAACCGACTGCTTGGGAATTTACTGACAATTTACTGACAACTTTTTGGGGGGTCAGTCTGAATAATTACAATGAGTTACTGGTGCGAGAGGGGGGACTCGAACCCCCATGGGTTGCCCCGCCGGATCCTAAGTCCGGTGCGTCTGCCAAATTCCGCCACTCTCGCAATAAAGCCGGTTTCAATTTGTTCGCGACCAACTAATAGAAGGAGCGCTCTGTTCAATTACCGGCTTCAATAATTCAGTACGGCACTAAACGCAACTAGTCCTATGAAATATTACATTTTGACTGGGGCGTCTCGCAAGGTTCTTTCTAAAAGAAACTGGGTAATCGGTGCCGGTAAAACACATTCAATGTCACACCAGACCTGGACAGAGGTGCTTTAAATATTTTTGAAACCCAGCAGCGCTGCCTGGGCGAAAGCTTCGATTTTTCCGAAATTTCGACTTCCGTCGCTGTCTTCGACTCCGGTATGTGCATCCACTCCGGCGGGCCTCACTTTGATTATAGCCTCAGCCACATTTTCGGGAGTCAATCCTCCGGCCAAAAGAACCGGCAAGGCTGAGGCCTTCACTATTCTTGAGCTTAAGGACCAATCATGCGGAATTCCCGTAGCACCCAATCGTCCGGTGATCGGATCCATGGAATCCAGGATAATGCAGTCCCACAGCATAGAATCTAAGCCGGCAGCAAGTGCCATGGAATCTTCATTCAAAACTGTCACTCGACCGATTGTTTTGATTGTGGAATATTTTTTTCTGAAAAATGAGAGATGTTGAGGACTGATTCCTCCATGAAACTGGACCGCGTCCGGTCGTACGACATCGATCAGGTGTGATATTTCTTCAAAGGATTTCAGATAAGTTATGACTACTTTCAAAATTTTTCCGGGAAGCTTTTGGATGATTGAAGCAGCTTTTTCCCAAGTGAGACCATCGTGAATTCCTCCCGGAACTTCCAGCGTGAACCCTATCGCATCTACCCCGGCTTGGGCGCAAAACATCGCTTCATCCAGGGATGATACTCCGGCTATCTGAATTTTCGGTGGCCAGCTCTGCTCGTCTTTCTGGTTACTCATACAGAAATCGTTCCCCGATCTTTTTGGTTGCGCGAATCCATTCGCTGGAGGTTATAATTTAATTTACTCGCATGGCGCGAATTTTTTTTCAACATTAACGAGGTGATGAACTGAAACAAACAGATCGACAACAGCCGGCTCTTTTTTGTCCCGATAAAAAAATCATTTTGGCCCGCCACGGTGAGACAGTGTGGAATCGGGACAGGCTGATTATGGGTCGTTCCAATTCGAAGCTGACACTCGAGGGCGTGAGCATAGCAAAAGAACTAGCTCGAATAATCGAAAAAGAGGACGTGCAAGCGGTGTATTCCAGTCCTCTCGGAAGAGCTGTTTCAAGCGCTACGATATACACGGAAAGTCTTGGGCTGCCCATTCTGACCAAGCATGAATTAGCGGAACTCTCGTGCGGAGAATGGGAAGGGTGCAGCCTCCGCGATGTCGAACCTGGGCGCAAGGAGATTAGAGAGAATTGGCAAGACCGCCCTCCCGGAGGAGAGAGTTACCAGGATTCCGAAGCACGAATAGGCTCGTTCATTCGGGAAATTTGTTCAAATATAATGCCTGAAATAATTTTAGTGGTATCACACGCGGGGGCAGGTCGCGTTTTTCTCAAGCTATGGCTCGGCCTTGAACCCGAACTGGCAATAAAAATTGATTTTCCGCATGATGCGATCTTTATACTCGGTCACAACAGGGGAGTTGTTGTTAGATCAACCCATGGACCGAATACATATATGCTACCAATGAAATCCGACTGATCGTCAACATTGTTATAAGCGCGTTCGCTGCACCTGCGGAGATCACGTACGCGTATCGCACAATATCCGTGCTTCGTCATAAAGCCGGAGCGGAAGCCAATTCAATCGGAACCGGTCGTGCTACTCTGACCCGACTGGTAACCAGAGAAGAAGCACGGGCTCGTACAAGAATGTTCCATCCAAGTCGATTGTACGGGAAAATAGATCCCAACAGTCGATCTACTAACGCTAATCCATCCAGTCTCAAGAATTCTCTACTTGATCCGGGCAGGCTGGGGAGCTTGTACGGAATCAGATAAACCGACCTCCAGGAAAAGCGCTTCATGCCGGCTCTCCGCAGTTTTCTGCTAAGGATCATGGGAGTGTAAAATCGGACATGTGTTGAATCCCACCCCATCCAATGTTGGTCCCCAAGCCAGAGCCGGTTATATGAACCCTCAAGAACGTAATTAAGCGATAAAGCATTCTGAGTGCTTATCACAAGTCTTCCGCCGGGAATCAGAGCAGCAGCGGCAGCATTGATCAAGCTCTCGTCGTCATCCACGTGCTCGATTACGTCTTTTAGCAGAACCACATCAAAACGCGATGCCTGCCCCATCACAGGGAAACTGTCACTTCTGATGAAAGTGCATGCAGAGCTGACGCCATGTTGATCAACAAGCAACCGTGCAGCGGCGAGCGCGGTTTCTTCGGCGTCCACACAGACTACCGCTTTGGCGCCTTGACTTGCAGCGTAAGCCGTGAAGAGGCCTGCTCCGCAACCATAATCCAGGACTCGTTTTCCGTGGAGATTGCCCGCGAGTTCTCTTATGAAACCATTTTTTATTCTGCTATAGGTCTTATTCTGCTGATCCATATAAAATTCCAGGACCTTTGCGGGGTCGCCGTTCTTTAACCAATGATCATCGGGATAAGACTTTCTTTCAGCAATCATTCTACAACCGCATAATTTCTCTATAGATACTTTCCCACTCCAGCCTCTCTCTTTCGGGAGAGAACTGGCGCATTCTGAGCCGCCCGGCTGACCCCTGGCTCTGCCTCAAATCAGAATTGTTGGCGAGTTCCGTCAATGCCTCAGCAAGAGCCGCCGAATTACCCCACGGAACTAGTATCCCGGATACATAATTTTCAATAAGCTCTTCATTCGCCCCGGTTCTGGTAGCTATACAGGGGACTCCACAGGCCAAGGCTTCCATAAGAATATTCGGGCAACCCTCGGATATAGAAGGCAAGACGAACATGTCAAGCGTTCGCAGCCAATCGGGAATTTTATCGTGCGGCAACGGCTCACGAAAAACGACTAGATCTCCGGTATCGGTTTTGGCAAGCATCTGTTGGTAAATCGGCCTCTCAGATTTTCTAAGCTCTCCCCGGAGTTCCAGGATCAGTCCCTCTCGCCGAATTAATGCAATAGCCTTGAAAAGGTAAGGCAAGCCTTTGGCGTATTTGAAAATTCCTGCACATCCTATCCGTAATGACTCCTGATCCGACTTAGGAACCCAGTTTTCCTTCGGAATTTCCACTGAATTGTAGATAATCTTAGATTTCTGTCGTATAGGGCTCAGCGCATCCGCCATTTCCATTAAATCGCGGCTTAACGCGACTACCCGATCAGCATTTTCCAGCCCGCTTCTGCAGACTTCCACTTTTTCGGGGCTGAAAATATATTTATTTATGTCATTGCCGACTATTGTAGTTAGAGAGGGGGCCCTATATTTTTTGGCGAGAATGCCGGTAATATATCCAACTGGATAAAGAAAAAAGGAATGAAACAAATCGAACTTTTCGGTTTGATGGAGCAGCTCCAATGACTGGTACATCATCTGTAATGTGAGCGTGTGCGGGCAGTCCCATATTTCCAGCACGATATCGGTCATTTGCTCTTTGGCTACTGTCAAAAAATGCACGATAATGCCATTTTGTTGCAGGGTCTCTCGATTTTCGTCCAAAAGAATCGGGTTTTGGGGATCAATGCTGAAACAAGCAACATGGACATCAAACCCAATGTCCCTCGCGTGACAAGCTACGCGCTCCACAGTTCTGGCTAGGCCTCCCCATTGATGCGGGGGGAACTCCGGAGTAGTTATGCAAATTTTTTGTTTATGCATTTCTTCGATCCGGGACATCTTTCATAAAGAGAAAGCATTTGTCTTCGTACTGTATAATCCGATTTATATCCGTGCTCAATGTCTTCAGCAAACAATTTGGACACGGGGCTATGCAAAAATTTTTAATTCGTTTGTGGCGGCAAACGACAGGCGTCGCTCACTCACATATCGTATAAAGGCTTTCTTAGCCTGATTTAAATTGGTCCCTTGCCAGTCAATAGGCCAGAATGTTAGATTTCTGGGAAGACTTCTGGAAAAAAGATTAAAAACATCCTTCAGAGCCGCCAAGATTCTGCTTTAAATATTATGCGAATCGGAATTGTCTTTCACAAGAATCCTTTTGCCGCTCCCACCGGGATCGATTTGGTGCGTTTGAGATCCATAGCGTCAGGATTGATCCACAGGGGAGAGGATGCCGAAATTATAGCGCCGGTGGAAACCGAAGGAACAATAGAAGAAACGATACCGGTGCGCAAGTTAGAGGTACTGGATAGGGCAAACCGGTACGATCTTATAAAGACCTGTTATCATGATTCCATAATGCTCATCCGGAGATTTCAGGGTCCGGTAGTGTCACGGATAGTGAGAGTGGTGGATGAGAAGTTGCCTGAACGTGATGAGGCAGTACGGGAAAAGCTCCTCTCTTGCCAGGAGATGATAAGCAAAAGGGCGACAGCGCTGGTGCTTAATAATAAGGAAAATTACGAGAGATGGGTAGATCTTTATGGCGACAGAGTACCCGTAGCATTCGTATCTACAGGCTGCCCTGCGAAAATTCCTGCTGCTCGTCGGAATCCGTTCCCTCCAGGAGAGCGGGTTATATTATTTCTCGGCAGTCTCGCTTCTCCTCGAATGATTTCGATGTTGAACGAAGCGGCTCGGATATTATCAGATGTTGCTCGAATTCATATTGTGGGTCTGAATAAAGCTCACATGTACGGTGGGGGTAGCGACTGCGTGCTTAACCCGCTAATACGAAACCATGGCGAAATGACCGAAGATGCAATTTGGGATTATATCAGGCACAGTTCAATAGGACTGGCATTGGCCACAGGACCTCACAGGTTCGACAACGATTTCTCCAAGATCATGAATTATTTGCGGGGGGGATTGCCGGTTCTTTCCGAGGAAACAATCGTCAATAATGACCTCGTTATAGAGATGGGATATGGCAAGATCTTCCGGTTCGGCGACATAAACGATCTCACAGCAAAGGCCAAGGAACTAATTCTGAACCCGAACCGAAGCCGTAGAACGGCTGTAATGCGATACATGGCCAAAGAACATTCTTGGGATAAAAGAGTTGATGTTCATATAGAGCTGTTCAAATCAGTTCTTTCGGGATCATCACGTTAAAAAATTTCTAAGCAACATAGATGAAAATAGTTCTTGTGCGACTACCATTTTACGCTCTGTTCGGAGTGACCACGCCGAAGATGAAGACCTATCCCTTGAATCTGATATCTTTGGCTACCTTTCTCCGGGAGCAAAGCAACCATGACGCGGCAATCGTAGACGGTGAGTGCGTCTCCGTTTCCGATCTGAACATGCCGGATTCGGCCTCGGAAGATCCTGAAATAATAATGAATCAGGGTATTCCCAGAATGATTGAGTTGCTCGAAAATCGGGAGCACTCTTTCTGGGAAGAAACTGAAAGGCGTATACTTGACGCTTCTCCGGATCTTGTTGGTATTACATGTAATTCCGGGAATATGGATGCCGCGCGGGTTTTAATAGATCGCCTAAAAAGTCACGGTTTGCCGATCATCCTAGGCGGTAGCCACCCGACTGTTCTGCCGGAACAAAGCCTCAATTATACTGGCGCTGATATGGTCGCAATAGGTGAAGGGGAACTAACCCTCCTACGTGTAATGGACCACCTTCAACAAGGAGAAGATTTTTCAAAAATTCTGTCGCTGGGCTGGAAACAGAACGGACATATCAAAATTAATTCCAAGCGAGATTTGATTCCGGATATAAATAAGCTGCCTGTGCCTGACCGTTCTCTAATTGATCGAGCTTCTTATTTCGGTGAAGTAATTATGACAGGCCGAGGCTGCCCTTTTAATTGCGCCTACTGCGCATCGAGAAATATATGGGGCAGGCGAGTTCGTTTGAGATCAGTCGAGTCTGTGATTGACGAATTGGAAGTGCTGAAGAAAGCCGCAGTGACTTCTGATCTTGGGGAACAGATCACGGGGAATCCTGATGTAAGCGCCGAGAGGCCGGGACGATGGGTAATCAAAATCCTTGATGATACGTTCACTGTGAATCGAAAACGGACTCTCCAATTGCTTGATCAGATAGTGAATCGAGGGCTTAACCGATTTGAATTCACGGGAGGCGTCCGAGCGGATACTCTCGACAAAGTGCTGGTAAGCAAAATGGCCGCCGCGAATTTTCGCCGTGTTACCCTGGGCATAGAGAGTGGTAGTCCGCGAATTTTGAAGATGATCCGCAAAGGGGAGACAAATGAGAATGTCAGAAAGGCTATTGGCCTTTTGCGGACTGCGGGCATTCATTCCCATGCATTTTTCATGATCGGTTTACCCGGCGAGACTGTGGAGGATATCGAACTAACAAAGAAGCTAATTATGGAAGTTCGTCCCGATCACGTGGAAATCAATATGGTTACGCCATATCCGGGAACTGATATTTTCAAAAAATTAATCCCGGAAGATCCTTCCAAAATTGACCGTTGGTACAGATGGTTTCATCAGGGAATGGCTACCCACTCGGAAAGACTGGGGTACGATCTCGACAAGGCGTACATGGATTTTTTAGAATTCGCCAAGGAATATCACAGCGTATCGCAGCAGGGATGAACAAACTGGAATGAAAAGCGCAACGCGGAATGGTTTTTAAGCGCTTAATAATGCTAAGCAATCACTCAATACGATGTTGTTTTCAAGATGAGTGAACGAAATGAATTTTCTCGCGGATTCTTTCTATGGTCTCAATATCAGCTTCAAATGGATTCGGAACCGGCTGAGGGACCTCTATACGGTGTTCCTCATAAAAAGGGGTCTCCTGAAGCTTCAGATTGTACGCCACCACCATCAGGCGGTGCAGATTGACTGCATCCAGCGTGTTGTAAGCCAATAGAGTATCTAAGGCCTTTCGGTTATTTGTTTTTCTGTAGTCGTACCACAGCAGGACAGCGAAGTACCCGTTAACTCCGTCAAGTTCACGGCGGTCAATTCCAAGCTTTTTTTCGCAACCCTTTAAACCGCCACTATAACCGAGACTTTTCAGAAGATGTCTCAAATCGATGTGCGCCTGATTCATTCTGATTTTAAGGCTTTTTTCCAGAACGGGGACATCGAAGCATCTTCCATTGTACGTAACAACGACCTTGTACTTTTGTATATCCGCTGCAAACTGGTCCAGGTTCTGACCCCTTACATAATGAAAAATGTTCTTCCCGTCATACATCGAAACAGTTGTTATCCCATTTGGAGAACGTCGCGTCGGACAGGTCTCGATATCGAGGTAAGCAACCGAATCCTGAAAATCACCAAACAATCGCCACAGCTCTCCTGTGGGAAGTGAGTCGGCAAAATATGTCGGATCATAATTTTCGAGAGAGTTCCGGGATTCTAGCACCCGGCTCTTTAGCAACACGGATCTATGGCTGGAAATTTCAGTTAAACTCATTCTAAGAACATCATCCCAGCAATTAACACCCCTGGCCCACAATTTAGTTTCCGCTTTGAGCCCAATCCCGGGGATGTGACAAAAGGTATGCCTCAACATTCTTGACCACCGAGTTACACTTAAAGATCTTCCGATTTCGACTTATTCTAGGGGAAAAAGTTTCTCAGAATCACAGTGTGCCGGACTATAACAGCGCCTCGAAAAAACCACAACCCCAGTTGAAATCTTTCGTCAAGCTGCGTATGATCAGGGGTCGACCTTTCGGTCCATCTCCTTTTGCACAAATTCTGAAATAAGGTCAGTATGGAGGCCCCCAACATGGAGAGTAAGATTCCTCAGCCCGATGATTCTCACCGATTCAAAGTTCCCCAACTTGATCTGCCACCTAGACTCTTACTCGGCCCCGGCCCGGCAAATGTTCATTTGAGAGTGCTACAAGCGCTGTCTATGAATGTGCTGGGGCATCTTGACCCCAGATTTATCGAGTTGATGAATGAAGTCCAGGAGCTGATCCGCTATGTGTGGCAGACAGACAATGCTTTCACGATTCCAGTCAGCGGAACCGGCAGTGCGGCCATGGAAGCCACACTGGCTAACTGCGTTGAGCCCGGTGATGTGGTGCTCATAGGAGTTAATGGTTATTTCGGTGAAAGATTATGTAACATGGCCGCTCGTTATGGAGCCGACGTTCGGCGTATCGAAAAACCTTGGGGTCAAGTCTTTACCCTTGAAGAAATCGGCGCGGCCCTCGAAAAAAACCGCCCCTCCATCTTGGGGCTGGTTCATGGTGAAACATCCACCGGGGCCTTGCAGCCTATGGAGGGGGTCGGAAAGCTTTGCCGAGAATTCGGAGCGCTTCTGCTTCTGGATACTGTGACAACCTTGGGCGGAGTTCCCGTCCTACTGGATCGGTGGCATGTCGATTTGGCGTATAGCTGCTCTCAGAAATGTCTTGGATGTCCACCAGGACTTGCGCCGTTGACACTGGGAGACCGGGCGATGGAAAAACTTAACAATCGCAAGACCCCAGTCGCAAATTGGTATCTCGACATGACTCTTGTTGGAAAATACTGGGGCGTGGAACGCATTTACCATCACACTGCTCCGGTGAATATGAATTACGCTCTCAGGGAAGCATTGAGTATCATAGCGGAAGAAGGCCTCGAAAAACGGTGGCAGCGACACCGAATCAATGCTGAAATGCTGTGGGAGGGACTGGAAGAATTGGGGATCAAGTGCCACGTCGAGAAGGATTTTCGTTTACCTAGCCTCACCACTGCCCTGATTCCTGAAGGCGTAGACGGCAAGTCCGTGGCCGGTTATCTGCTTCGGAATTACAATATAGAAATAGCAGCAGGGCTGGGGCAACTCGCCGGCAAGGTCTGGCGCATTGGGCTGATGGGATTTAACAGCAGACCGGAAAACATACTGTTATTGCTTACTGCGATTCGGGAAGCATTGGAAAAGGCATGACAAAAAAAACGTCCTGAAAGCCCTGGAAATATGTGATGTGATCAGGTTTCGTTCGAACGCGCGCCCGTTAAAAAGACTTCTAGCAATGCGGTGGAGATTCGCTGTTTTTGCAGGCGCCCTTTCAATGGACGGTTTTCGAGTACAAGGATAGAAATGAAGCTTTCCATAGCGCCAAGGAATATGTAAGTAAGATATCTCGGTCTGATATCCGTTCTGAAGACATTCTTAGATTGACCGTCTTTGATGATGTTCTCTGTTTTTTCACCAAATATCTTGAACATTTCCTTTCGTTCAGGGGTCAGATTTGCCGAAGATCTCGAAATCTCAGTAATAAAAATGTGAACTAGATCGGGTCTCTTTTCGTACTGATCGAGAAAGTAGCCTATTATTCCGGCCAGCTTTTCTTCCACGGGGGCGAATTGGTTCTCCAGGCGATCCATAATGGCAAACAGGCCGCCCCACCATTCTTTCAGAATCGAATCAAAAAGGTCTGCCTTGCTTCTGAAATAATGATAAACTAGCCCGTAGGAAATCCCTGCTTCCTGCGCTATATCGGTAATGCGCGCCTGGTGGTATCCTTTTTCGCGAATAACGCGGCAAGCTGCATCAAAGATTGCAGCCTCCTTTTCTTTCTTTAAATCCACTGTGGACTGAAACTGGCGTCGCATAAACGCATTCCTAACAATGTGTGATTGATCTGTCAATCAAATTGTCGGTACAATTTTCACTCGTCCCGTGCTAGATATTTCTCAATCAAACCATAAGACGCGGTTTTTAGATCATTGAGCCCAAGCGTATTCTCGAAAGATTCTTCACTCAAGAGCGCTTGAATTGCCCTACCGGTAGCGAACTTCGTATGAGGCCATTTTCGTAATTCATCCGGATACAATCTGAGTAAATATTCAGCAATGTGTTGTACGACAGAGACGCCTTCTTTTCCTTTAGATTCGATTTCTATCTCATGATGTCGTAAAGCCTTATCATCAATATGATAGATAACGCGATCCAGCGCTAGCTCAGCAATAACCTGATTTGTCATAATATGTCGGATGTGCTTAATAACTCGTCTCGTATCCCGTTTTTGAATTACTATCAGTCCCGCGTTGATGAAGGTCTCCAAAGCATCGCCCGGAGTTCTAATCTTTTGGAATGGAGAAATAGATAAACTTTGCGTCACCGGCAGACTAGATAAAATGGCGAAAGCCTTCGGCGACCATGGAAGTTCCATTTCAGTCCGCTCCAATATACCACCCTTGCTTTCTCGAGAAGGACCTTTAACCGTAATCCAAACTTGTTCGCCTTCTCGCCGGATCCTCAAAGCCCATTTTTGTCTGGATAATTCGCCTGCCGCAGTATCAAAGTAATAGTCTCTTATTAGAAACGAGCCTGCTCGCCCTAATATGTAATCATCTATCGAAACCATTTCGCCGATCTTGCTCAGCATCACATCCGGATCATCGGAAGAGACAAGAAGGGTCAGTTCACGTTCTATTGAATCTACAGAAGTGGTGTTCATCAGAATTGCCGACCGAGAGAGGCATCTTAGACGAGATCTGAAAACAAGGGACCCAATTCGTCCCTCACGCCTTTAAAGAATCGCCGGTGAACAGGTGATGGACCATGTCGCAAAATGGCCTCTTTATGCTCACGCGTGGCGTATCCTTTGTGGCGATCGAAACCATATTCAGGGAATATTTCATGCAGCTCCATCATAATTTTGTCTCGCGTAACTTTGGCCATTATGCCGGCAGCGGCAACGGAAAAAGAAAGTCGATCACCCTTAATAATACTGAGTTGTGGCAATTCCATATCCAGCTTTATGATTCCGTCGATCAGCAAATAATCAGGCAGAGGCTTGATCCGGGAAACAGCTTGGCACATTGCGCTGCGAGTCGCTTGATGGATGTTTATTTCATTAATCTCATCCACATCGGCCATCCCGATACCTATTCCCACTGCATGGGCCTTAATTAGGGAATACAAATCTTCTCGTTGAGCGGGGGTTAACAGCTTAGAGTCATTGAGGTTGGGAATAAGATCGTAGGAAGACAGCACTACTGCCGCCGCGACTACCGGTCCGGCAAGAGGTCCTCGCCCTGCTTCGTCTATGCCGGCGATCCTAGAAGCTCCCTCAGCGGCAGCTTGATCCTCAAATCGGCTGCTCGGCCGGGTTAGATTAGGCGCTTGTTTCTTTTTGGCCATTGTTCGAAATCTGGTCAGGCTCTTTCGAACGAGGTTATATAATCAAATTAGATTTTTGGAAAGTTTTTGTTTTGGAGAATGCTTAGGATTCCGCGGCAACCGAGTTATGCGATTTGAGTAGCGCGTAAGTTAATATGGATTGGTGTTGCGCACGAACACGTAGGCACAATTCGAATTACGTAAAAGCGCCTGCACATCAATAATTGTCATCGTACAGAGTGACAAGCGCTGTAAGAACGTCGGGGATGCAGCCTCTGCTTAAAGGGTGGGGCAGTCATCCCCTCAGTCTGCTACGAAACCACCCTTCGTTCTTTGATGCGCGCAGCCTTACCTTTGAGTTTGCGGAGATAATAGAGCTTTGCACGCCTGACTCGGCCCCGATTAACGACTTCTACTTTGTCGATCATCGGAGAATGCAGAGGAAAAACTCGCTCGACCCCAATTCCATAAGAAATCTTCCTGACCGTAAAACTCGTCCTGGAGCTCTTCCGAGTCAGGGCGATAACAACTCCCTCGAAAACCTGGATTCGTTCACGAGCGCCTTCCACTATCTTCACATGGACTTTCACGCTGTCGCCAGTGCGAAAGTCCGGGATATCCCCCCTCATCTGTTCCTGTTCAATCATTCTCACCATATCCATGATTCTTCTCCGTAGGTATAAGATGGCTTTCCGACTGGATTTCCCGAAGGAACTCTTTTTCCTCGACAGTCCAGGTTCGGTTTTTTAGCAAATCAGGGCGTTTGACCATGGTTTTGGCCAAAGCCATTTTTTTTCTCCATCGCCGGATTTTTTCGTGATGGCCTTCCAACAGAACTTCCGGCGCTTCAATTCCTTCGAAGACACGCGGCCTTGTATACTGCGGATATTCCAGCAGGCCATTATAGAAAGATTCCCCACAACTATGGCTATCCGCGCCTATAACTCCCGGTATAAGCCTTGTTACAGCATCGATTATTACCATAGCGGCGGTTTCGCCCCCTGACACTATATAATCGCCTATTGAAATCTCATCGTCCACAAAAGCGCGGATACGTTCGTCAATACCTTCATATCGTCCACAAACAATGACCAGGCTTTCCTTTTCGGCCAGGTCTTCCGCTATTGACTGACTGAACAATTTTCCCTGCGGAGTCATAAGCAGGACTGCGGGTTTCTTCATTAAGTTACGAAGTTCCCTGATTCCGGCTACCACCGGCTCGGGCTTCATAATCATACCCGTCCCGCCGCCATAAGGATAATCATCAGTTGTGCGGTGTCTGTCTGATGTGAACTCCCGTAGGTCCACTGTTTCAATAGTGATAATGCCGGCTTCTATGGCACGCGCCGGATTGCCAAAACGAAGAAACGAATCGAATATCTCAGGAAATATCGTCAGGACACAAATATCAATCATCGGGGATTAACCCTTCGAGAGGGTCCACGATCATTTTATTCGTTTCCGTATCGACATGCACTACCACCTCATCCGTCATCGGCAACAAAATCTCCCGAGTCGCGTTAGTTACATGGAGCACGTCATTGGCTCCGGTAGGCGTAATTTGCGTAACTTCCCCGAGATCACGCCCAGCGACGGTGGTTACCTTCATGCCTATTAATTCGTACCAATAATATTCGTCCTCCTCTTTAGGCGGGAGATTCTTATCTTCTGTTTTGACTAGTCTCCCGACTAGCTCCGCGGCCTTTTCACGACTATCTATCCCTTCGAGGGATGCGAGCACCGCTCCTTTATGTATCCGTATTCTCGAAACTTTATGGGGGGATTCACCAAAGACCAGAGCAGGAGATCGTTCAAAAATTTCAAAGGATTCCGTGAAAGGTTTGATTTTAATTTCCCCCTTAATTCCAAATACTTTAACCGTTTGTCCGATCACAATGAGTCTGTTGCTGAACATAGTTTATTTTGGAATTCCGGGGAAACGCGGTCTCCTTTCCGTCGGCCGTCTGAATCGCAGATTATTCTAAAATTTCCAGGACAGCCCTTTTTCTGATTTTAGTGGAAGCTGCACTAAGAATGGTGCGCATGGCCCTTGCCGTCCGACCTTGCTTGCCAATAACTTTACCGAGGTCGTTCTTGGCTACTTTCAACTCTATTACAGAAGTGATCTCTCCTTCCACTTCGGAGACCGACACCTCCTCAGGATGGTCCACAAGCGCTTTGGCAATGTACTCGATCAATTCCTTCATAGCGGTCCCCTCTTTTATCAAAAAAATGAACCCCCACGGGGCCAACTGCGGGGCCTATCTACTGCTTACTCCTGGGTTACTGCCGCGCCTTTAGAATGCCTCATGATTCGGCGCACGCTGTCCGATATCTCAGCCCCCCGCGAGACCCGCGTACGGATTGCCTCCAGATTAAGATTGACGCCAGCGGTTTTATTCCGAGGATCATAAGTTCCCAGCACTTCGAGGAATCGACCATCTCTAGGATATCGGGTATCTGCCGCAATGACTCGGTAGAATGGTTTCTTTTTTGCGCCGTAGCGCGCCAAACGGATTTTCACGGCCATATACATGCGCTCCTTTGCGTGCGCTTTAGTACTAGTTGGTAATCGCACAATGTTACTGAAACTTATGGAGTGTGTCAAGCTAAAACCGGACAGTTCCCCGTAATCGTTCAGTTACGTCTGGGAAAGGCTGTGAAACCAATTGGTACGGTCATGTCATTGCGAGCGAAGCGAAGCAATCTCCCAAAGTTCGGGGATTGCCACGTCGCTAACGCTCCTCGCAATGACAGAGCTAGCCCCCGCGTAACTGAAGCAATACACAGTTCCCCAAATCATTCACTTGCTTGCGAAACATATTTCGTTAAGGAAACGTGGTTGCGAGCGAACGAAAGCAATCTCCAGTTTTACGGGACTGTTTCGTCGTTTTACTCATCGCACGACAGAGCGAGTCCCCGTGTAACTGAATGGATACTAGTCCCAGATGAATCCTAACAATCGGCACGATATGGAACACATTTCAATTAGCCTGTCCTCAGAGAATTCTTTTACAACAGACCGGCAATCGAAAAATAAATAGTTGGCGAATTAACGCGAAATCCCGCACACGCTTTGATCTACCTGCCACCGCCAGGTTCAGCCTCCGGCCCTCTTTCTCCTGGAGCAGACTCTGTCCCGGGAACAGCTTCGGCCTCCTCTGCCGGAGCTCCGAGTTCAGGCTGGCGAGCAGGAAGCGGAGCGGATCGCGAAAGAACTCCACCGGAAAGCATGGCCCGCCGGCTGGCCCGTGTTATGATTGTGCCAGGCGGCGCGGCATACGATGGATGAGCCAGGTCCATGCCGGAACATTTCCAGATAAATACAAAGGCGTCCAAGATATCATTAATTATATTGTTGTAAACGGTATTTATATCCACATCCGTTAGCAACATCATTCGATTGAATTTGTCCGGCGCACGAAACATCACAAAAGGATCTTCTTTCATTATGGCCGCAAAGCTGTCGTTTCGAACGTGTCTAAATCTAGGCATGTCTTCGGGTGTTAGCCTTTCCATGAGTTCACCTAATGAATGAAAATCTCCATATCCATCATAGAAAAGCCAAAGATCGATAAGGTTTTCCACTATAATTTCGTCCAGAGCCATTGAAAACTTGTCCAAGTATTCAACATCCGGAAACGCAGGTATTTTTACCAGGTAAATGGAAAATGCAATCATGCCTAACCGGCCGGCGATGTTGGTCGCGGATGTGTCTAGCTTCAATTCACCGCCTTTGAAGGCTTCCGTACAGAAAGGTATGTCCCTCATTAAGCGTTCATATGCTTCTCGTCTTATCTCTTCAAGGTCTTTATTTTTCAAATCCACGCGAACATCACGCGTCATGAAAGTCATCCCGCGCATAAAATCGTATCGATTATTATAAATGTAAGAGCCCATGGCTCTGGGGAGCAGCTTCAGGATATCTCGTGTGACGGTCTCAAGAAATGAGGCATGAGTTTCATAGGCGACGTATGCTGATGCAGGCGAGGCAATAATAATTACTAAAAGGCCTACGAGAATTAGCTTTGTCGACTTTAACATGTTTTCTTCCTCCTGGAGATAGAGATCAACAGAGGATCTCCCATCGCGATAGAAGATACCACAAATTGACAATAAATTCAAACGTAATTAAGGGGAGATAAAATGAAATTATGATGTTAAACTTTATTTATCCAACTTGCCATTGAAGGGCCAACAATTAAATTTTTTGCTTCCACTGAGCTAGCAGATTCAGCGCCTCCAGCGGAGTGAGACTGTCAATATCCATCTGCTCCAAATCTTTTACAATTTCATGGCCAGGGTTTCCGAACAGTTCCGGCTGAAATGCGGATACGGACTGATTTGTACCATTGGGCCCACCTACGATCACAGGAATTCCTCTCAAATCCAATTCATTTTTTTCCAGGCCGGACAAAATCTCGCGGGCTCGGTGAATTACAAAATCAGGGATGCCCGCCAATTTAGCAACTTGTATGCCGTAAGACCGACTACAACCACCGGGGACTATTTTTCTGAGAAACACTACCCGATCTTCCCATTCCCTCACGGCTATATTGTAATTCCGAACTCTGGACTTAACTCGAGCAATGTCCACAAGCTCATGATAATGCGTAGCGAAAAGCGTTCTCGGCCCGCCATCGGCTTTATCATGAAGATACTCGGTGACCGCCCAGGCTATTGACAACCCATCGAATGTGCTGGTTCCTCGGCCAACTTCGTCCAAAAGAACCAGGGAACGGTCAGTTGCACTGTGCAATATTTCCGCGGTTTCGTTCATTTCGACCATGAATGTCGACTGACCGAAAGCGAGGTAATCCGCGGCCCCTATCCTTGTAAAAATCCGATCCACTATTCCCACGGATGCTTCTTTTGCGGAAACGAGGCTGCCCATCTGCGCCATGATCACAATCAGCGCGGTCTGCCGCAAATAGGTGGATTTACCCGCCATATTAGGTCCGGTAATGATCAATATCTGATCGGATGATCGGTTCAGCAGTACATCATTGGGGACATAGGATTCTCCATGCTCAAAAGTCTCGACCACTGGATGGCGACCGTCAACGATCCGGATCTCATCCCCCCGATGAATCTCCGGACGCATATACCCTCGGAGAGCAGCTATCTCGGAGAGTGATGCGAGCACGTCCAAAGTAGCTATTGCCGCTGCGGTGGCCTGAATTCTTGGAATTACTTCCAGGAGTCTGTGCCGGAGTAGGTCAAAGATTTCGCCTTCCAGTTCAATAATCCTGTCCTGCGCGTTAAGGACCTTCAGCTCATATTCTTTCAAATCTTCGGTAATGTATCGCTCTGCGTTTACCAGTGTCTGTTTACGGATGTAGGTCCCAGGTATTTTATTTTGGTGGGTCTTGGTGATTTCTATGTAATACCCGAATACACGATTATATCCTACTTTCAGATTCGGGATGTTTGTCGCTTCTCTTTCCCGGGCTTCGATATTCGCGATCCATTGCTTCCCGCTTCGACTAATTCCGCGCAATTCATCTAATTCTTCGTTGTACCCGTCCCTGATTATACCTCCATCCTTCATATTCCAGGGCGGGGAATCCACCAACACTGATTTGATCGCATGGGCCACGTAAGATAAATCATCCATCTGCCGGAAATTGTCAGCCAAGTCAGTGTTGAGGTCCTGCACCAGCTTTATCAGAGCCGGTATCTGCTCAGCCGAAGTGCGTAGCTGGACCAGATCTCGGGGGTTGGCGCTCTTGAGGGAGATTTTTCCTGATATTCTTTCCAGGTCTCCCATTTCCTTGAGCACACTCCGTAGCTCAGACCTCAAGACTGTACTCTCCACCAGCGCCTCTACGGTTTCACTGCGCCGAAAAACTTCATCCACGTCCAGCAGCGGGTAAGCGATCCATTGCCGCATAAGGCGAGCGCCCATAGCCGTAACAGTGCGATCCAGAAGTTTAACAAGAGTTCCCGTGGTGGTTCCATCTTTGATGTTCTTGAATATTTCAAGGTTCCTCAGGGTTGCGTGATCCAGGACCATGTAATTGCCAAGGTGATACACGCGTGGCGGTTTGATATGCGCCGGCGCATAAGACCTTGTCTGTCTGACGTAGTTGATAATGATTCCGGCCGCGATGGTCAACGGCGAGTCGTCAGTTAGTCCGAAGCCCTCAAGATTTTGTACCCCGTACTGCTCCCGAAGACCCTCGCCACAGCTGCGGAGATCGCTCATCCAGTCCTCAACAGGATGTACGTAAAATGATTCGTCCAGAAATGTTTGAAGATTTTCCCTACCGGACAAATGCTCAGGAAACAGAACCTCTTTAGGTTCCAAGCGCCTCAGTTCTTGTGACGCGAGCGAAACATCCGAAGTTTGGGTCACCTGCAAATCGCCTGTGGAAAGATCAAAGGCCGCCAATGCCACCTGATCGCCTTTGGCCGCCACGGCGACAACGAAGTGGTTCTCTTCGGCCTTGAGAATCCCGGGCTCCTCGGTTAACCCAGGAGTGAGAACTCTGGTTACTTCGCGGCGAACAATCCCTTTGGCCTGTCGAGGATCTTCCATTTGATCGCATACAGCCACCCGCTGACCGGCTGTGAGTAGGCGCGAGATATAGCCGGACGCGGCATGGTGCGGGAATCCGCACAACGGAATGCTTCCTTCCTTGTTTTTGTCTCTCGTGGTGAGAGCAATATCCAATATTTTAGAGGCTGTTTTCGCGTCATCGAAGAACATTTCATAGAAATCACCCATCCTGAACAGCAGGATCGCGTCGGGATGGCGTTTCTTCTGTTCCCGGTACTGCTGCATCATGGGTGTGAGATTCTGGTCAGTCACTGCTTGTCCACGGAAGTATTGATTGGAGAAGAATAGCGATTTCGGGGTAATGTGTCCAGCCCAAGATTTTTTTTGAAGAGACTTCCGGGGAACCCTTTTTTCTGCAAAAAAGGGTTCCCCAGACCCTCATATGCGCTAACTTTAAATGCGAAATTGCGCTTTCATACTCCCCCTCTCCCTCCCCTCTCCCGCCAGGGGAGAGGGTTTCCAAATCCCCCTCCCTTGACGCTGATCCTTACCCACAACCGGGGTTGCTGGACACCGGAGGGTCTTGAGGATGTGGGACGACGAAGGGAGCCATGAATTGATAGACGCCGGCGGTGT